>CAYTBG010000045.1:10692-19912 GCA_964435925.1 uncultured Eubacteriales bacterium | reverse complement strand
TTTCACCGCATCTGCTTCGTTACAGGGCATTTGCGGTGAAGAACCACAGCCGCATGCCCTGTGCCTCGCATCTGCAGCAAACTCGATCCGTGAATAATCCAGGCTAACTCCCTAAACCTATAATCGAAAACTGAAAGAAAGGGCGACTTTACTTGCGGTGAGGGAGTTTCCAGAACCTCTCTCCCTGCCCAAAATCACCGCTCCGTCAAAAAGAAATTTTCCCCAGTGAATACCTGTCCCCAAGGAAAGATAAAAATAGGATGAATTGGGTTCTTTCATCGGCTGGGGATCATAAATCAAGCCTGCTCTTAAGGGAATATTGACTTCTTGACCGAAAATGCGCCTTGAACTCGAGTGCTCAATCCCGGTTCCAATCTTGATTATATCTTTGAGATCTCTCTCGAGTTCTTCTTCAAAATAATTGACTCTGTATTTCGACCAGTTATAGAAAGTAAAATCAGAAGCAGCTCTGAACTTGGGGGAAAATTTGTAGCTTACTCCTATGCCTGCCACAAAGGGCTGTTTGTACTCATCGCGGGAAGAAGCTTCGATTATAATATCCGTATCTCCTCCCGGAGAAAGGTAACTGAGGAAGCTCTCACTTTTTGACTTTTTAACATACGGCGTTCGGAATACTGCGGCAACCTCGATTTTATCCGCCAACTCCCACACAAGACCTCCGTTTATGTAAAAGCCCTGAAATTTGTGGGATTTACTATCAGTAATTGTGATGGAACTTGTATTCCACTGTTCGCTAATGTCTTTTTGGAGAAGGCCATAGGCATAGTTGAGGCCAATTCCGATAGAAAAGCCGCCAAAGAGTTTTCGGGCAATGGAAAGATTAATGTTTTTTAGGCTCCCTTCTTGGTCGACTCTTAAAAGATATAAAACCGTGCCCGCAGGATCATAAACATCTTCTGCACGAGGTCTGTCGTAACTTTCGATAAGGCCAATACTTAAAGCAAGAGTCCAGTTTTTCAATCTGATTGAGGCGCCGGTAAAATCGAAGGCGATAACGGCGAGAGAAAGATTTTCGCGTGTGTAGAGGGGCCCTGTATTCACGATAGAATACCTGTAGAATTGGGCTATGTTGAAAGACGAATTCACAGTAAAAATGATTTTAGGAAGTCTGGTCAGGAGAGCGGGGTTTGTGAGTGAAACAGCGCAATCAGAGCCCAAAGTGAATTGTGTTTCGCCCATGGCAAGGGAGCGAGCGGTTGTGATGCCGAAAGTGTTCCAAGTTCTAAAAGGTGCTTCATCTTCGTACTGTCCCAGGACCATTTGAGGCCATGAGGTCCTGGGAAGGAAGGCGAACATCCAAAGCAGGATAAGAGGAATAAACAAAAATCTGTGCTTTCTCACTTTAGTTTTTCGATTTTACCTGTCTTTTGCTGCATTTGCAAATGCGAAATAAGTATGGTATAGAATAGTTTTTTTAGAGGAATCATGCAGAAAAAGAAGAAGCGAAGAATAAAAATTACTGGAACGGGATTTTATGTTCCTGATAAGATTTTGACCAACTTAGATCTTGAAAAGATGGTCGATACCTCTGATGAATGGATTATAAGTCGGACCGGAATAAAAGAGAGGAGGATCGCTTCTGAAGACCAGGCGACATCTGATTTGGCAGTTGAAGCCAGTCGGAGAGCTCTCGAAAATGCTGGACTTGAAGTAAAGGATGTTGACCTTATAATAGTAGCAACTTCTACTCCTGATACAATTTTCCCCTCCACTGCTTGCTGGGTTCAGAAAGGGCTTGAGGCTGACCATATTCCTGCTTTTGATATTTCTGTTGGCTGTACAGGATTTCTCTATGGCATGATTCTGGCGGAAGGTTTGATTTTAAACGGAACATCCAAGCGCATCCTTCTGATTGGGGGAGAGCTGTTAACCAAGGTAACAAACTGGAAAGACCGCAATACGTGTGTTCTTTTTGGCGATGCTGCCGCAGCAGCAGTTCTTGAAGAGGCTGATGACGAATCCGGAATGCTTTCTTACTACTGGAAGGCTGACGGGAAATTAGGAAATCTTCTTTACCAGCCTGCTGGGGGGACAAGAATTCCAGCCACATCCCAATCAGTTGCCCAGGGGCTTCATTATCTTCAGATGAAAGGGAACGAGGTCTTCAAGCATGCCGTGAAACGAATGGGAGAGGCAGCTTTGGAAGCTTTGAAATTGGCTGGATTGAAGAAGGAGGATGTAGATTACCTTATTCCCCACCAGGCTAACATAAGGATCATCGAAGCAACAGGAAGACGCCTCAAGCTCCCCCCAGAAAAAGTTTATTCAAACATCCATAAATATGGCAATGTCTCTGTGGCTACAGTTCCTATAGGTCTCCATGAGCTTTGGGAGGAAGGCCAGCTAAAAAAAGGAAATATTATTGTGATGGATGCTTTTGGCGCTGGATTTACCTGGGCTGCGGTTGTCTATCGCTGGTAAAAAACATGATTTATTAGCCTGTCCCCATAAATTTGTAGGGGTTTGATTTATCAAACCCACATTTTTGATTGTACAAATAAACGGGCTTGATAAGAGTTTTAGAAGTTTTAGAGGCGTGTTCCAAGAAAACCCGATAACGAAGAAAAATAACCTGAAATAAGCAGAATTCCTACAATAATCAGCAACACTCCTCCAACTACCGAGATAACCTTGAAGTATTTTCTGATAGTCTTGAAATACTCAAAAAACTTGTGAAGGATAATGGCTGAGAGGAGGAAGGGAATTCCTAATCCTGCAGAATAGAAAGCGAGCAAGGCAATGCCCTTAAAGATGTTCTGAGTTGTGGCAGCCATGGCAAGGATGGCTCCCAAAATTGGACCGACACACGGTGTCCATCCAGCTCCAAATGCCATGCCCACAAGGCATGTCCCCAGATAACCAAGGGGTTTCTTTTTCAGGTGAATTTTCTTTTCTCTGTCAAGGAATTTCAACCTGAAAATTCCTGCAAAATGAAGGCCAAGAATTATAACAAGCACTCCGCCGATTATTTCAAACCAACGGATGCTTCTGAATAAAAATTTACCTAAAAAAGTGGCTGAAGCTCCCAGAGCAATAAAAATAATAGAAAAGCCGAGAATAAACATCAGGGAGTTAGCGATGACTTTTTTTCGGACTTTTCTTAAATTCTCCTGCTGAGAGAGTTCCTCGAGTGAGATTCCAGTGATAAAGGCTAAGTAGGAGGGAATTACAGGAAGGATGCAAGGAGAAAGGAAAGAGATTAATCCGGCGGAGATGGCTACAAATATGGAAACATTTTCAGCCCCGGACATATTTTACTCTTCTTTTTTTAGTTTTAGAAAATAGTCCTTAAGGGTTTCTTTGTTCATGTAGCCAATATGTCTGTGCCTTATTTTTCCTTCCTGGTCAACAATGATTGTTGTTGGAATATAAGGACCGGGGTCATAATCATTACGAATTTTTTCTGTGCCCATGATAATGGGATAATTAATTTTATATTCTTCTACGAATTTAAGGACTGATTTCTGGCCTATTCTATCATCTAAAGAAATTCCTATGATCTCCATTCCTTTGTCTTTATATTGTTTGTACACTTCAACGAAACCAGGGATTTCGTCCCGGCAGGGGGGGCACCAGGTTGCCCAGAAATTCAAAAAAACCACTTTGCCACTATAATCCGAGAGTGATATTTCGCGTCCTCTGAGATCTTTGACCGTGAAATCAGGCGCTTGAGAGGAATTGTCGCCAAAAATGCTTGCTTTTTCTGCTTCCGCACAGACAAAGAGTACTATAACTAAAGGAAGCAGAACCAAGATGAATCTTTTCATGTTTATCTCCTCTAAAAATAAGCTTGACTAACCAGATGAGCTAGGTAGGCCAAACCAGCCGCATGTCTTAAGTTATTATTAAGATAGTAATTATAGACTTTTTGAATGTTTATTGCAATAGTTATAAAAAATAACTCTGGGTTTGATAAACACCTACATAAGATGAATCAAGTCCCTCCAGGTAGATGAAACCTTAGCGTTTGTCTCGCTTATTTTATTAGTTTCATCCCCATTTCGAGAGCTTTTTTATTCAGGGGAATCAGATGGTGATGGCGTTTGGGAAGTGTCTCCTTTAATGCAAGAAGTAATGATTCTTTCTTAACGATTTTATTAATTTTGACCAGCGCACCAAGTGCCAGCATGTTCATGACTTTGACATTTTTAAGTTCGTTGGTGGCTTTATCAATGGCCGGGATTGGATAAACATCTATATCGGTCCGGCTTGGGGATTCCTTTATGGTGCTGCATTCCCAGATGAGAATGCCACCCTTTTTAACCTTAGATTCAAACTTTTTCAAGGAGGGCTGATTGAGAACAACAGCCACATCGTATTCGCTGACAATGGGGGAAGATATCATTTGATCACTGATGTTAACCATGCAGTTTGCAGTACCGCCTCTCATCTCCGGCCCGTAAGATGGCATCCAGCTTACTTCTTTTCCTTCTTTCATGGCTGCGTAGGCCAGAAGCGTTCCCATAGAAAGTACACCCTGACCGCCGAAACCGGAAAAGATCATTTCCTGTAACATATCTGTATCTCCTAACGACAAAAACTATTCCGTTTTTGTTTGTCTGGCCTCATTGCCTCTCTCTTTTTTGCTAGGCTCTTTAAAAACACCAAGTGGGTAGTAGGGCAACACGTGCTCTTTTAACCAGTTTAATGATTCTTCTGGAGTACATTTCCATCCAGAAGGACAGTTGGAAGCGACTTCAATAAACGTAGTGCCCAAGTCCTTCATCTGAAATTCAAAGGCTTTTCTGATTGCCCGTTTGGCCTTCCTCGTATTTGCCGGTGTATTACAGCTGACCCTTTCCACATAGGCAACCATGTCAAATTGAGAGACGATTTCTGACATTTTCAAGGGCATACCATCTTTATCTGGCGCTCTGCCGTAGGGAGATGTTGTGGTTTCTTGATCCTCCAGTGTGGTTGGAGCCATCTGTCCTCCGGTCATACCATAGATACCGTTATTGATGAAAATGAAGGTAAAGTTTTCGCCTCTGTTGCAGGCGTGGATGGTTTCAGCTAGGCCGATGGCTGCCAAGTCGCCATCCCCCTGATAAGAGAAAACGATTCTGTCGGGGAGCATCCGCTTAATTCCAGTTGCTACCGCAGCAGCACGACCGTGTGCAGCCTCCTGCATATCAACATCCAGGTAGTCGTAGGCAAACACCGAGCATCCAACCGGGCAAACACCGATTGTCTTATCCTGAATATCCAATTCCTCAACCACTTCCATCAGCAATTTGTGAATGGTTGAATGAAAACATCCCGGACAATAGTGCATCCGTTTGTCGACGAGGGTCTTAGGCCTTTTGTATATAAGCTCGTATCCTTCTTTCATTGGTATTTTCCTTTACTTTAAGTGTTCCTTTATGGAATTAAAGACCTCCTGGGGAGTCGGGACGATACCACCCTGTCGACCATAAAAATGAACAGGTTTTTTACCGCAGACAGCTAATCTGACATCCTCCACCATCTGGCCGGCATTCATTTCAATAGAAATGAAGAATTTGACCTGATCTCTGGATGCGATCTCTTCTATTTGTTTTGAGGGGAATGGCCATAGACTGATGGGTCTGAAGAGACCCATTTTGATTCCAGCTTCCCGGGCGAGTTCTACTGCTTTTTTTGAAATCCGTGAACATAGACCATAAGCTGTAACGATGATTTCAGCATCTTCTATCTGATATTCTTCATACCGGACCTCATTTTCTTTAATTTTTCTGTATTTTTCCTGAAGCATCAAATTCCGTTTTTCCATGGCTTCAGGCTGAATGAAGAGGGAGGTGAGGATATTTCTTTCCCTATCAGCTGTTTTCCCTGTAGTAGCCCAGGGCTTGTTAGGTTTGTATGGGATAGGTTCAGGCAGAGTCACCTTTTCCATCATCTGGCCAATAGCACCGTCGGACAAAATCACGACCGGAGTAAGGTATTTGTCGGCTAATTCAAAGGCCAGATAAACGTGGTCAATCATCTCCTGGACTGAATTTGGCCCCAGTACCGGGGTGTTGTAATCTCCATGGCCGCCTCCCCTAACGGCCTGAAAATAGTCGCCTTGGCTGGGTTGAATGGTTCCAAGCCCTGGGCCTCCCCGGACCACGTTGACAAGTACACAAGGAAGCTCAGTACAAGCAATGTAGGAAATTCCCTCCTGCATCAATGTAAATCCAGGGGAGGATGTTGTAGTCATCACCCGGCCTCCGGCACCGGCTGATCCGTAGAGCATATTAACGGCTGCTAACTCACTTTCAGCTTGAATAAGAACGTAATTATGCTTTGGCTCCTCCCTGGCCAGATATTCTATCACCTCTGACTGAGGGGTTATCGGATATCCGAAATAACCCTGAAGGCCGGCACGAATTGCCGCCTCTGCCAGCGCTTCATTGCCCTTCATGAATTTTATTTCACCCAACTTTTGTCTCCATGATTGAAAGTTATTCCACCTTTTTGTAAACCGTTATTGCTGCATCCGGACAGATCACTGAACAGTTTTGACAGGCAATACATTTATCCTCATCAGTCAGGTAGGCGTAGTGTAAGCCGTAGCTATTTGTGTCCGACGTGTTAAGTGCCAGACAATCAGTCGGACAGTGGATCACACATAAATTACACCCCTTACAGCGTTCAATGGAAATTTCAACGTAACCTTTAAATGGCATTTATTATTCCGTTATTGAATATCATTATTTAACATTTGCAAAATTTGATTTTTGAGTTTTAATCACTCCTTATTTTTTATTGTTTACTATTTGTTTATAGCTCGAAGCTCAGCACTCTGTGGGCATGGCATTCGATGTTGACTGCAGCTGGCAAGGAGGCGATGTGACAGGGGAAGGCTTCAACATGAACGGCCAGGGCAGTGATCCTCCCACCCATTCCCTGAGGTCCTATTCCCAAATTATTGATCCTTTCCAGCAGCCTTCTTTCCATGTCTGCGTAGAAGGGATCAGCATTGTGAGTTCCCAGAGGTCTTCTCAAAAGCGCCTTTTTAGCCAGGAGAGTAGAATATTCGAAGTTTCCGCCGACGCCAACCCCCACAATAATTGGCGGGCAAGGATTTGAGCCACCTTTATCCACGGTTTCAGCCACAAAATCTTCAATACCTTCCATCCCAGCAGCCGGAGCAAACATCCGGACAGAACTCATATTTTCAGCGCCTCCTCCCTTGGCAATAAAAGTCACTTTGAAGATATCGCCTGGAACAAGTTCCCAGTGGATGTAAGCAGGAGTGTTATCTCCAGTGTTTTTTCTCCGTATGGGATCCTCGACGACAGATTTTCTGAGGTATCCTTCTTCATATCCAGCTCTGGTGCCTTCGGTGATAGCATCTCTTAGGCTTCCTAATCCGCCATCTTTTTTGAGTTCTACATCCTCTCCCAGTTCTACAAAAAAAACAGCAAGACCTGTATCCTGGCAGAGCCCCAATTTTTCATCCTTGGCAATCTCTATGTTCTCAAGAATTTGTTTAAAGACTTCTTTTCCTGCTGGTGATTCTTCCTTTTTTTCCATTTCTTTGATGACATCAACCACATCATCCTGGAGTTCGAAATTTGCTTTCTGGACTAGGTCTTTTATTGTATCCCTGACCTTGGCCAAGCTTACGACTTTCATATAATCCCTCCGGGTAAGAATAGATTTTAAAACGGTATGATTTAAATCTTAGTTTAGGATTCTAAAAAAAGCCTGTCAAGAAATTTATTGGTGCCAGGCCCCAATAACGGGGTCAGGTCTATAATTGGTGCCTATAATTGGTGCCAGGCCCCAATAACGGGATCAGGTCTTGTTTTTTATTTTTTTAAGTTTAGGGCCATTAGCTTGATTTCGGTCATCTCTTCGATAGCGTATCTAAGACCTTCTCGGCCGAAGCCAGACTCCTTAACTCCGCCGTAAGGCATATGGTCGATTCGAAAAGTGGGGATATCGTTGATGATAACACCTCCCACATCAAGGACTTCGAAAGCTTGAAAAGCTTTTTTCAAGTCATTTGTGAAAATTCCAGCTTGAAGGCCATAGATTGAATGATTGACTCCTCTTAAAGCTTCCTCAAAATCTTTATAGCGGTAAATGACCACAACCGGCGCAAATGCTTCTATCCAGGAGATGCGAAGTTCGGGCTTTACGTTTTCCAGTATTGTCGGCTCAAACATAACTCCATCTCTTTTTCCTCCCAGGACAACGCGGGCGCCGTTATCAACTGCCTCTTTTATCCATTCCTCTGTCTGTTTTGCAGCATCAAGGTTTATCATCGGGCCGATATCTGTCTCTTCCTCAAGGGGATTTCCCATTTTGAGTTTCTTTGCAGCTTGGATGAAATCAGCCATGAACCGGTCATAGATTTTCTCGTGGAGAAATATCCTTTGAATGGATATGCAGATTTGCCCGGAGTAAGAAAAGGAACCCAGTATCACCCTGGGAAGGGCAAAATCAAGGTTTACATCAGGCTCGATGACGACGGCTGCATTCCCTCCGAGTTCAAGCGTCACCTTTTTTTTATGGGCTTTCTTTTTAAGCTTCCAACCAACAGCCGGGCTTCCCGTGAAGGTGACCATTTTGACCCTCTCATCCGTAAGGAGAATATCGGCTGCCTCATATCCAGAGGGAACGATGTTTACTCCGCCTTGTGGATAATCTGTTTCGTTTATGATTTCGCCGAGAAGGATGGATGTTATAGCCACCTGGGAAGAAGGTCTTAAGACAACCGTATTCCCTGAAGCGATGGCTGGCGCAACTTTATGAGCAACAAGATTAAGCGGGAAATTGAAGGGAGGGATAGCAGAAATTACTCCGATAGGGAAGCGTCTCACTAAGCCCCAGCGCTCCTTTGTTTGGGCACTCAGATCAAGGGGAATGATTTCTCCACCTATTCTTTTGGCTTCTTCAGACGCAATTTTAAATGTGTTTGCTGCTCTTTCAACCTCTATCCTGGATGCCTTGATCGTTTTTCCACCAGAGAGAGTTATCGACTTGGCCAGTTCTTCCTTTCTTTTTTCAATTCCTGAAGATATTTTCTCCAGGACATGAGCACGTTCCAGACTTGAGAGCTTTTTTGTTTCTGAGAAGGCTTCATGGGCGGCAGTGACCGCCTTTTCTGTTTTATCCTTTTCGGCAAAATAGACTTTACCAACAACATTCTGATCATAAGGAGATTTGATTTCTTGCCTGCTTTTTGATACTTCCCATTTCCCTTTAATCAATAACTTATATTCTC
>CAYTBG010000045.1:6743-10592 GCA_964435925.1 uncultured Eubacteriales bacterium | reverse complement strand
TCTTGCCTGCTTTTTGATACTTCCCATTTCCCTTTAATCAATAACTTATATTCTCTCATTATGCATTCCTCTCTTTTCCTCTGTCATTGAGATTCCCTCTGTCATTGCGAGCGACCAAAGGGAGCGTGGCAATCTCAACCTTTTTTATGAGATTGCTTCGTCGCTGTGCTCCTCGCAATGACAATGTAACTTTTCTCGCAATGACAATGTAACTTTTCTTCTCGCAATGAAATTTTCTTTTCTAGCGTTTCTAGTTCTGTACAATTTTGTCTACGCCCAATTTTGTATTTGTTCTTCATGCTCTATATAATTGCTTCAGCATCATCGCATCCTGCTCTAAGTTAGGACTTTCACAAATGATCGTTCCTTCAACTCCATAGTCCTTCAAAGCTTGAATCCAGTCATCAAAACGGAAATCGGAATCTCGCAGGTTCAAATGCTTTTTTTCTCCTTTATCGTTGTACTCAACTCCAGATATATGAATGTGCATGTTCTTAATGGCCTTGCTTCCCAGCTTTTTTTCGATTTTTTTAAGGATTCGGTGAAATTCACTGTAGCTGTTTGCTTTTCCTTCCCGGGCATGTATATGGCAGAAGTCGACACAAGGCAGGATTCCATCTATCTCGCGGCACAGATAAAGAATATCCTCGAGCGAGCCGAACTGCGTCCTTTTTCCCAATGTTTCCGGCCTGAGCATAACCGGAGTTCTATCTGATTTTAAAATGGAAACTACCTCCTTCAATCCTTCCTTGATGGTTTGAAAAGCTTTTTCAGGTCCAACTCTTCCATAGTAGCCAGCGTGAAATACAACACTCCGAGCGCCGCAAATCTCGGCCATCCTGGCTGAGCTCAAGATTCTTTCCTGACTTGCCAGCCTTTTTCCTTCCTCGGCCGAATTCAAGTTTATATAATAAGGAGCGTGAACACTGAGGGCTACATTGAGTGCTTTTGCTTCTTCTTTTATCTTCTGAGCCAAGTCAGTTCCCATCTTCACGCCTTTGACAAACTCGATTTCCAGGCATTCAAGGCCCATTTGGGCAATTTTCCCAATACCGGCTAAAGTGGATGATGGAGAAGCAGATAAAGGCACTCCTGCTGTGCCAAAAAGAAGTTTTTTAGAAGCGGAAGTCACCGGCCTTTCCCTCGCCAGGGTTGAGAAATTCGCTCACAATCTTTAGGGCACAGAATTCACCACACATGGAACAGGCCGTAGATTTTGACTTTCTTTTATTTCTTATTTCCTGGAATTTATGGGGGTCTAAGGCATGTTCCCGCTGCTCTGCCCAATCGAGTTTTTTCCGGGCTTCAGATATTCTTAAATCTCTATCCAGAGCGCCCTTGACACCCTTAACGATATCAGCTGCGTGGGCAGCAATCTTTGAGGCGACGAGGCCAACCCTTACATCATCGACTGATGGGAGGCCGAGGTGCTCGGCAGGCGTGACATAACAGAGGAAATCTGCTCCAGCCGCAGCAGCAATAGCTCCCCCTATGGCTGAGACTATATGATCGTAGCCCGGGGCTATATCCGTGACCAGAGGACCTAAAACATAGAATGGCGCTTCGTGGCAGACACGCTTCTGGAGTTTTATGTTCATCTCAACTTGGTCGAGAGGGATATGTCCTGGTCCTTCCACCATGACCTGGACGTTTTGTTCCCATGCTCTCTTAACCAGTTCACCCATAGTTAAGAGTTCTTCTAACTGGGGTCGGTCAGTGGCATCCAGGATGGAACCGGGCCTGAGTCCATCTCCCAGGCTTAGGGTTATGTCGTATTTATGAGCAATTTCAAGCAGGCGGTCAAAATGGGCATACAAAGGATTTTCCTTCTGATTGTGCAGTATCCAGGCAAGATGGAAGGCTCCGCCTCGAGAAACAATATCAGCCACACGTCCTTGTCTCTTCAGTCTTTCTATGCCTTTGGATGTCAGCCCGGCATGGAGTGTCATGAAATCTACACCCTCTTTGGCCTGGGTCTCGATGGCCGAAAATAGGTCGTCTTCAGTCATGTTGACGATAGAATTCCGCTGCTCAATGGCCTTGATGGCTGCTTGGTAGACAGGCACTGTGCCTAATGGAATCAGGGCTTTTTTGAGTATCATCCTGCGGATTTTCGTAATATCACCACCTGTACTCAGATCCATCAGCGTATCAGTGCCGTATTTTAAGGAGATCTCGGCTTTTTCCAGCTCGTTTTCTTCCTGAGGAAAGTCCATAGAAGTTCCGATGTTGACGTTGACTTTTGTGCTGAGTTTCTGGCCAATGCCCACAGGATGAATAGAGGTGCGGTTTGGATTGTAAGGGATGACGACCTTTCCCTGGGCAACTAGCTTGAGTAGCTCTTCAGGAGAAAATCCTTCCTCATCAGCTACTTTTTTTAGAGATGGTGTGATATTACCTTTTCTTGCTTGTTCTATCTGGGTCATTGAATACCTGGATAAAATTGAAATGCAAACTTATGATTTGTTCCTCTTTTAACTAATAAGTATAGGTTACCTCTGGTTGCATGTCAACTATATAGAAGCAATTTCATGGAATATGTCATTGCGAGCGTAGCGTGGCAATCTCAACCTTTTTTATGAGATTGCCGCGTCGCTGCGTTCCTTGCAATGACATATAATCACTTAACCTGGTGACAAAGACTATTAGGGAAGAACAGGTTTATTACAGGTGGCAAAAATTATTCTGGTAACAAAGATTAAAGGTTGAGATTGCTTCGCCCTTTCAGGGCTCGCAATGACATATAATCATTTATTCTGCTGACAAAGCTTATTCTGCTGGCAAGGCTTATTAATGATTGACAGATTTTTTGTCTGCTATGAATTTTTGCTCTAATTTCATTATTTTCTCCAGGACTTCCGGATGATTACACCCTTTTTTCCATGCAAAAGGGTCAAATTGAATCCCGATCTGATATTTATAGCTCATCGTAGGGTTTAAGGTTGTCCACCTTACTCGTCCCTTGAGAATTAAGGGAGAAGGTTCCTCAGGAAGAGATATTTTTAATGAAACTTGGCTGGAAATAGTAAAAAGTTTCTTTCCCAGAAACCGAACTCCGCCCCGGCTGATCTCGACAATAGGGTAGAATTCTTCAACATACTGTTTTTTAGAAAAGAAAAACCTACCCTCCTTGTAAGTAACTGTTGCTCCCTCGATTTTTATCCGTTTATATGCCCTTCTATCGATCTTCTTATATGCCATTCATGCCTCCCTTTTTCGCACTTTGAAAATAGTTGTTTCTGCGGGCAATAGGTTTTCATAGCTTTTCGTTGTTTATATTAAGCAGCTGCTATTAAAGAAAATAAAGCTCATTTTGATCTGGAGAATCATCAAAGAGCTTATCATATTTATTCGAAAAGTCAAAAGGAATTGCATTTTTCAAGAACTTTCATTTTGATTCTTGTAGATGGACACATCTAAATTGCTAAAGCTCTTAAAGTCTGATCCATGCAATCAATCCGCGCATCCCCATGCATGTAGCAATTTCTTGTCCAATTTGTTAGCATTTAAAGGTTGAGATTGTCGCGTCGCTGCGATCCTCGCAATGACACTATAAAAATGAAATGAAATTCAGGAAGTTATTTACAAGGAAAACTGCCTTTATTTTTCTTTTGCTTTCTTTTTCAACCTTATCTTCTGGGATCCAGGATTATTCTCTTCCCGAGGCCAGGAAGGTTTTAGAGGCTATTGAAAAAATGGAGAACGAACAATCTAGGGGAGAGAAGGACTCTCTTATAAAAATTGTTATAACTGAAAAAGAGCTAAATTCCTACATTGCCTACAGGATAGAAACGGAAAAAGAAGAAATAATGAAAGAGCTCCGGCTTAAATTATTCAAGAGAAACAAGA
>CAYTBG010000045.1:0-6643 GCA_964435925.1 uncultured Eubacteriales bacterium | reverse complement strand
GAAAAAGAAGAAATAATGAAAGAGCTCCGGCTTAAATTATTCAAGAGAAACAAGATTGAAGGCAAAGTATTAATAGATCTAAGAGGACAGAAAATCCCAAAATTCATTCGCCCGCAAATGACTTTTTATTTTGGAGGAAAGCTTGAAGTGAAAAAGGGGAGGGCCAGGCTTGATATTAAAGACCTTTTTCTCGAAGACCAGCGCGTAAAGCCGACGATTCTAGATGTAATCTTGAACATTACGTCCAAAATAAACAAAACGAAAGCCTCAAGCATGAATGACTGGCAGGAGCTTCCTTATGGGATAAAAGATATCAAGACTAATCGCTACAAAGCTACTTTTTATTATTGATGTAAAACGGAATTCCCAAAGCCCCAAGAGCAAAGGGAATTTCGGAAACCTGCAAAATGTAATCAGTGAAGGAGCAGGGTTTGTTTCCCAAACCGGACCAATAAACGGAAAAAAGAACTGTGATAAGAGTAATAAGCGGAATTTATAAGGGGAAGCGGCTTAAAAGGGTGCCGAGCTCGATCGTCCGCCCTATGCCTGATAAGCTCAAGGAAGCGCTGTTCAACATCATTCAAGAAGATGTAAGAGGCAGTGTTTTTCTTGATGGCTTTGCAGGTACTGGCTCTGTTGGAATAGAAGCATTAAGTAGGGGGGCTGAAAATGCGGTTTTTATCGATGACTACCATCCAGCTATGAAAGTGATAAAAGCCAATTTAGCGAAATGTGAAGCTGAGGCGATAGCCTGGGTTATTCGAAAAGACTTTAATCGCGCTGTTATTCAATTGGCTAATGAGGAAAAAACATTTGATGTCATTTTTCTTGATCCTCCCTATAAGTATTTGGATGAAAGAAATCCCCTTAAAGTAATAAAGAAAAGGGATATCCTCAAGCCCGGAGGAAAGATCATCCTTCGCCATCATTTCAAGACAAAGTTTGAGGCAAAATATTTCAAGCTCAAAAGACGAGTTACTATTGGTGATGATACGATTTCCATTTACGGATAACGCCCAGATTGATTCCGCCTGAAAAAAAGGCTAAAATTTTAGACTTAAGTTTCGGGCGACTTATCAAACATGAAAAAACCGCGGCCTAAAAAATCTCCTTTCTGGCGTGAGAGTCCTCTATTCGAAGAGGAAGAGATTTTCTCTACTTTAGAGGGAAATAGGGGAACTTCACTATTTTTGGGTAGATATACCTTGAATGAGGTAATAGCAGTCCTGAACAAGAAAAGCTTTTTCAAAGAGGCTCAAAAAAGAAAATTGTGGCCGTTGGATTTTGACCTTGATTCGTCAGAATTTCCTCTCCAGAGGGTTCAAATTTTTTATCAAGAAAAGAAACCTGAAAAAATGATTGTTGACTTGAAGATAAAAGAAGGGACGTTTTATCCCAAGAAAAAAATTGCTTCGCTTTTTCCCCTCTCTGAATATAAGTTTTTAATACTGGATTGGCTCACACTTCAGAATCCTCTTTTGAATTTCTCTCTGGAAAAGTCACCCCTTCCTGGCCAGTCGCGTCCGGGCCTTAATCTTGGCAAAAAGGTATTTGATATTTTTGTTTACCTGGCACGACTCTCGAGAAGAGATGGAGTTCTTGCTTTTCCGAATTATTTCCATAATGCTCTGCTTTTTTCTCGCTATTTCCATTTCCTAAATCCTGGAAAACTGGGAGAGGTTCTGGCTATTAGAGCAACTTTTCCTGAAGTTTCGTTTAAGAAGCTGGCCTGGATTGTCTATCTCGATTGCATGAGGGATAAAAACGGAAGAAAATATGAGTGGGAGGCAGAAGAACAGATTTTCCCCTTAAACAAGGCTTTGAATAATTATTTTGACTCAAAATCATATAAAGATAAGGTTAAAAAAAGCCAGGCACAATTAAGCTTTAAGATTGATTGGGAGTGCTATAAGAAAAAAATTAACGAGAAGGGCTGGAAATACAAGGACCTTTCCCTGTAAAAAAGTGTAAAAAAGGGGACAGGCTACTTTTTCATTAAATTCAGGTGGAGATTGCCTATTTTTGCCTTTAGTTAATTAATAGAGGAAATGCTTCCTTTTTTATCAGAAAAAGTAGCCTGTCCCCTTTTATCTCCCTCTTTATTCTGCTATAATTACCCTTAAACAAAGAGATAATAAAAAATGGGGCCTGGCCCCATTTTTAGAGAGAGGTTAAGATGAAAAAAGATATTCATCCTGAATACGTTGAATGCACTATAAGCTGTGCCTGCGGCAATACATTTACCACGCGTTCTACCAAAAAAGAAATCCGGGTAGAAATATGCTCCCAATGTCATCCTTTTTTCACCGGCAAACAGAAATTTATTGACAGCGCCGGACGAGTAGAAAAATTCAAGAAGAAATATGGCGATATTAAGTTCGATAAATAATCCAAATGTTTCAAGAACTGGAAGAAATCAAGGAAAAATACCGCCAACTCACCCTCTCTTTATCTGATCCAGCCGTAGTTTCCAATCCTCAAAAAGTCAAAAAAGTTGCCAAGGAACGGGCAGATTTAGAACCTTTGGTAAAAAAATATAAAGATTACGAAAAAATAAAAAATGATATCAAGGAATCAGAAGAAATCCTGGCCGATCCTCAATCTGATTCAGATTTAAAGAAACTTGCAGAGGATGAGCTCAAAGAAGTGGGGCAAGAAGAGGAAAAAATTAAGGAAGAGCTTAGGACTTTGCTCCTTCCTAAAGACCCCAATGATGAGAAAAATGTATTGCTGGAAATAAGGGCGGGCGCTGGTGGAGATGAAGCTTCGCTTTTTGCTCAGGATTTATTCCGGATGTACTCTCGTTTTGCAGAAAAAAAAGGCTGGAAGTCTGAAGTCATGAGCACAAGTTTTTCTCCCATCGGGGGTTTTAAAGAGATTATCGTTAATATCCGTGGGGAGAGAGTCTATTCTCGGCTTAAGTATGAAAGTGGAGTTCATCGCGTGCAAAGAGTACCTCAAACAGAAACCAGTGGAAGAATCCATACTTCCACTATTACAGTCGCCGTTCTCCCCGAAGCTAATGAGGTAGATGTAGAGTTGGACCCGAAGGATTTGAAGCTTGAAGCCTATGGTGCTTCTGGACCCGGGGGCCAGAATGTGAATCGCAACTACACTGCCATTCGAGTAACTCACAAGCCATCAGGATTGGTCGTAACCTGTCAGGATGAAAAATCCCAGCATCGCAATAAGGAAAAGGTCTTACGGATTTTACGGTCACGGCTGATGGATATTGCCCAGAGGAAACAACAAGCAAAGATTGCTAAGGATAGAAAATCTCAAATTGGGACAGGTGAGAGGAGTGAGAAGATAAGAACCTATAACTTTCCTCAATCAAGGATCACAGATCATCGCATGAATCTTACTCTCCATAAATTAGAGGATGTTCTCGACGGAAGTTTAGATGAGTTCATAAATTCCATAACCCTGCATTATCAGACGCAAATGATGGAAAAGAGAATAAATTCCTCTGCCTAAAACGAGTATTCGTTGAGTACCCTCCAAGAGCTATTTTCAAAAGGAAGATCTCTTTTAAAAGACTTACGCAATCCGGATCTTGAGGCAAAGCTTCTTCTTCTTGAGTGTAACTCAATACAAGAAAAACAATTTTATTCTTTCCCCGAAAGTAAACTCTCGCGAGCCGAGGAGAGACAATTTTATAAACTGGTCTCGAAACGCCTGAAGGGGACTCCGCTTGCCTACATAACAGGTGTAAAGGAGTTCTGGTCGATCCCATTCACGATTTCCCCTGGAATCTTAATCCCCCGTCCAGAAACAGAATTGATTGTGGAGAAAGTGTTAGAATTGTCATCTAGGGAAAATGAGGCAATCGTGGATATAGGAACAGGATGCGGAAACATAGCAGTTTCCCTGGCAAAGGAGCTTCCTCAGGCACGAATTGTGGCTACAGATACGACCATGAAAGCCTTGAGACTGGCAAAATTAAACGCTTCTCGACAGAAAATTTCCAATATAATTTTTGCAAGGGGAAGCTTATTTTCTGCTTTGCCAAGACTTTGCTTAGAAGGAAAATGTGATTTTATCGTTTCTAACCCTCCTTATGTTTCAGAAGAAGAATGGATGAAGCTCGATATTGAGATAAGAAATCATGAGCCAAAGAGTGCGTTGGTGGCAGGAAAGAGCGGATTGGAAGTAATTAATAAATTAATCCAGGGAGCACCTCCTTATTTAAAGCCTGGTGGCTGCCTTCTCGTAGAAATCGGGATTGGTCAGAGAGACAAAGTCCTGTCATTTTTCGATTCCGGTGCTGTTTGGGAAAAAGTGAATTTTTTTAAAGACCTTAACGGGATTTCAAGAGTAGCGATGGGGAAAACCTAGAGTGTGTTTCCGAAAGTATCGCTGGCCTGGTCGAGGGGGTATGTTTAAAATTTCCGTTTTGCCGAAGATTATTGCTCCGCCAAAGATCTTCGTTACCTTGTACGGGCTTTTTTTGAAATCATCCTTTAAAGTTAGTCGATTTGCCCTTTTGGGTGAGAAAATAGGGGCAAAAATACTCTCAAGAATTATCTCTAAAGGCTATGGAATTCATGTTTCGAGTTTGTGAATATTATTGCCGAGAATAATGAGCCTGGATTAATCAGGTTAAAGATGTGTAGTCTCAATATTACGTCCTTGAGAGAAGAAGTATGACTTGACAGTTTTGTTAGTCGAGTTTAAAATACAAAAAAAGCGAAGGAGAACCAAGATGCCGAAAGAGAAAGATAATCGAAAAGAGCCACCAGAGATTATCAAAGATACTGAAGATAAAAGGGATGATGTGAAGTCCGATAGAGAAGAGGAAATGAATGACGAGAGAGCAAATCTTAAAAGTAAGATAAAAGAAAATCTCAAAAGGGCCATCGAATTCCAGACAGAAATAAAGGAACTGACAGGAAAAACTCTAGAAGGGCTCGAGAAAATGGATGATTTGAGTAAGATGCTTGAGGAACTCTACCATAAAGCTGAAGAAAAAGTAGAATCATTGGAAAAAGACCTCGAAGGAAAAACTACGGTTCCTGAAGGCGAGATATCTGAGGAAGAGGGTGTGAATTTTGAGCAATTACTCTCAAAGGCGAAAGAAATTAAGGAGATGTTGAGGAAACCAGGGGAAATTGAACCTGGAGGATTGGAAGAAGAGGAAGAAGAAAAAATTGAGGAAGAAGGTGCTCCTGAAGAACCTGGTGATGAGGAGCCTGCGGAGGAAATCAGTCCTTTTGAAGCGATGGATGAGACAGCTAAGGGGAAGGCGGAAGAGGATGCGGAAATGGAGCCTGTGCCGGAAGAAAAGGAGGAGCCGGGCATCGAGGAAGCGAAAGCAGAGGAAGCTCCTGTTGGTGATGAGGAGCCTAAGGAGGAAATCAGTCTTTTAGAGGCGATGGATAAGACGATTAAGATGGAGGCAGAAGAGGAAGTGGAGATGGAGCCTGTGCCAGAAGAAAAGGAGGAGCCGGGCATCGAGGAAGCGAAAGAAGAGGAAGTTCCGGTTGGTGATGAGGAGCCTGAGGAGGAAATCAGTCCTTTAGAGGCGATGGATAAGACGATTAAGATGAAGGCAGGAGAGGAAGTGGAGATGGAGCCTGTGCCAGAAGAAAAGGAGGAGCCGGGCATCGAGGAAGCGAAAGCAGAGGAAACTCCGGTTGCTGGTGAGAAAGCTCCTGAGGAGGAAATCAGCCCCTTAGACGCTTTGGATGCGACGATTAAGATAAAGCCCAAGGAGAAATTAAAGAAGGAGGCTGGGCAGGAGGAAAAACGAGGCGCAGGCGGCGAAGCGGCTGAAGTCAGTGGATTTCCAAAAAGGCGTGCCTCTGATGCTTTAGATATTCTGGAAAAGTACAAGAAGGCTGAACCCGAGGAGGAAGCTGAGGTCGTTTATTACGAGAATGGTGATAAAAAAATCTTGGACAGTGAGTGTATTGTCTCTGCCGTCTGTAGTCGCTTAGAAGAGGCAGAAAAGCTTTATAAAAAACTCTCCAAGACAGAATCCCCTATAGATCAATTTTTTGTGAAACAGGAGGTAATAAGAAGTCAAGAAGCCCTGAGAGGAGTTATTTTGGCAGGTACCAGAATGTTAGAAAAAGAATCGTGCACGCTCCCCGAATATACCATAGGGGTTATGAATATGGATGTTCTTAAAGAGATTCTTGAGAAGTTAAGTATGCAAAATTGGAGCAAAAAGACCGATTTTAGCCTTTTTAATGAATATGCAGCAAAGCTTAAAAAAGATTTTTATGCTCGGATATCCTCTCTGGTTGATTATTTAAAGTCGTTAATTGATGAATTAGGGCTTGAATTTTAATAAAACATAAATAATAAAGTTTAGAGCCTGTCCCAAAGTGACGGGTTTAAATATAGAATAATGGGGGTTTCCATCATCGTTTGGGGTCAGGTCTTGCTTTTTGCCTTTACTCATACAAACGCAATATATATTTTTACAATGTCATTGCGAGCCCTGAAAGGGCGTGGCAATCCGTCGTTGCGAGCGAAGCGCGGCTAATTTAACTAGTAAAAAGGTTGAGATTGCCGCGTCGCTACGCTCCTCGCAATGGGCATAAAGGTCATAAAGTGTTGTTGTTCATATTTGTATTTATATTTTAATACCCATCTTTAACACTTGTAAAATTCATCTTCTTTATTTACAGCAGAT
>CAYTBG010000044.1:0-19941 GCA_964435925.1 uncultured Eubacteriales bacterium | reverse complement strand
TTTGAAAAGATCGGCAGCGCCGCTGTTGTGATTGTTGTCGATGGCCTTATCCTTGACGAATGGGGCGACACTTCGAGGCATTTCCGGGCACACTCCATGCGTAAAAGCCTGCTTAATGCCATCTTTGGAATCCACGTCCATGAGGGCCATATTGATCTCGAGGCCACATTAGAAGAGCTGGGGATTGATGATAACGAACCGCTTACAGCTTCCGAAAAACAAGCCACAATCCGACATCTGCTTAAAGGCCGATCTGGCATCTATCTTCCGGCTTTGTACCTTGGCGGATCGTTTGATAATCCTCCGCGCGGTAGCCACCTGCCGGGAACGTTTTTCCACTACAATAATTGGGATTTCAACGTATTGGGGACAATTTTCGAACAAGAAACCGGAACCAAGCTCTTCGAAGAATTCAAACGACGCATTGCAGATCCTCTACAAATGGAGGATTTTTCTGTAGAAGATTGCACGTACTTCCGCGGCAGCCACGGCGATAACGTGAATACTCGTTTTCCCGCGTACCCCTTCCGTATATCAGCGCGGGACTTGGCCCGATTCGGCCTGCTGTATCTACGCAGCGGCCAATGGCGCGGTCAGCAAATAGTTCCCACCAAGTGGATAAGAGAAAGCTGGACTCCTTATTCTGTTTATTACGGAACAAAGACTCTTTACGGTTATATAAATTGGAGGCTGTACTTGAAAGGAAAGTTGCTGCCGGGTGGCCTTAGACTTAAAGACAATGTTTACTGGACCTCCGGCATAAACGTCCACCGACTCTATGTAGTTCCCTGGGCAGATCTTGTTGTCGTCCACCGAGTCAACTCTGATATTCCACTCCGGAGACCCAGCGTCGAAGAAGTTGATCGTCTGCTGGCTCTCATCTTGGAAGCAAAAATACCCGACACTGGATTGGCTTTGATAAATGCGGCCAATAAAGGCAATTCTGAGGTAGTTGAAGCTTTGCTTGACAGCGGTGCAGACATTAATGCGAGAGATGAGCAGAATCAAACTGCATTACATCAGGCGGCAAGCAAAGGCCACACTCTTATCGTGAAACTCCTGCTGGAGCGTGGGGCAGATGTAAATGCCAAGAATTTGTTCGGGCAGACACCTTTGCTTGGGCCAGTGTATCGCGGATCATTAGATATTATGAGGGCACTTTTAGGTGCGGGAGCTGATGTCGATGCGAGGTCCGAACTTAGTGGCCAAACGCCCTTGCTGTCAGTGTCAAGCCTCCAGACTAAAGTTGTGGAAGTGCTGCTGGAAGAAGGCGCGGACGTAAACGCGAAGGGGAAAGCCTACCATGAGACAGCATTGATGTTAGCTGCTTTATCCGGGAACAAAGCTACAGTGCAGGCCCTACTGGAAAAGGGAGCAGACGTTAAGGCAGCATCAACAAATGGACGGACAGCCATGCTGATGGCAGAGGCGCTTGGTCATGCTGAGGTCGTAAAACTGCTTCAGGACGCTGGCGCTCCTCGAGAAACATCTGTAGCGCTGCTTCCGCTCGAGGCCTATCTCCCGCGCTACTTGGTTGTCAATGCACAGAGGGGAAGGCCGTTGAATCCTCAGGCTGCCCTTGCCCTCCTGAGTAGGGGTGCGGAGGTCAAGGCCGATGGTGAGACAGCCCTGCTCTTTGCTGCAATGCGAGGCGATGTTGAAGAAGTAAGCGCATTATTGAACAATGGAGCAGACGCAAATGTGAGGCATGAAGATGGCTGGAGCGGGTTGATGCTAGCTGCCGTGAACGGCCATTCCCCGGTCGTTCAAGCTCTATTGGACAAAGGCGCCAACGTTGATGCCAAAGAGAATCTTATGGAGCAGACAGCTTTGATATGGGCTGTAAAGGATGGCCATACAGCCATAGTAAAGGCCTTCTTAAAGGCTGGAGCCAACGTGAATGCCCGGGATAAGTTCGGCGGGACAGCCTTAACAAGGGCGGCAAACAGTGGTAAAGCCGCAATTGTCAAAACTCTGCTGGAGGCTGGAGCAGATATAAACGCCAGAGAATACGATGGCGATACAGCCTTGATTGAGGCGACCGCTGAGAGTCATCTTGAAACCATCCAGGCACTACTCAAAGGCGGGGCGAACGTCAACGACAAAGACCTGGATGGCCGGACGCTCCTGATGATCGCTGCAATGACAGGCACGGATAAGGCAGTCAAGGTTTTGCTAGATGCGGGTGCAGATATCAATGCCCAAGACAATTTTGGCTCTACTGCCCTCAAACAGGCAACAACTCTGAAGCGCAAAAAAATAGTCCAATTACTCCAGAAGAAAGGCGCTAAATAATAACTATAAGATGGATATCCATTTCCATAGATGTTTGTATGCAGATTTTCGAACAAATGTGAAAATCAAAAAAGGGGACAGGCGTACTTGCTCAATAATTCCGCAACAAATTTATAACGTCATTGTAAACATAATGTCATTGCGAGGAGCCTAGCGACGCGGCAATCTCAACCTTTTTTATGAGATTGCCACGCTCCCTTCGGTCGCTCGCAATGACAATTTTATCTCCAATCAAGGTAAAAAAGATGTTTAAGCAAAAATTTGCAACTTTTTATATAGACATGCCGTATAATATATTTAGAGAGGATTATTATATCTCATGTAATCTTATGGCCAAGCTCTATCTTTGGTCAAATTATCTTTTTTAACACACAATAAAAAAAAGGAGGACTCATGAAAAAAATTTCCAGACGTTCCTTTATCAAGACCGGTGCTGCGGCGGCAGCAGTTACCATAGCAACGCCCCTTCTGCCGAGAGGCTTGTATAGTCTTGCTCGTGTGGACACCACAGGATATTTTGAAAATGAATTTGGCATTACAGACGGTCTATGCCATAAGATTCTTGCTGAAGCGTTGTCCAGAGGGGGCGATTTCGCCGATCTATTTTTTGAGCATACGATCAGTAACAGGATTATACTGGAAGACGGCAAAGTCAACAAGGCCCTCAGCACCGTTGATCTTGGCGTAGGTATTCGAACCGTGAAAGGTGATCAAGTAGGCTATGGATTCACGCAGGAGCTAGAAGAGAATTCAATGCTGAATGCCGCTTCTACCGCCGCCACAATTGCCAGCGATGAGGCAAAAAAACCCGCTGGCAAGTTCGAGCCTCTCAAGATGAAAAATTACTACCCGCTCAAGACCCTGCTCACTTCGGTTCCGCTTAAATCCAAGCTGCCGATGATACAATCCGCAAACGACAAATGCTTCGCCCTCTCCCCCCTGATAGTCAAAGTAAATGCTGGATTTTATGACCAGCAGAAACGGATACTGGTGGTTACCAGCGACGGTACAAAAGCTGAAGACCTGCAGCCAAGAAATTACCTTTATGCTACCGTAGTAGCGGAAAAGAACGGCAAGCGAGAGAGAGGAGGATGGAATCTTGGCGGCCGGATGGATTTCTCTTTTTACACTCAGGCAGTGGCTGAAGAGATCGCCAAAACAGCAGTAGACAGGTCCCTTGTTCTTTTCGATGCGGTTCAACCTCCCGCTGGAGAGATGCCCGTCGTACTGGGTCCAGGTGTTACAGGAGTTCTGCTTCATGAAGCCATAGGACACGGGATGGAAGCTGATTTCAACCGCAAAAAGATATCCACCTACTCTACTATGCTCGGTAAAAAAGTCGCAGAATCCTTTGTGACCATCGTTGACGACGGCACTATGCCGAAACTTTTGGGCTCCATTAACACTGATGACGAGGGTACCCTTGGCCAGAAAACAGTCCTGGTCGACAAAGGAATCCTTTCCAGCTACATGTACGATAAGATTTCTGCACGGCATTATAAAGTGAAATCCTCGGGCAACGGGCGTCGTCAGAGCTATCAGCATTTTGTTCTGCCAAGAATGCGTAACACTTATATGCTGGCAGGATTGAGTACGCCAGAGGATGTAATTAAGAGCGTAAAAAAAGGCATTTACATCCAGGATGTAAGTAATGGACAGGTTAGAATTGGCGAAGGTGATTTCGCCTTCTACGTATCCCAGGGAAGAATTATCGAAAACGGAAAGCTCACCGCGCCCATCAAAGATGTAAACATCATGGGCAATGGTCCGAAGATGCTGAGGAACACGACCATGCTCGCGAATAACTTCGAAATGTACAGGGGCGGCGGCGGAGCATGCGGTAAAGGCGGACAGGCTGTTCCCTGCGGCTTCGGCCAGCCGACATGTCTGGTGAAGTCTATGACTGTAGGTGGGGTAAAGAGATGAGGAAAGGAGAGTGGATATGAATAAAGAAATGTATGATTTGGTTGCTTGGTCAATTAAAACTGCGAAATCCGCTGGCGCTGATGAGTGCCGGGTGCGTATGAGCAGGAGGCGATTTGTCGATATCAGCTACAGGGAGCGCAAGCCAGAAACTATTAAAGAAGCTTCCACAAGGTCATTTGGCATCGTAATCTTTGTGAACGGACGATATTCTTCCCAGAGTACTTCAGATTTGCGTAAGAGCGCTTTGAAGGATTTTATCTCGAATGCCATTGCCACGACAAAGCTTTTGGAAGAGGATCCCTACCGCACTTTGCCCGATCCTAAATATTACAAAGGGAGGGCCAAACTTGATTTAGGACAACTCGATCCTTACTATAAGAAATTTAGCCCTGAAGACAGACACAACATGGTGAAGGCCATAGAGGAGTCTTGTATAGCCAAAGGTGGGAAGAAGGTTATTTCAGTCACAGCAAGAGAAATCGACAGCCATGGTGAATTACTCATGATGGCTAGCAACGGTTTTGAAGGTTCTGAGGAATATACTCTCTTCCAAGCTGGTGCTTCCATGACTGCTCAGGGTGAAGGTGACAGGCGTCCGAGTGGTTACCACTTCGTGGCTTCAGTTATAAGAAAGAACATGCCGGCGCCTGAAAAAATCGGGGCTGAAGCAGCAACACGAACGCTCGATCTTCTTGGAGGAAAAAAGATTAAAACCGAGACCTTGCCGATCATTATCGAGAATAGGAATGTTCCAAGGATACTCGATGGTTTTTTGGCTGGTATGTATGGTTCTAATATTCAGCAAAAACGATCATTCCTTGCAGACAAAAAAGGGGGAAAGATTGCCAGCAAGCATTTCACACTAATTGATGATCCGTTCGTTAAGGGTGGTTTTGGCAGTAGTTTGTTCGATGATGATGGATTTGCAACAAAGAAGAGAATCATGGTTGACTCGGGTGTACTGAAAGAGTTCTATGTTGATTGGTACTACAGCAGGAAGTTGGGCTGGGAACCGACTACAGGTGGAAAATCCAATCTGATCATTCCTCCAGGAAAGCGCTCAGTGAAAGAAATAATGAAGGACCTCGGGAGAGGCATCTTTATAACTGGATTCATCGGCGGAAACTCAAACTCGACCACTGGCGATGCCTCGGTTGGAATCTTCGGCAAGCTTTTTGAAAATGGCAAGCCAGTGCAAGCTGTTGCTGAGATGAACATTGCTGGAAATCACCTCAAATTCTGGAACAACCTTATCGAAGTTGCCAATGACCCGTGGCTCTATTCTTCCTGGCGAACACCGAGTCTGGTCTTCAAGGACGTCGTTGTTTCTGGTCTTTAGATATCCTGTAAGCCTGATTGGGAACAATTGGGATGGCGTTCCAACAAGGTTCACATAAATCCGTCTGGCAAATAAAGAAAAACAGGAAAGGAGGGTCATGAAAAAACAAAAACACTACGGTTTTATTGAAAAAAAGAAACTCTGGAAAAATTGATTTGTTCCTACCCTTCAGTTCTTGTTGGCAATCTTTACTATCATTGCGATGAATAATCACCTTTCAGGGAAGCTGAAAAAAGGAGACTATAAGAAAATAACTTCCCCCGGTATCAAATGACCTCTTCATGTTTAAAGAGATTGACTATTTCCGCATAAAAATCATCAAAGAAGATGGGGTGGTAAAAGGTGTAATGGGGATGTATGATAACGGGAGGACAGATAAAAACTTAAAAAGCAAATAACACTTGTACTAGCAAGAGGATGATTTCTTTATAACTGAGTAAATCTGGAAATATTAGCTAATTCCTGTTTATTGTAATTTCATATTAGGCAGCTGTCTGTTCCGCATTGCCCATTATTATCTTTCTTTCTTTTTTCATAATACTGTTGATGATATTCTTCAGCCTTATTAAATTTGGAAGCAGGAACAATTTCTGTGGCGATGGATTTTTGAAATCGTCCTGAACTCTCAAGTTCTTTGATTATCTTTTCCGCAGCCATTTTTTGTTCGTCGTTGAAGTAGAAGATGGCCGACCTGTATTGTCTGCCGACATCAGGGCCCTGACGGTTTAATTGGGTGGAGTCATGAATACTGAAAAATACTTTCAATAGTTCCTCGTAGCTAATCAGGGTTGGATCAAATGTTATTTTAACGGCTTCTGCATGACCTGTCTTGTCGGTGCATACCTGTTTATAAGTAGGGTTTTTAACGTGTCCTCCAGTGTATCCGACCTCTGTTGAGATAACGCCTGGAGTCTTTCTGAATTTATCTTCAATTCCCCAGAAGCATCCTGCGGCAAAGATAGCATTTTCCGTTTTTGCTGCCTTTTTTGCACTTTCATTAGGTTTTTCTGAGTGGTTGGATTCTGATTCAGGTTGTGATTCTGCGCCCTTAAAATCCAAACTCACTGAATTGATGCAGTAATGTTTATGTGTTGGTCCCGGGCCGTCATCAAAGACATGTCCGAGATGAGCGCCGCAAACAGCGCATCTTACTTCGGTTCTTCTCCTGAACAAAGAATTGTCCTCTAAATATTCGATATGATTTTCGTCGTAAGGAGCGGTGAAGCTCGGCCAGCCAGAGCCGTGGTCATACTTCGTTTCCGAACTAAATAGGGGAGTATCACATCCTGGGCAGTAATATATACCCTTTTCATAATGATCATTATATTGGCCTGAAAAAGATTTTTCTGTGCCGCGTTTTCTCATGACGCGATATTGTTCTGGAGTAAGCACTTTTTTCCATTCATTATTTGTTTTTTGCACTTTTTTTATCATGGTTTTCTCTCCGTTATTTGACTGTTCAGTACTTAGAGATTCCTGTTTTGATATAGTTTTTTGGCTGATGCATCCTGTCAAAAAACTAAGAATCATGACGATGTATATTACCTTTTTTTTCATGATACCTCCTTATTCCTATATGTTCTATAGAAATATTATACTTTATTTTATAGCGCAAGGGAAGGTTTTCATTTTGTCAATTTGACTATTCTCTCTTCAATTACTATCTTATAGCCAAAAGAATGAATTTTTAAGATACATGCTCATTAAGGACAGAAAGATAAAGTGGAAATGATGAATCGCTCTAGAAAAATTGAAAAGAAATCCTGTCAAATTAATCGAAGAGAATTTTGCAGAGCAGTTCCATGGGCTGCAATCGGAGCATTATCCTTATCCGGCTTATCCCTATCCAGCTTGCCAGGAATGTCTTTTAAGGATGATACTGCAATTTCATCTTTGAAAGAACAACAATCCAAGGAGGAAAAAATTATGACCAAAAAAATAACAGCAGTAGAGCCGAAAGTTAAGAGTCTAAAAGGAACATGCAGTTTAGGTCATAGAGTTGGCGATGTTGTAAAATTTACTGAAACTGGAGTAGAAGGAAAGATTTGTATTCATGCCCTCTACAGTATGATTCCTGGGGTGTTTGCTATGATGTTTGAAGCTCAGTTCCCATGGCTTGAAGATCCAGATAAAAAAACTCACGCCTGTCCGGATGCATTTAATCCAGTCGTGTTTGAAATTACAAGAATTAGAGATAAATAGACGAAACCAACTGAAAACAAAAAGCGAGGAAGACATAAAAAAAAGGGGAAAGCTACTGTTTTTTTACGTTTAATTATAAATGCCAAAAAACTTTATATCTCTTTACTACATGATATCCGTCTTCGTCTTTTTCTACCGAGTAGATTTTGTTATTTTTCCACGTCCAGGGGCGGATTTTTAGCCGCATTTTCCAAGAGTACCTACCTTCAGAGTCAAAAATATCAATAAATAAACGTTCTTTGTTGCCATTCTCGGACCTTAATACAAACAACCTATCCTCAGCAAAGAAAATCTTTTTAAAAACAGGCTTATGCTCTGGAAATCTTAGCTTCTGTTTTATGGTCGTTGACCAAAATGTTCTCTCTTTTTTATCAAACTGGAATTGATCCTTCACATAATTTTCAATATCAGGCTTTGAGACTTTGCTTTGCTCATGCTCTTTTTCAATCCTCAGAATCTGCTTCCCCAAGGGAGAAAATACTTGAATTTCATACGTTTGAGATTCCCCTATATACACATTGCCCGAGGAATCCAATGTCCAGCATAGTTCTTTTTGATAAGGGATACTCAATGCAATTCCTTTTTCCCCTTTGCGGAAATGCTGCATAATAGGAACGCTAACACTGTATAGGTTTTTTTTGAAATCAAACCTATCAGAATACATGTTAATGAAATAAGTCCTTGTAATAAAATTCATGCTTGATTCAAGGGATGTTTTGTCAACCCTGAGGATAATCCCTCCTCGCGGATTAATCCCGATTATCTTTCCAGCAGAATATTCATGAAAATTAATAGATCTAACAAAATCTCCTTGTTCGTTGAAAATAGATATCCGGTTGTTACCTGAATCACAAACATAAAGCAGATCTTTATCGTCAACATAAATATCAACGGGATTTGACAACTGGCCAGGACCTTGTCCCTTTCGGCTAATAACCTTTGAGAAACGGCCTTTTTTGTCATAAACTTTTATGTTTACATCTTCGCTATCTAAAACATAAATATTCCCATGACTATCTGCATCCATATCCGTGAGAAGATAAAACATATGTTTTTCATTTCTCTCTTTTTTCCCTAAAGCTAAATCCTCTTTAAGACTAAAAACATTCTTACCATGAATTGGTTTTTTAGGATTCTTAACGATTGTTACTCCATACTCCTCTTCAATTGTCCCTTTCCATGCAGTCTTTTTCTCTCTGAAGGAGATTGTCATAATCAATACAATAAATAGCATGGCCAGTAAAACCTTAATCAAGGTTCTCATTTTCTCCTCCCGGGAAGGTCTATCTCTATTTGGGTTAAGACGATTTTTACTCTCCTTTGTTTTGATTTTACCTGCTAATACACATAGAATCTATATATCAGGAAAAAATGGATGTCAAATATAAAAAGCAGGTGTTTAATAATTTTTACATCATGAAGAATTCGACAAAAAAATACACGCTAATTTTGGAAAAAATAGGGGTTGTTCCAAAGTTTATTTGGGGAGAAGCATCTCCAAACCCGTGGTTGGAGAAGGTTTTGGGAATGCTAATGTAGATGACACTGGAATAATTGCATTTGTATTAGTTAATGTTATTCTGAATCTAAAACATCATAGTTTGCCCTAATAATCGCAGACCAAGCAGAAAAAAGAGGGGAAAAAAAGGAATTCGATTATTTGTTTCTTTCTATATCAGGCAGCTTCCAGATATCTACTTCCTCGATCGCACCAAATACATTCTTAAAGATAAGCTTGGCGATTTTTTCCTCGTCTCCCTCTTCTTGCTCAAAGATCACCACTTTCTTGAGGAATCCCCTATGTTCAAAATATTCTTTCGCTCTTATGCTTGCTTCTCTCCAAGAATAAGCTTCTTTATCTTTAAAGACCGGAGACTCGGATGTTTCACTAAAACCCTTAATATAAAATTTCTTCTCCATTCATTTCTCCTCTCTAATTTATGAGCTACAAAACCTTGGATTTCCCTTCATTGCATATAATTTAGTCGATAGAACTCGGCAAAAATTGCATTAAAGATCTTTTTCCTGCCTGGAGTCGCAAGGCGGATACGCTATAGATTACTTATCGGAGCAGAGCAAATAATGTGTCCAGAAGAAAAAATGGGGCCAGGCCCCATTTTCTGCTGTTATGTCCTCAAGTTGAGAATGTTCTCTTTCTTGCAAAATGGGGCCTGGCCCCATTTTTTCTTATCCGTTTCTTTGCTAAATTCGTACCCCAGAGTTACAATAGGGCAGAAAAAACTAGAGGAGGAAGCCATGAAGCGGCTTTTCGTTTTCATATCTTTTCTGCCCATATTTCTTTTATTGTTAGCCTGCACATCACAACGGAAGCAAGAAGAGGATTTTCCTCTTCTGAACCTGGAGCGTATTTTTAGCTCCAAGGAGTTCACGACCGAGCACCTCGGTCCCACGCACTGGCTGAAGCACAGGAATGCTTATACGGTCCTTGAATCTTCAGAGTCGAATTCGGACGCCAAGGATGTTGTCTTGTATGATCCTGAGAGCGGCGAACGCGAAATTCTTGTATCTGCCAGCCGGCTCTTCCCTCCCGGAAAGTCAAAACCTCTTTCAATCGATAATTATGATTGGTCTTTGGATGGAAAAAAGCTCCTTATCTTCACCAATACAAAACGTGTTTGGCGTCAGAACACTCGAGGAAACTACTGGATTCTTGATTTAGACTACTGGGGTTTACATAAGCTTGGAGGAGGCGCAGAGCCTTCAACACTCATGTTTGCCAAGTTTTCTCCTGAAGGCGATAGAGTCGCATATGTTAGCAAAAACAACATCTACGTGGAGGACCTGAAAGATCATCGGATAGAGCAGTTAACAAAGGATGGCTCCCAGACGATCATCAACGGAACTTTTGACTGGGTTTATGAAGAAGAATTATCGCTCAGGGACGGGTATCGATGGAGTCCGGATGGAAAATGGATAGCTTACTGGCAGCTTAATACCGGAGGAGTAAAAACTTTTTATCTAATCAACAATACTGATTCACTCTATCCAAGTCTCATCCCCATCCAGTATCCCAAAGTCGGGGAGACCAACCCTGCTAGCCGTATCGGAGTTGTGAGTGCCGGAGGAGGTGAGACTCGCTGGTTTGAATTGCCCGGAGACCCAAGAAACCATTATCTTGCACGGATGGATTGGGCGGAAAACTCAAGAGATGTCTGTTTCCAGCGCCTTAACCGTCTCCAGAACACAAGCTGGGTGATGCTGGGCGATATTGAGACCGGAAACGTACGGACAATTCTGACTGAACAAGATGATGCCTGGGTCGATGTGGAGAATGACCTGCACTGGCTGGATAAGGGAAGGCACTTCATTTGGGTAAGCGAACGCGATGGCTGGAGGCACATTTATGTAGTCTCACGGGACTGGAAGCAAGTTGGACTTCTAACTCCTGGCGAATATGACATAGTTAACCTGCAGAGTGTTGATGAGGATGGGGGCTGGGTGTATTTTACAGCTTCACCTGAAAATCCTACGCAGCGCTATCTTTACAGGGTGCCGTTAAACGGCTCAGGCCAGGCTGAACGAGTAACTCCTTCCAATCAAAGCGGCACACACAGCTATCGGATTTCCCCTGATTCGCACTGGGCTTTTCACACCTTCTCCGCATTTGATGAGCCGCCCGTAACCAAACTTGTGCGTCTACCTGAACATGAAGAGGTCCGCACTCTAGTTGATAATTCTGAGCTGTGCAAGAAAGTTCACGCTCTCAAAAGACGACCCGTTGAATTTTTCCGGGTGGAAATAGAGAAAGGGGTGAAACTTGACGGATGGTGCCTGAAACCACCTGATTTTGATCCTGGAAAGCGCTATCCTTTGCTCTTTTTTGTTTATGGCGAGCCCGCCGGGACCAGTGTTGTGGACAGATGGGGCGAAAACCGCTATCTGTGGCATCTTATGCTATGCCAGCAGGGCTATTTGGTCATGAGCGTGGATAATCGCGGGACTAAAGTACCGCGGGGACGGGAATGGCGGAAAAGCATATACCGCCAGATAGGAATTCTTGCTTCTGCTGATCAGGCGGCGGCAACAAGGGCTATAATCAAGCGATGGCCTTATGTGGATTCAGGCCGCATCGGGATTTGGGGGTGGAGTGGGGGAGGCTCCATGAGCCTGAATGCCATATTCAGGTACCCGGAGCTTTATCAGACAGCCATGGCCATAGCTTTTGTCAGCAACCAGCTCTACTATGACACGATTTATCAGGAGAGATACATGGGTCTTCCCGTTGATAATGATGAAGGCTTCAAGAACGGATCCCCGATTACCTTTGCGCATCAACTGGAAGGGAACCTGCTTTTGGTTCATGGAACAGGGGATGATAATGTCCATTATCAGAACTTCGAGGCGCTTGTGAATGAGTTGATCAAGCATAATAAACAATTCACGATGATGTCCTACCCGAACCGAACTCACGGAATTAAAGAAGGCGAAAATACAACACGTCACCTTTATGAATTGTTGACGAGATATTTGAACAAGAACCTGCCACCAGGACCGACACCGGAACAAAAAGAGAAAACAAGGAAAAGAGATTAAAGAAGAAGTGTGCTGTAAAGTTAAGACCAGTTGAAAAGAAGAAAAGATGATTTTGTAAATTGTTTTTTATATTTTGACCTCAAATATTTCCTTTGCTATAGTTTTAAAGCGATTAATTCTTCGGCTTATCTAATATAGGCGCAATATATATTTTTATAATGTCATTGCGAGCCCTGAAAGGGCGTGGCAATCTCTTAAGATGAATTAGCGAGATTGCCACGTCGCTTCGCTCCTCGCGATGACATGAGAAAAATTGCGTTTGCATTAGGATGGTAATTATTATCGTTTATTACCTCGAAAAACATGCTCTTATGAACTGAAAGACATTCTTTTTAGTTACAGGCATCGGGAAATTTCTTATCTATAAATAATGAAGTAAAAACGGCGTTATGGACATAGGAAAGCTCATCCCTACAATCATAGCTTTTATAACAGCTTTTTTACTCCCTTTTTTTCTCTCCAAACGAAAGAAAGGAGATCACAAAAAGTTCGAGGAATTTCGTCGCCATCTGCCTGGAATAGGGGTAAGGTTCACTGAGTTGGATAAAGAGAGCGAGCAGGCAAAGCTTGGAAAAAAGATCTCCAGGGCAAAGAAATCTGAAGGTGTTGTTGCTTTAGAGGAGAGAAATATTGATTTTATTATTGTTGCCAGCGTAGCCAGCCAATATGGAGTTAATTATTTCATCGAATATTTGGTAAAAAGCACCTTCAATTTGAGAGAAGAACCTCTTAAAAAGACTAAGATGGTGAGAAAAAAAAGCTCATTTTTTGGGGGTAAAGTGGTGGATATAGCGTGGAAAGGAGACCAGTATCTGGCTCAAAGGCTTAACCTGGATTATGAGCTCAAGCACAGGCTGTTGCAAACTGATTTGGATAAATTCAAAGGCAGCATTCTGATTATTCCTGAGCACAAGCATGGATACACTCGGATAAAGACAAGCTTTAATCTTCCTTCCGCTGGTATGTTCTATGCAATTGATTCTGTTGCCAAATACCTAAAATCCGGAATATAGTCCAACAGCTGATATTAAATCCAAAAAAAACTAAAATAAGGGAAAATTTTGACGATGTCTTTGATAAAGTCTGGGGGCAAATAAGAGGATAAAATTAAACTATGAAAAGGCCGTCTCTAATCCTTTTCTCTTTTTCTAGCCATCTGGGGAAGACCCAGTCAAGGACGTCTTTCGTTCCTTGCTTCTCTATCTCTTTTATCTTCAGTCCGATTTCCATCTTATTCTTCACATGTTTGCTCCAGATCACTTGTCCAGTTAACGAGGTTATTAATTGTTTATGAGGAATATAGAGCATTACTTCTGTAGTAGAGCCTGGATTGGGTTCAACAAAATTAACACTCAGCCTCAAGCCTTCATTAGAGAAATCAAGAACTGTTGCTCCCTCAACTAAATTATTTTTGCCTTCTAATTCCACCAACTCGGAAGGAATCGAGCAATAAAACCTCAATAGTTTTCTTCTTTCGTGATTACTCATAACTTGATAATTCATATGACTTATCTCCATTATATTTAGTCGTTTATACTCTGAAAAAGTTGATAGATAAGTGTTGAAAAATAGCGATATGGTGTGTTCTTGTTTTGTTTCAAAACTTACCAAGTTTATAAACAGCGAAGAAGGGATCGTTTGGATTGAATATCTTCTTTTTTTGGCGCTTGAATCAAGACTTTTCTTGTGATAGAAGTTATAGAAAAAATTAGTTGGAGGAAAGATGGAGGAAATAATTGCAAACTCAAGATATAACTTCCAAGAGATCTAGTACTGCTTCTAAGTGGCTTATAGGCTGCGGCATTGGCTGCGGTGTGGTGATTCTGTTGCTAGTCTTTGCCGGTGTGGGCGGCTATTTCTTCGTCAAAAACATAGTAAGTGGATTTGAGGAAACAGAAGCCATCGCAGATGATTTGACGGAACGTTATGGAGAAATTAAAGATTTCTGCCCTGATCCTGGGGGGGCCATCGGACCAGAACGGGTTGAGGCCTTTCTATCTGTGCGGAACTCCATGGAACCAGTTAAAGAGAAATTAGAAAGCTCTATCATTATTCTCTCTAATGAAGAACGTGAAAGCCAATTCAAAGAAGAGCCATCCCCAGGTGTTTTGACAAAGATAAAAACTGGATTCGGGATAATCCCTCTGATTGCAGAGTTCTATACAAGGCGCAATCAGGCGCTTCTTGATGTTGAAATGGGGCTGGGGGAGTACTACTTCATTTATGCCGTGTCGTACTATTCCTGGCTAGGTAAATCACCCGGAGATGGCCTCGAATACAACCTTGTGGATGAGGATGATGAGAAGAGAGGTGTATATTGGAGAAGAGGACGGAACGAAGATATCGAAGACCGCCAGGATGATGTGCTAAAGCAGTTGCACCGCCAGATTCTTCCCATGCTGAAAAATCAGCTTGCAAAATTGACACGCATTGATGTCAGTCCGATCAAAGATCCCTGGCGGGAGATGCTGGCGGCTGAGATTGAAGCCATGGAGGCTGATCGTTTCCGGCTGCTCTGGCAGGACGGGCTGCCTGATGTTCTGGAAGCTTCACTCAAACCTTTCCGGGGGCGTCTTGAGGTAAGCTACAGCAAGGTGTTAAATGCCCTTGAGATGGCTCTCGAGTAGAGACAAGAATATGGGGAACGTCCCCATTAACAATTGACTCTTTCATCATTAATTGTTATTCTTTTGCCGAAAATATAATGGGGAGTAAGAGGCATGAAATGGCCCGAATGCAATTCTGAAAATTCCGATAATACCCGCTTCTGTGGTGATTACGGGACAAGGCTTCCTTCCCCAGAAGAATCTCCCGGTTCTCCCCAAAAAACTATTGAAGCACAAAAGGAAGAGCTGACAACCGGCAGGCTTTGGTTGGGAGATCTCTATGCTAAGAGTTTCTACATGCTGGGGAAGATATATGAAAAGAAAGAAATGACAAAGGAAGCCAGAGAGAATTATGAGAAATTCCTTGAGCTGTGGAAAGACGCTGATCCTGGGATTATAGAAGTATCCATTGCCAAGAAACGATTAGCTTCATTACAGAGCCAATAATAAGGAGGGATAGGCCATGTATGCACGCATAACAACAGGCAAAACTAAGGTCGATTGGATAGATAAATTTGTAAAGATCTATGAGGAAAGCATTGTTCCGGCAGCTAAATCACAGAAGGGCTATTGCGGGGCTTATTTCTTGGTCGATCGCAAAACAGGCAAAGGCGTTTCCATAACCTTGTGGGATTGCGAAGAGGATGCTCTCGCCAATGAAAAAAGCCATTACTACCAGGAACAGCTGGTTAAAGTCATGAATATCCTGACAAAACCACCTATTCGTGAGGGGTATGAAGTTGTTGTCCAGGCATAGGTGAAACGTATATTCAGTTATTAAATCTAAAAGTTAACAGCTATTCTCTTCCGGGGAAGCAAAAAGCGATAGAAGAAAGGCGTATGATATTGACTCTGTCTTATTGTATCATTAGAATACGGTACGGTCTAAAAATCAGATGGAAAATCATATCCATAATAATCTAATTTTTTCATTAATCTTTTTCTTTGTTTTCTTTTTGACCTTTTGCCAGGAAAAAACAGATGAAGAACTGATCCTTGAAATGATGGAAGATGTCGGAAAATATGCTGAAAAAAAGGATATGTCCAGTATAATGATAAATCTTGCGGATGACTATCACGATTTTGAGGGGAGAGGAAAAAAGGAAACACAGGATATGATTAATGAATACTATGATAGATACAGAGGAATTGCCATCAATATGTTAAGCACGCAGATAGAAGAAATTTCCTCCCTGGAGGCGTCTATCCAAACTGAAGTGGCTTTTTCCTCTGGAGCTGCTAAGGTTTTTCGCAAATTAATCAGATATTCAACCGAAAATTACCGATTGAAGATTAAATTAATAAAAAGAAATGACAGATGGCAGATTCAGTATGCTGAGTGGAGATACGTTACCCTCAATGAACTCTTTCCTGAATCGTTATCCATTCTTAAGAAAATTTTTCCAGACTTTTAGCAAGGTTAATAAAGAAATGGGGCCAGGCCCCATTTTCCTCTTAAAAAATGGTATAGAATAGTATATTGAATTAGAACATATTGACACAAAGGAGGATATTTCAATGAAAAAAATGTGTTCCATTTTTCTTTTAAGCTTTTTTCTCGTAGCTCTGATGACTTCTCCTGGGTCTGGTCAGACCGCTGAAGAAATTATAAAGAAAATGATAGAAGTTCAAGGTGGAAAAAAAGTATTTGAAAGCATAAAAGACATGACTTTGTCTGGCGCCCTGGAGGTGGTTCAGCAAGGTCTGAGTGGTTCAATTACTATATATAAGAAAGAACCGAACAAAATGCGCAGAGATATTGAAATAATGGGCATGATTATCACCCAAGCTTACGATGGAGAGACAGCGTGGGGGATCAATATTCAAACTGGGAACACTGAGAAAATGGAAGAACAGCAAGCAGTAGAGATGAAGAGACAGTCTTTGCCCATCATTTCTATGCTCTATCCAGAAAAATATGGTTTTTCTTTTGATTACAAAGGGAAGGAAAAAATTGAAGATAAAGACTATTTTGTCATAGAAGAAACCTTCCCTGATGGATTTAAAGCGACTCTTTATTTTGATACTGAAACATATCTTACCTATAAATCCAAAGCAAAAACAATGGGTCCAATGGGCTATGAGGTTGAATCGGAACAATTCACCTCTGATTACAAGAAAGTTGATGGGATGACAATCGCTCACTCTATGGATTCCTTTGTTGAGGGCGAGGAATTTATGAAAATTACTGTTGCGAGCGTGAAGTTCAATACAGGCCTGGAAGATTCTTTTTTTAAGATGAAAGAATAAAGGGGTATACTTTCCGCTGTTTAATTCATACTTTCTTGCAGGGATTTGACTCATCAAAACCTTGCGGAAAAAGGGATCACTAATTTTTCAATTGTGTAAAAAACAACCAAAATTTCTCTAGAGAAAGATAGAATAGCAAATGAATATCTGAACAATGGATTTTAAATGAAGATAAAAAATAAGCCGTTTTAATGTGTTAGGTTTTGTTGATAAACGGAATTTAGTTTAGAATTTTCTAGAACGCACCCGGAAATCGACGTTATCTTTAACCCACCTCCAGAATTTGTCCTGTTTAGCCAGTTCAACACCAGGCTTCATCTGTGCTCTCCAACCTTCCATGACTTCCCCGGGGACCGTCCATATTCTTACTCGCCGCGAGGGAACATTGTCTCGCCATCGCTTGGCGACTATTGGATCCAGATAGGCGAGCCGGACAGTGACCCGCCGAGAGAGATATTCTAGCGGATCCAGATCAATATGCTCATACGTGGTTTTAGCCTCACGGACTCCGGTGGCCGGAACGCCGTCGGTTATAATCATGATGCAAATCGGCGCGAGGGTAAGGTTTCTATCCTTAGTCTGGGCAGCGACCTCCGCGAAGAAGGCGTTAAAGTCTGTTATCGCATCGGTGGGTGGAAACCAATCTTGAAGGGCTGCTTTTATCCCTCTCACATCTTTGTCTTGGAGATCATGGATAGGATGGAAAGCCTTGGGCTCGTTCGTGCTATGACCTCCGATGGAGCCCACGAATAGCGCCCGCAGTCCATTCATCTCTCCCACTTTATTGAGGTGGCCGTAGATGTAGTGAGAGAGAAAGGTTATAGCATCATCGTAATAACCTGATTTCTGGAATGATCCGCTTACGTCCACACCGACAAACATGACCAATCGAGATACTTTTTCGGTATTTGGCGGGCTGCACGCCGTTGCGATAATTAAGAAGAATGCCACGCCGATCAGCCATGAAAAGAGGTTTTTATATTTGAACTTCACGATTAGTCTCCTTTCTTTGGTGCTAGATTTCTTGCTATCAGGATTTCTCTCGTATCCATCACATCCTTCAACTCTTTGAAAGGCAGGTTGAAGATCGGCCGTGCAGTCAATAAGATCATGAAGAAGTTCAAGATGACTGCCAGAACCTGAAGGATGGGTAGAGTCAGGAATTCCAGGAGTTCATTAAACTTCTTATGCAGCCATTCGATCTCATTCTTAAACTCTTGTATCGGTTTTCTCCACCATTGCGGTATTTCCTGGGTTTCGGATGCATATTGTCTCTGTTCTTCTCCTGCCTGGCCTACTGGTCGACGGGCAATAAGAGCTAAAAGCGGCGGTGTACCGAACTGTCCGAATAAGAACCAGGTCATACCTCGAATGGCAATCCATCCCATAGATGAAATCCCCAATGTGAAGCCAATCCCCATTCGAACACCAGTCTGCTGTACTATCCAGGGTGTGATGGCGTCAACCAGCTCGCGATAAAGGAACATCACCTCAAAGCCCATAACAATCAATTCGATGATTGTCATCTGGATGATGAGTTTTACCTTTTTTGTCCGAATGGCATCTGTTAACGCTTGGAGGGCAGCAAAGCTTCCCATAATGATAATGAGCAAGAATACATACAACATGGGCATCACTAGTGGAGATGACTTATCTGATCCTACAATGTCCATAAGCACTTCTGAAATCGTCGGGAAAAGGACATAGGCAAAGATCACAGCTTCAAGCATGCACCAGAACACAAGGCTCACAAAAGCTACCCAGGGGACGCCGGGCCGGAAGAAACTTTTTGTCATCTTACCGGTCATCGTGAAGGGAGCGACTACAATCTGCTTGATAGCTTCCACTATGAATTTTACTATGAGCCGTAAAATAGAGAACAGCCATCCGATTAGGACAACTATGAGACGAAACAGGCCGGTCCAGAAGATCCATACCGCTCGTGCCCCATCCCACCAGGAAAGAAGCAAAGTTGTGACGAATTTAATGCGATTTGAGCGAAAAGGCACCGTGTAGATAGAAAGTTGTGTGCTCCAGATGATGCCGAGCCAGAGCAGAAGTGGGAAGAGGAGAAACAGAAATTTTCCAGCAGCTGACCAGGGCGAGGAAGAATGCAAAAAGAAATCGAGAATTGCCCTTTGCATAGGTAAGATCCACGCAATCGGCATCAGGAGAACCCTAAGGATTTCCTGAAACTGATTAGAGGATATGCTCGTAGCTTGTCCTACGAGTGTCATTGATTCAAAAAGGATAATTGATATTAGCATAATGCCTTATTAATATATTTTAGCCTCAGCCTTATCAATGCCCTTTTAGGATGAATCACAGGGTGAATTTGTTCCTGTTTGACTAACCTTATGAAGAGGGTTTTCCTCACCCCAATAGAGGAGTTAGCCAGTCTTTTTAATCCCTTGATTTAGCCAATTAGGATGCACCAATGTGGGGTCTCCAATGTGGGGTCAGCTCTTGTTTTATGCCTGTCTCAAAAATCTCATACAAACGCATTAAAATATCATTGCAAGGATAAGACTGACACAAGCATCTTTTGTCTTCAGGATGAGATTTTGCCATTTTCGCTTGCCCATTTATAAAAAGAGCAGAGTTACCCGCAGCCTAATGAAATGGCATAAATTGTAAAAATATATATTGCGTTTGTATTAAATATCAAAATTTACACATCCCTTAAAAATAAACTCGTGCCGATTGAAAAAGACTTGTTTTTTTGTTAAAGTAAAAAAAATATATATATTTAAAAACTTTCTTTTTTTT
>CAYTBG010000043.1:16719-20326 GCA_964435925.1 uncultured Eubacteriales bacterium | reverse complement strand
CCAGCTCGCCCATAAATGCGCCTTGCTCTTGTTCTGTGAATTCTCTAAGGCCTTTCAACATATCGATCATAAATCGCCCTGGCTGCATGGATAATCCTCTGATCGTATTTCTACACTCACCTAGAGAATCCTCGAGCATGAGAATTTCAAGATTCTTTTGCCTGACTAATTTCAGCGAGCTTTCAAGCTCAGCTACGCTCTTTTGCCTTGTCTCGCTCAATATCGCTGAATCCCTTTTTCCCTTTGAGTGAAAATCTTTGAGGTTAGCTTTTCCGCTCCGGACATCGGCTTCTCTGATTGCAGCTCCTTCGGCCTCTTTTCTTTTCTCTGTGATGGTTTTGGCTTCGATAGCTTGAAATTCTGCAATCAATTTCTTTACGATCTTTTTTGCTTTGCCTATTTTGTCTATAATATCCCTTTCTTCTTGAACGGCAACGGCCAGGCTCGCCTTATTTGCTGCCTCTCTTTTCTTCCTCACCTTTAATTGTTTTTCAAGTTCCTCATCGACTCTGGCCATCAAATCCGGTATGGTTAGGATTTTCGTATCATCCTGGATTCCTTTTCCTTTGTTCATTTCTTCTCCTTTTTTTTCTTTATCTCTGCCATAACCTCAGCCCGCTTTTTATCCCCTTCTTCGGATTCACTCAAGGCGACATCACCTGTAACTAATGCTGGCTTTTTCATCGTCTTTTCCTTGTCCCAGAATCGTTGCTCTGCTGTTTTTCCCTCTGAATCCAGGTCGCGAGTAGTCAAAATCTTCGATTTCTTCTTCGGAGGGCGTGGCCTGTTAGTCGAGACAAAGGGCTTTTTCTCTGTCATGTCTTCATGTTTTTCGATATCTATTTTAGTGCTTCCCTCCTCATTTAATTCCACAAATAGATATTTCCCGCTTGGTTTTCCTTCCCTCATTTCTTTTTGCATCTCCTTGATTTTTTCCTCATTTCTTTTTGGTTTTTTTGCCATTTTTAAATACCTCCGTTATTTTTATGAAACATCCGATGTCGTAAGCCTTGGCCCTTTCACTCGTGGATCTGGTTTCTCTACACCTGGTAAAATATGAGTTTGAATCGACTGGGGAACGTGTACCGGGCAGCAAGGCTTATTAGAGCTTGCTTGACCTTTAATCTGTGATTTTTCTCCCGTTCTTAACATTTCTTTCACCTCCATAATTTTAGTGTGAGAGGGCCAAAACTACCAAGGAGGGGATAGCTCCAGCCCTCTCTATACATGATAAACAAAAACACCTAGGCTTCCTTGTTAAAAAGTTTTTTCATTCCTTTTTTGACTGATGGCAATAAATTCTCAACGAGATTTGCCAGGATCAGAGCAATAAGGATGAGGGTAATAATTTCCATGATTTTCATCTCTTTTCCTTCATAAATTGTAGTGAGGGACCAGCCCATGCACCAGCCCCCCTATATGTAAAACACCTGATAAGCTCAATCTATCTCTCCCTTTTTCCTTCGTTTTCTATTTCTTAGATAATCGACATCTAGTGTTCTTTCAGAAGTCAAATCATTTGTTGAAATATAAAGTCCTTTCTTTCTTTTTATGTATTTGATAGGACCTCTATCTACAAAAAGTCTAAAGAATAAACTCATCTTCTCCCCCTGTTTGCGATATCTGCAAAGGCGTCTCCGATTGACGGGCCATCCTCACTCCAAATTTCATTTATACCGACATCGGAGATTTCAAACGCACCTTCGCTTTCTTTCCCTCCAGTCAACAGCCAGATCACTCCAGCGATAACATTCGCCTCATCCTCTGGCTGCCCTGAGTCCGTATCCACTGAATCCTTGCCTCCGCTCCTGGTTTTCCTTATCAACATCTTTAACTGAGTTATAGGCAATTCTTTATTTGGAAGATCCACGCGCTCAGTATTGAAAGGACTCTCAGCCTCAAGGTATAACTCGCTTTTTGTTTTCTCCGATCTTTCATAATCGATATCATGTTTAGCAAATGAATTTGAGGCCCAGTCTCCAGAGAATTTGTCTCCATAAACTTTTGAGATCCCATACTTTTTAAGCAGCTCGCAATATTCCGCCGTAACCTCATCGGGATTGAATTTAGGAGCGCGGGATCTCACAACAGCAATGATAGCTTTATCACTTTCTAAAAATCCAAGAGCAAGGGCATAATGATCCTTCCCTCCCCCGCCCGCACAATCCGTGAAGGCTTTAAACTCAATTCCTTGCCTATATGGAATCTCTAGCGGTCTATCCGGATTAACGGCCTTATCTATCATCTCAGGATCGTACATCGCCGATAAATCAGTCCTGAAAAATGCCTCATGCTCAGTTCGATAAGTGAGAGGCTTGCGCTTCTTCAACTTCTTTAATTTCTTTTCTGAGTAGGTAGGATTAAAAAGCTCTGTGCTTCCCTGAAAGACAATAACATCATTATTCGGCTTGCCGTAAAAATCTTTATAATCCTGGTATATCTCGCCCTTCATCATGTATGGAGTGCTGATCTTGATACATTTTGAATACTCAAAATCAAGCCCGGGCCGAACAGAATCAAGAATATCTGAATCAACGTCCTTTCCCTCGATCTTCCAGAAAGCTACCTCATCAGCTATAAAACAAATTAAACTCACACCCCGGACCCTACCTATCGAGCAAGGATAAACTTGAATCTCCACGCCATTCGTCAACGTAATACATTCCTGGGTGATGTTATCTATCATCTTCCGGAGAATAGGGCTCCGCTTTAACTTGCCCTCAATATATTGAAAGACAATCTTTGCCTGCCTCTTTTTCTCGCTGGCAACCACCATCACAACCCCAGTCTGACCGACTGACAGCTTGTGTTTTCTGCAACAAGCCTCATACAATGCGATATTAGAGGCTATCTTGTCCGACTTTCCGGACCTCCGGCCTAAGATGAAGCTCGCCTCATCCCATTCTATGCCAAGCCGATATCTATTCAATCCCGTGATCTTTTCAAACATCTCTCGCTCTTTAAACATCAAGGGCAATCCATAGACCGCTTTCAATGCCGTCCTCTGTGCAACCGAAAGGCTCTGATCATTCAGCATCCGAGGCGATTCGATGAATTCAATGATGTTCATCTTGCTATATCCTCAATCATAAGCTCAATCCTCGGCTGACTGCTGTATCGCTTTTCAAGTTCAACCTCCACGATTTGTTTGTCATCTTGATAAGCCAAATTATTCAAGGCATCTTCAACCGACTTGAGAATATTCGACATATCAGGCTTTTTCGTCGGTCTAATCTCTCCGCTCTCCATAGCCTCAGTTTTCCTCTTGCTCGTTTTCGGTATCTTCAACCATGCAGAAAGCGACATCCTGACAGGACCCTCAAGAGGTTGGAAGCCAGGATATTTCACGATGAACAGTTCTCTAATTAAGACTTCATAATTAACTGTTTTCGTTGGAGTGTAAACGATTCCGGCCCGGGTCATCCTGGGCCTTGCCTTGCCTATCGGTTCACCTGGTATGGTAAGTTCAATCATTTTCCCTTCGCCTTTTTCTTAGCCTTTGCCTCTTTCTCCTCATCGAATTCCTTGATATAATCCTGGACGTCCAGCACTTCATCAGTCTTTGATGCCAAGCCAATGGCCTGGAGATTCATTCTCTTCACGCTCA
>CAYTBG010000043.1:0-16619 GCA_964435925.1 uncultured Eubacteriales bacterium | reverse complement strand
TCATCAGTCTTTGATGCCAAGCCAATGGCCTGGAGATTCATTCTCTTCACGCTCATAAATCGACTGACTTGCATAAGAACAGAGTGCATCTCTAAGTGTCCTCGCTTCAAGTCTGCCTCTTTAAATAGTCCAGCCTTATTGATATACATTACTGCAAGATCCATAATCCCCTGACAAAAGATAGCGTCGTTGATGAGCATCTCTTTCTTGACGTTCATATCCGGAGTCTGTTCTATTGCTAGACGCTTCAATCGCTCAAGCTCCTCTGATAATTGCTTTCTCTTCTTCTGAGTAGGGTGGAATTTACCTGTTTCAATATAGTGCAGAATCCCATGAGCGACTCGCTTATCCTTCTTAATAACCTCAGTCATAAGTAGTTACCATCCTTTTCTTGCCTGTTCGTTGCGTAGACAAGCTCTCATGAAGATTTCCCCTACAATTTAGCATCATCACGACCTCGATTCCCTCTCCTTCTTAATAAGAGCAGCTACAGTCCTTGAATCCATACCGCTAACCAAACATGACCATGAACAAAAACCCTCTCTAATAGCGATCTTGTTCAGATCATAAATAGCCACCTGGGGAATAGGCTCTTTACATAGCTTGCACTTTCTCTCTAAGCTCGAGTCCTTTGGCTCTGAGAAGTTCTTTGCCTCTGAATAGTCCTCCCATTTCTTGTCATCAGACATGATTCACCTCAATACTCTCATATCGTGAGAGAATTCATAATGGGATAAAACCATCAAAAAACAGGTTAAATGGTAGTATGAGGGGTCAAAAATAGCCAAAAAACGTCTATAAATGGGATGGATTTTTACTACCCCTGAAATAATTATCCCATTTGCAAGAAAACAACCTAACTCCTTTATTGTCAACAAATCGAAGTTGACATAATCATCTTTATTGTACTCACATATTCCTATCAGTTTAATAAACATTATCTCACTCACAAAAGAGGCTTTGATGCACTTTTGCATTGTCTCTATTTCAGCCAGTAATGAATAGTCTCCCTTCACCTTTTTAGTCATTTGGTGAATAGTTCTACCCCTGGGGTGAATAGTGGTGAATAGTTTTTCTATTAATACAAGCTTAATAATTGTCCTCGCGTGGAGAACGTAATAACTATTCATCACCCTTCACCTGCCTACACCACGTCTGTTGAATCGACCCGAAAAAGCGTAATTTCCCTTCATTTTCCCTTCATTTCCCTTCACCACCTCTGTTGAAATCAAGTCCGAGATAATGAATTCCGTTCTTGAGTCTTGTCTTGTCGAAGCCTTTTTCAAAAAGTGCATTTGCAAAAGTTTTATTATTTATGGATTTCTCTCCATTTTCTTTGCACCAATCCAGATAATGGGCATAGAACAAGGAAGCTTTAACCATTCCATTTTTATCTATGGTTATGTTTTCTTCCAGGAATTGACCAAGGACGTCACTTTCCTTTCTGTATTCTTCTGTCGCGGTCTTGACTTCCTCCGGTGCTATTAGGCCGTCTTTTTGCCATGCCAGGCAGCCTTTGATTGCCCAGTTCAATATCCCGGGCAATTCTTCTTTCAGCTTGCCGATGAGTTCCTTGTCCTGTTTCTCTTCTGGGATTGTAATTAGGAATGGAATTAATTTGATTCGTCTCCAGATGGCCAAGTCGGTTCCATGGATCACAGGTTTATGATTTGTACCGAGAAAAAGTTTGAATTGAGGGATGAACTCAAAGAATTCGCCAAACAGGAATCTTGCAGCGATTGTGTCTCCTCCGGTCAGAGCCTTAACAAGAGACTCAGCCATTCGCCTTCCCTGCTCCACTTCGATTGTAGAGACAAAGCGCTTTCCTTTCAGCCTGGCCACATCGTTGGGAACTCCACTAAAACGGCGAATCATAAAGGTTTCCGTTGGGCTTTGCTGCGCATAATCTTTCATGAGAGCACTGATGGTTTGAAGTAGTGTTGTTTTCCCATTTGCTCCAGGTCCATAAAGAATGAAAAAGCACTGTTCTTTTATATCTCCCGTAAGAGAATAGCCGATGACTTTTTGAAGGTAAGAGATCAGCTCATCGTTTCCGCCCATAATCTCATTCAAGAATTTTTCCCACAACGGGCTTTCTTCTTTCAGGTCGTAATTCACAGGACAGAGCTTTGTTATAAGGTCGCCTGAATTGTGAGGCTTGAGATTTCCGGTTTTCAAGTCAATCGTGCCGTTCAAGACATTCAACGCGTAAATGTCAGAATCAAAATCATTCGACAGGATAGGGATTTTCGACTCGGATTCAGCCAGAGAAAGCATTGCTTTTATTTTTTGTGATGATTCGGATCTCAAGGCAAACGTGGCCCGCTCTTTTCTCAGGCTTTCATCTTTTATCTTCGAGGCTTCGGCATAAATGCTGCGGACCGTTTTTTTTGCCTTTCGCTCTATTTCTCCCACGTTATCTTTTTCCCAACGAATCCCGTTGAAGCAGAACCATTTCCGCCCTTCATAGCAAAATCTGGTGTCCTTGCTGTGCTGGCGGGCAAACCGCATGGCATTGCCGAGGTCCGTTGAGTGTTCATTCTCTATCTCATTAAAGCACAACGTATTTCCGGCGATCATTTCAAGCCATGGTCGAAGTTCTTCTAAAGTTTTTGAGTCTTGAAGCTCAATCCAGTCTGAAATATCTTCTCCCTTTTTTTCTAAGCCAGGCAGTTCGATTATTTTCACTTCTTGAGCTCCTGCACGCAGGATGTCATCGGCTCGATGCTCTGCCTCTCGCTCTGTGCCAACATCAAGGCAGATCATGACTTGCTTTCCTTTCAACGATTCGGAGAATTGAGGCTTCCAATGCGAGACGCCAAAAGGCGCGGTTGTCGCCGTCAGGTCGAGCTTTCTCACATTGTCAGCATCCTTTTCACCTTCGACGAGCCAAACCTTATCAGCTTTTATGACTTCTGGGAGATGATAAAGCACTTGTCTTTGTCCATTCAGTTTCTTATTAGCTTTGAAGTCTTTAGGTGAGAAGCGCAGGATCTTATAAAGTTCTTTCCCAGTTTCATCAGTATAGGAATATTCAGCAATGACTTTCGGCTTTGATGGAGTCGTATCAAGGTTAAAATGATTCGCAAGCTTTTTTATTGCCTGGCCTTTTTTAAGACCGTATTTTTTCATTACATAATGAATGATGTTCCCTCCAGTCTCGCAGGGATGGCAGTACCAGAGCCAGGAACCGTCTTTCAAATCGATGCTCATTGATTCGACATGATCATCGTGAAAAGGACAGAGTGTCATGTTTCGTTTGAATTTATGACCTTCATACGTCTCCAGGTATGATTTCAGATCTTTGCTGATGAGTTCATGAAGAAGATCGCTCATTTCTTTCCCCTCTTTCCCCTTAATACTTCCCTTACGCTAACAACTTCCTGCTCCCGGATCCACCTTTGAATTGCTTCTTCTCGGAATCTCACTGATCCTGCGATCTTGATAAAAGGGACTTTTCGCTGAAACACTAACCGATATACATGCCCCTTGCTGCAAGATATAATTTGCGCGAGATCAGTAGGAGTGAGGAGATTTTGCATTTTACTCCTTTGTGTTTTCCTTCAGAATCTTTTGGACATCAACTTTATATTTCCTAGCCAACTTCAAAAGTCTTTTCTCATATGTCTCAAGGTTTCCCCTGAAATCAAGCAACTGAAGTTTTTCTTCAAATGAAAAATATCGCCTAACCGCACGGTAAAGGACTCGGGTCTGATAAGCATTGAGTTTCATTTTTTATTCTCCTTGACTTATTTCCACTTTCGATTATAATATAACTAGTTAACATAAAATCTGTCAAATATTGTTAACAGTGGAGAAACAATGAACGAAAAAGATTTTCGTAAATTTTATGAAATAAAATTAGCACCACATTTAAGACTACATGCTAAAGAGGGCATCGAGATTCTTAACCGCATTGGGGTCATGGGAGAATCTTTAAAAGAAAATTTTGAAATGATTCAACGCATAACCCTTTATCTTTATGAAAACGAAAAGATTCGAAAAGACTTCCTACCAATGCTTAATTTTTATCCTGGTGTTTTTATTGCTTCTGAAGAACGAATTAAATTTATTTCATCTGAAGTCAAACAAATAAGAAAAGAGCTTTTCGGCACTCAGGAAGTGCCGTTTAAAGATGGCTATGATAGGGCTATTGAGTGGCTTAGAAAAGAAGCTAAGAAAGAAGCGGATGATTTTTATAAAAAACATCGGGAGGAGGTTCAAAAAAACATCCTTAAATATATAAGAATTCCCATTAAAGCTGATCCCTTAGGTCCTGATGTAGATGAAATTATTACCTTTCCTGGAACAAAATTAAGAAAACTTGCTAATGTAATAAACTGGTATTCTCAAAATACTTATTTCAGCCAATTTTCCTTACTGATGTTTATACTTACAGGAATCAAACCTATACTTCCATCATATTCAATTGTTCAAGAAATTTCCTCATATGGAGGGAAAAAAGTAGAACTAAAAATTTTCAGGCCATTGAGTCAAAAAGAATTTTCATCTTTATTCAAGCCCATTTCAAGATATTTGCCTCAAAGAAAAAAAATAACGATTAAAAATTTAGAGGTTTATAAATTCATTGAGAAAAGAGGAGGGATCCCTCCAGTTGGAAAAATGAACTTTTGGAAAGATGCTTTAAAAGAGTGGAATAAGGCTTATCAAAATAAATATTCTTCTGCACGATCCTTGAGAATGACATATTTAAGGATTCGGCAGAAAATTTACTAATCCGATAATATTATAAAAAAACTGTGCTCAAATTGTGCACATTTTATGAAAAAATCGTTAAAAATTGTGTAAATATGCGACAAATTCAAAAGGCTCATAAAGTGTGCACTTTAAATGATTTCCAGAGGTAACAGAGGAAATAAGGTGGGGTGAGCGAGGGGTCTCGAACCCCCAACCTCTGGATCCACAATCCAGTGCTCTAACCAGTTGAGCTACGCTCACCATAAAAAGGGGAATAAAATTTTCGCATCAATTATGGTTCTTGTCAATTGCAAATTGGAAACTAATATGGGGACGTCCCCTTTCCTACAACAATAAGATAGTCTTATAAATGAAGCAAAGGGTGGTACTTTGGGGAACGTCCCCTTTCCTGGGAACGTTCCCTCTCTATTTCTGACTTTCGATTAAATCCAGGACATCGGGCGAATCGCGCCATTTTTCCTTGACCTTTACCCACAAATCAAGATAAACACGTGTGCCAAGAATGTGCTCCAGCTCCTGGCGAGCTTGGGTGCCGATTGTCTTTATCAGCCGTCCATGTTTGCCTATAACAATTCTCCGATGGGTTTCTTTCTCGACAAAGATAGTGGCATTGATGTATTTTACCGGTTTCTTCTTCCCTGAGAGTGCATTTGGAGATGAATCTTTTATTCTATCTTCTAACCTGTCTATGTAGACAGCTGTTACAAAAGGAAGTTCTTGCTCGACATGGCTGAGGACTTTTTCTCGAACAATTTCTGATAAGAGAAATCTCTGAGATTGATCTGATATTTCATCATCTGAGAAAATTTTTTGAGCTTCTGGCAAATTATCGTAGGTTAAATCCTCGAGGGTATCTAGGTTAGTTCCTTTGAGTGCAGAAATGGGAATGATTTCTTTAAAATTCAGTAAGTCTTTGTATTTGTCGATGAGGAGAAGGATTTTTTCTTTTTTAACGATATCTACTTTATTGATCAGTAAAAATATGGGAGTGGATATATTTTTCAATGTTTCTAAGACAAACTCGTCTCCGTGACCAAATTTCAAGGTGGCGTCGATAAGCAGATTGACAAGGTTGGAAGTCTCCAGAGCGGAATAAACAAAGCTCATCATTCTCTTATTCAAATTATGCAAAGGCTTATGGATGCCGGGATTGTCGACAAAGATAATCTGTCCTTTTTGAGTTGTTCTGATGCCAAGGATGCTGATTCTTGTTGTCTGGGGTTTATCGGAGGTGATCGCTACTTTTTGCCCCAGCATTTTATTTAGAAGGGTGGATTTACCTACATTAGGCCGTCCGATTAAGGCCACATAGCCAACTTTCATTTTTGCCATGTATTTAGCGCTTTATGTTTTTGTCTCAATAATGTGGTTTTTTATACATAAAATCATTATAAAAAAAGGTGGGCTTGATAAATCAAACCCCTACAAAATATAATACGGATTTAATTAATAAAATCATTATAAAAAAAGGTGGGCTTGATAAATCAAACCCCTACAAAATATAATACGGATTTAATACATAAAATCATTATAAAAAATGTGGGCTTGATAAATCAAGCCCCTACAAATAACTAATCGGTTTGCTTTTTTATTCTTAGTTTTTTTATCCTTTTCTGGTCCACTTCCAGAACTTCCAGGGATAATCCCTTAATCTGTAATTGTTCGCCCTGCTCCGGCAATCTTCCTAAATGATGCGTGATTAATCCTCCAGCTGTGAGATAGTCCTCTTCGGCAAATTCTAGATCAAACAGCTCCTCGATTTCTTCGACTTCTGCATCCCCCGAGACAACATAATCGAACGGGCCTTTTTCTATAATCCGGGCTTTATCCATGTCGTATTCATCCCGGATTTCTCCGACAATCTCTTCAACAAGATCTTCCATAGTGACCAAACCTGACACACCTCCGTGCTCGTCAACGACCACGGCCAATTTTTGTTTTCTTTTTTGGAATTCCTTCAGGAGCTCTGCCACCTTCATGGATTCAGGAACAAAATAAGCTTTTCGAATGAGCGGTTCGATGGGGCTGTTCTTGAGTTTATCATCTGCATACTCGAGTAGATCTTTGGCAATCACAATTCCTTCAATGTTATCTATTCTATCCTTGTAGACAGGGATGCGAGAATGCTTTACATGTATAACCAAATCTCTAAGCTTTTGTATGGTTGAATCTTTAGGTATACAAGCAATATCCACCCTAGGGGTCATGATTTCCCTGACGACAGTATCGCCGAATTCGACCACACTTTTCAGGAGCACACCTTCTTCTTTCTCGATGATGCCTTCTTCCTTGGCTTCATCGATAAATGTCTGAATCTCTTCGTCCGAAGCCTCACGTAATTCATCTTTCTCCTCATCTGAGGGCTTTATTTTTTTTATGAGCAAGATTGGAGAGGCAATAAAATAGGCAAGTCTATAGGAAGGGAGGAAAAAGCCAAGGATTCTTTTTCTGCTTAAAGAGTTAAGAAGAAAGGGCACAAGATCAAAGAAAATGAAGTAAATAGCCAGAGAAATTAGAAACAGCCAGAGCGGCCAGAACATTAAATGAGGAAAAATGATATAAAGGTAAATTAGAAAAGCGATGATGAACAGAATTCTCATAAACTCGACTGCCATTTTTATCTCATCATAGATATCGAGGATTTTGAGGCGATACTGCTTTTCTTCGTCTTCAAGGAATCGGCTGAGAGAAATTTTTGAAAAAGAACCTAATGACAGATGAAAGAGAGAAAAAAGAAACGCAGCCAAAAAACTAAAAAAGAATCCTACCGATTCAAAAAATTCTATTTCCATTTTATCCTTCTAATACAAGCTTGTGGATTTTCTTTTCTTCCTCTTCAAATCCCTCAGAGTGATCAAACCCGATAAGATGAAGAAAGCCATGGATGGTCAAAAGCTCCAGCTCTCTTTCCAGGCCGTGTTTTAGCGAAAAACATTGCTTGAAAGCCTGGGGAACAGATATAACAATGTCACCAAGATAGAATTTTCCGTCAGCACTTTTTTCCCCAAGAGGAAAGCTTAGGACATCAGTCGGCGCGTTTATCTTCAGGAACCTGTGATTTAGTCTTTTTATTGTTTTTGTATCCACAAAGACCAGAGTCACCTCCGCGTCTTTCAGTTTACGGTGTTCGACTAATTTTTCAAGCAAATCCTTAAATTTCTTAAGACTGATCCAGTATTTATGCTGTTGATTTAAAATTTCTATCATCAGATTTTTTGTTTTTTTCGTTCTTTTTTTTAATTTCAAAGTCAAAGCCAGGGTATTCGACTCGCGGATGATAGATTGAATAAAGAGTGGAGAGAAAAATCGAGGCAACTGCCTGCAGCTCTTTGAAGGAAAAATAACAGTCATCGAGCTGCCCATCCTGTATGTAATTATTGAAGATTTCAGTAATCAGTTTTCTCAGGCTTGGAAGCGAGGGTGTTTTCAAACTTCGAGCTGCTGCCTCCACGGAGTCGGAGAGCATAATCAGGGCAGCTTCCTTGCTTTCAGGTATGGGCCCCGCATACCTGTAGCTTTCTTCACCTATTTTTTGCATTTCGGGATCATATTTTTCTTTCGCCTTCTGGAAGAAGAATCTCATCAGTGATCTTCCGTGATGTTGGGCGATTATTTCTATTATTTTTTCTGGAAGTTTTAGTTTTTTTGCGAGCTCCACTCCTTCTTTGACATGGTTAATAATGACAAGAGTGCTCATGCTCGGCTTGAGGTCTCTATGCACATCAGGATTTTCGATTCTGTTCTCGATGAAGTATTCCGGTCTTTTGATTTTTCCTATATCGTGGTAAAGAGCACCGGCCTTGACCAGCATGGGATCTACTTTGATTTCCTCGGCAGCTCTTTCAGCCAAAGAAGCGACTGTTAGAGAATGCTGATAGGAACCAGGAGCTTCGGCAGCCATCTGCTTGAAAATCGGGAGGTCTGTGTTCATAAGCTCTAAGAGCTTGGTTTGGGTTAGGAATTCAAACACGTTTTCAAAGATTGGGAGAAGAAGAAAGGCTAAGGAGCCAGATAAAATCCCTCCTAAAATACCCATGAAAAGTTCGCTGGCAACCAGGTCGATAGGGCCCATTATTTCTCTGATAAGATGGATAATGAGAATAACGATAATATTGATGGGAGCAACTAAAAAAATCCCTGCCCGAAAGGCAGATGTTCTTTTATGTCTTCCGTAATATTTTATTCCGTAAATCGCCGCTAAGCCTCCTATAAGGCAAAAGATCATCAGATAGAAATTCTCTTGGAATAGATAGCCTACGAGCAAGCTGTTGAGGACTGTGTAAATTAGAGCGAGTTGATTCCCTGCAAGAAAGGCTATGAGAAGTACACCGAACTGAAAGAGAAAGGCATACCAGTAGCTCTCAGTATAGGTAAACAGGAAAATATTGGTGCTTGCGCTGAATATGCCAGCTAAGAAGATTGAGAGTTTATAAAGAAGAACACTTATGATGAGAGTTGCACCCATCATGATGAAAATTTTCAAGGCTCGTCTGAATTTCGTGATGGAGTTTATGTAATACCAGAGGGCAAGGAAAAGAAGAGCATAAAGAAGAAATGTGCCCGAGAAGTTGGTTAGCCAGCCCGGTTTGGCCTGTAGGTTTTGGTTGATAATATTGATATAATCTATAGCTTCTTTATTGACCTCATCCCCTTTGCGGATGATCACTTTGCCTTTTTTTATAGTGTAAAAGACAGTTTCTATGCTTTGTCGGGCCTGCTCTTTTTGCGCTTCAGTTTCTGTTTTGTTGTAAGTGATATTCGCCGAAAGGAAGAAGTTGGCAAGATCTGTAAGCAGGGCTTTCTCGTTTCGATGAAGGTCCAGCTGACCTATTTCCTCGGCCAGAATTTCTTTGCCTTCTTTTGTATCAATTATCTCCTCAATTTTTAGGGTTTTTTCAGTATCCGGGCCCGTTAAAAAATTAAAGCCCCTCTCCTGTTCTCCGTAGATAAAAAGGTTTTTCGAGAGGATGATGCCTTGCGCATAGATTTTTCCGAGGAGGCTAATGAGACTTTCCTCAGTAACTGCTGAAAATTTGTTTTTTATCAGAAGCCTCAAGTCTTTGGAAGGAATTTCAAAATCATATTTCTCTTGAATGTCTTTTTGGAACTCATCTCTCCTTGTAACTGTAACGGGTTCCTTGAGCCATTCGCGTCCAGAATTGAAAAATTCCCGGATATTCCCTTCTGTGTCCGAGAAGACATTCGCATCCTGAGTGTAAACAGGCAGGATTGCATCGGCTGCTTCCTTTCTTCTATTTTCAGTTGTTTCTTCATCTTCGACGGTTAAATCAGCCGGGGCGATGATATCCGAGCGCGCGATCTCCCCTTCTTGGGGAAGGGGGAGGGACTTTGAAGGCACATAAGAGATAAAGGCGGCGAGAATCGCCACAAAAATGAAAAGAAAAACAATGGGACTCTGAGCCAGTTTTTGCCAATAGGTTAGCTTTATTTCTGTCTTGGAGGGAGAAGTGCTGTTTTTTTGCTTTATTGTTTGGGGCTCAGATTTCTTGAAGAACTTAAGGTTTTTAAAGGAAATGGGATTCATTTGCTTTTACTTTTTGCGAGATTTAGCCTCAGCTTTTTGGTAGGCTTTTATAATTTTTTGAACCAACGGGTGCCTGAAAACATCTCTTTCGTTAAAATGGATAGTAGCTATCCCGTTTATGGAAGATAGAATTCGCATGGCATGCAATACGCCGGACTTGTGGGGCTGAGGCAGGTCTATCTGAGTGATATCAGCTGTAACAACCATCTTTGAGTCAAAGCCAGCGCGAGTTAAGATCATCTTCATCTGTTCTTTTGTTGTGTTTTGGGCTTCATCGAGAATAATGAAGGAATTGTTCAGAGTTCTTCCTCTCATGAAGGCTAAGGGAGCAATTTCTATGACACCTTTCTCAATCAGTTTGTTAGCCTGTTCTGACTCAGCTAAGTCAAAGAGAGCGTCATAGAGAGGGCGCAGGTAGGGATTTATTTTTTGGTACATATTCCCGGGAAGAAAACCTAGTTTTTCGCCTGCCTCAACGGCAGGTCGGGTAAGGATGATGCGATTAACAGTCTTATTCTGGAGGAAGGAAAGAGCCATAGCCATGGCTAAGTAAGTCTTTCCAGTCCCTGCAGGTCCTATCCCAAAGACTAAATCAAGATTTTTGATTGCTTGAATGTATTCTTGTTGGTTGAGGCTTTTGGGAGTGACTGATTTTCGGGATAGATTCAAGGCTTCTGCTGGAAAAAAGTCTTCCAGGCTATGATTGCGGTCCTCTTTTAGAAAATCAAGCACGATGTGAAAATCTTCTTTTTTAAGAGCGTATCCTTTTTCCTCCAGCTCTCTCATTTTGTTGAAGAAGTGTTTAGCGAATTCGACTTTTTCTTGGTCGCCATCTATCAAAAGGCTGTCTCCCCGGACAGAGAGAGAGGTTCCCAGCCTTTTTTCGAGCTTTTTCAAATTCTTGTCCAGAACTCCCGAAAAAGAATTCTTCCTGAAGTAGGGGTGTTCGATTTTTTCCATATTATTATTAGGTGGCAGGGAAGGGATCTTCTTCCATTTCATAAATTATAAACATTAAACGAGGGAATTTGTCAAGCTGGTCAAGTCTGACCCCGTCGTTAATTCTTGAAAAAATGGGTGAGGTGTTGTATATATCTTACTTAAATCAAAAAGGATAATAATAAAAGCCCGTTTCGGAAGGGGCTTCAGCTTTTAGTTAACAAGGGAGAAAAAAGATGGAGAAAGAATTTACAGACGTTTCTATTCCCACATCCTTGTATAAGAAAATAGAGGAAAAGATAAAAGGTTCAGAAATCACTTCTGTCTCGAGCTACGTTGCTAAGGTATTGAGAGAAAACCTTTCGAAAGAGGAGGCGGCACAGGAAGCCTTGACTAAAGAGGACGAAGAAAAAGTAAAGAAAAGATTGAAAGCGCTGGGTTATATTGACTGATTTTACTCTGTTATTACCATGATATGCCCGTTATGATAATTATTCTGATGAGATTGCCACGCTATGCTCGCAACGGCGGATTGTTACGCTCCCTTCGCTCGCTTATCGGACACTCAAAGATCGCTCGTCACGATAATTTATTGTATGAGATTGCCGCGCTTCCTTCGGCCGCTCTCAATGACACATAATCAAGTGAATTGGAAAATAGCCTGCTGCTTGCCTCATCGGAGGAGAGAAAGATGATTCAGCCTCATGGAAGCAAACTTGTGGAGCGAGTTCTTCGCGGAGAAGAGAAAGAGAAAGCTCTGGAGAAAGCCAAGGTTTTACCGTCTCTTAAATTGAATTTTGAGTTAGTAAGCGATGTGGAAAACATTGCTTTCGGTAATTTCAGTCCTCTCGAAGGTTTTATGGGGGAAGGGGAGTACCGGAATGTTTTGAACCACATGAGGCTTTCCGACGACCTTCCCTGGCCCATTCCTATTGTCCTTGATGCTGAAAAGGAAGTGGCAAAAAAATTGAAGATAGGGCGGGAAGTTATCCTGCGCAATGATAGCAACGATCCAATAGCTCTTCTCCATCTTGAAGAGAAATATGAATACAACAGAGAAGAGATGGCAGAGAAGGTCTTCCAGACAAAAGACACGGCTCATCCTGGTGTGGCTAAGGTTAGAGGCATGAAAGATGTTCTACTTGCGGGGAAAATCGATTTAATTCAGGAATCCCCAACTCCTTTTTATAACTATAAACTCAAGCCAATCGAGACAAGGGTTCTTTTTAAAGAGAAGGGCTGGAGGACAGTTGTAGGTTTTCAAACAAGGAATACTCCCCATATCGGACATGAATATGTCCAGAAAACAGCCCTGACTTTCACCGATGGAATCTTCGTGAATCCTGTCATTGGCCGCAAGAAAAAAGGGGATTTCAAAGACGAAGTGATTCTTGCCTCTTATGATGAGCTCATCAAACATTATTATCTAAAGGAGCGGGCAGTGGTGGCCATTCTCCAGATGGAAATGAGGTATGCTGGTCCGAGGGAGGCTATCTTTCATGCCATAATCCGAAAAAATTTTGGCTGCACTCATATTATCATAGGCCGTGATCATGCAGGTGTTGGCAATTACTATTCACCTTACGCTGCTCAAGATATTTTCGAAGAATTCCCTGATCTGGGAATTGTCCCTTTATTCTTTAAGTCTTTTTCTTTTTGCAAGAAGTGCAATTCTGTAGTCAACGAGAAAACATGCCCCCATCAACCTTCAGAACACATCAACTTCAGCGGGACAAAGATTAGAGAATTGCTGATTCAGGGAAAGATTCCACCGCCGGAACTGATGCGGCCAGAAGTAGCTAAAATTATCCTCAGTTACGACAATCCATTCGTGGAGTAGAAATGATGAAACAGATTTACATAGTCTCGGGCCTGCCTCGATCAGGCACATCGATGTTAATGCAAATTCTGGAAGCGGGGGGCTTGCCCGTGGCTTCAGACGCAAAGAGGAAGCCTGATCGCAGCAATCCGAAGGGATACCTGGAAGTAGAGAGTATCATAGATAAACTCAAGGACAACCCAGATTATGTGTTCAATTTTGAGGATAGAGTTTTAAAGGTAATAGCCTACGGCCTTCAATACCTTCCTCCTGGCAACTACAAACTGATCTATGTCGATAGGAACATAGATGAAATACTGGACTCGATGGAGGAAATGATGAGAGCCAAGGATGAGGAAAGGGATGAAACAAAGAAGGCCTTCATCAAGTTGAACAACAAGACAAAGGCAGATATTAAAGGAAGGGAAGACATGCAGGTTTTATTTGTAAACTACAACGAGATTCTTTCCAGCCCTAAAAAGCATCTGGAGGATATACGTTGTTTCCTGGAGGAGAGAAATCTGGGTCTAGAAAAAATGATAGAGGTTGTTGATGAGAAATTGTACAGACAGAGGAGAGAGAGGTAATAAGATGGAGCAAAAAGGATTCACTTTATGGTTTACAGGATTGCCGTCTTCAGGGAAATCTGCGGTGGCAGATCGGGTAGCAGAAATATTAAAAGAGAAAGGCCTGAAGGTTGAGAGGTTGGACGGCGATATAGTCCGTGAGAGTCTGACTCGAGACTTGGGGTTTTCAAAAGAAGATAGGGATGAAAACATTCGACGGGTGACGTTTGTGGCCAAGCTTTTGACCAGGAATGGTGTGGCAGTGCTCACTTCTTTTATTTCTCCCTATCGTGAGATTAGGGCCCAATCGCGGGCAGAGATCGGAAATTTCATGGAAGTTTATGTCCAATGCCCTCTGGAAGTTTGCATCGAGCGTGATGTAAGAGGAATGTACAAAAAAGCACTCAAGGGAGAGATAAAAGAGTTCACCGGTGTCTCTGACCCTTATGAGGAGCCGGTGGAGCCGGAAATTCTTCTGGAGACCGATAAGGAAACTCTGGAAGAGAGCGCCGAAAAGGTTATCCAGAAATTGAATGATTTAGGATATTTAGAATAAATTGTTGTAGGGGCTTGATTTATCAAACCCACACTTATAAGGATAAAAAGGAATTGTAGGGGCTTGATTTATCAAGCCCACCTTTTATATATAAAATGATATAACTGTTAGTTAAAAAAATGGATAAATACTTGGTAACGGGTGGGGCTGGTTTTATCGGTTCAAATATTGCCGAAGAACTTGTCAAAAGGGGATATTCAGTCAAGATTATTGATAATTTTTTAACGGGAAAAAGAGAAAACATCTCCTCCTTCTTGGATAAGATAGCACTCGTAGAAGGGGATATCAGAGATTATGATGCCTGCAGACGTGCCTTAGAAGGAGTGGATTTTGTTTTACATCAGGCGGCTTTGCCTTCTGTTCCCCGCTCTATCGAAGATCCACTTCTAGCAACTGATATCAATATCAAGGGGACTTTGAACATTCTCCTTGCTTCCCGAGAAGCAAAGGTCAAAGGATTTGTTTTTGCCTCCTCTTCTTCTGTGTACGGCGATGATCCTACCCTCCCCAAAAAAGAACGAACTTTAGGAAATCCTTTATCCCCTTACGCCATAAGCAAACTTACTGGCGAAAAATATTGTCACGTTTTCAGCCAGATTTTCGGTCTCTCCACAGTTTGCCTCAGGTATTTTAACATCTTCGGTCCTCGGCAGGACCCTTCTTCCCAGTATGCAGCGGTGGTGCCAAATTTTATTGCCAGGATGCTCAAGGGTGAAAGCCCCACAATTTTCGGCGATGGTGAACAAACGCGTGATTTTACCTATATATCTAACGTAGTGGAGGCCAATATCCTGGCCTCAAAAGCCCAGGGCGTTTCTGGTGAGGTTTTCAATATTGCCTGCGGTGAGAGAACAACAGTTAATTCTCTGGCTTCAAATTTAAACGAAATATTGAAGGAAGAGATCAACCCCTCCTATACTGAGCCCCGCCCGGGAGATGTCAGGGATTCGTTTGCTGATATCTCAAAAGCAAGGAAAATGTTAAAATATGAACCCCTGATTCCTTTTGGCAAAGGCCTGGAGGAAACTATCCGCTGGTACAGGGAAAGGAAATAGAGAATGTCCAAGGAAGCATTGAGTCTGGAAAACAAAATAAGCAAAAAGGAAGCTCGTATCGGAATCGTCGGTCTGGGCTACGTGGGGCTTCCTCTGGTCAAAACATTTTTAAGCAAAGGATTTGGAGTTTTAGGATTTGACATAGACGAAAAGAAAGTCGAAATGCTGAATCAGGCAAAAAGTTATATAAAACATTTTACTGCTGAAGAACTGAAAAGTTCTCTGGAGAAGAAAAAATTTCAGGCAACAACTGATTTTGGACTTCTCGCCAAGGCGGATGTGATTATCATCTGTGTTCCGACTCCTTTAGATTCCCATAAAAATCCCGATTTATCTTATGTTCTGACGACAACCGAAGTTATTTTTAAGAATCTGAGGAAAGGACAACTCGTAGTTTTGGAAAGCACGACATATCCAGGGACAACGGAGGAGAAGATGCTTCCTCTGTTGGAGGCCGGAGGATTAAAGGCGGGAGAAGATTTTTTCCTGGCTTATTCTCCGGAAAGAGAAAATCCAGGAGATAAGGTTTATACAACTGAAAAAATACCTAAGGTCGTCGGGGGGGTTACCCCGAGCTGCAGACGAGTGGCAAAAACTCTTTATGACCAGATTGTAGTCAAAACGGTCCCTGTCTCCTCGCCAAAAGTTGCTGAAGCCACCAAGCTGATGGAGAATATTTTCCGGTCTGTCAATATTGCGATGGTTAATGAGATGAAGATGATTTTTGACCGGATGGGAATAGACGTCTGGGAAGTAGTCGAGGCAGCTTCCACAAAGCCCTTCGGATTCATGACTTTTTTACCCGGTCCTGGCTATGGCGGACACTGCATCCCGGTTGATCCCTATTACCTCGCCTGGAAAGCCAAGGAAATCGATCATCCGACAAAATTTATCGAGCTGGCAGGGGAGATAAATACCCTTATGCCCTATTATGTTGTTACTAAAACAATCGAAGCCTTAAACAAGAAAGGAAAGTCCGTGCAAGGAGCCAGGATATTGATTCTCGGGATTGCTTACAAAAAAGATATCGATGATCAGAGAGAGTCTCCAGCACTCAAGATTATAAGTCTCCTCCAGAATAAAGGAGCTAAAATTTCTTACAATGATCCCTATGTGCCTCAATCTTATGGGCATAGAGACTATCCCGGCTTAGAGCTTAAGTCCGTAGCTTTGACAAAAAAAATGCTAAAAAAATTTGATGCTGTGATCATTGCCACTGCGCATTCTGATTATGACTTTGCCTGGATTGCAGAAAACTCATCCCTAATCGTTGATACCCGAAACGCCATAAAGAAGAAAAGGAATAATGTTGTCAAAGCTTAGCTTATACAAACGCAATTATTCCAGTGTCATAGCGAGGAGCGAAGAAGATTCCTTCGCTTTGCTCGGAACAGGCTGTGCGATCTCATACAATAAATTG
>CAYTBG010000042.1:0-20781 GCA_964435925.1 uncultured Eubacteriales bacterium | reverse complement strand
AAATATACGACTTGCAATCTAACATGGATAATTTTAAGATAATACTGCAATTTTGTGGGTATATGTGATGGAATCACTTAATATACGATGTTGTCAGTGGTTTTTTTGTATCAAATAAAGCATATTGTATATTAATAGTTAAGTTTCCAATATTATGAAGACAACTAATGAACCAGAGCAATTTAGACGAGGTAAGATATTTCAAAAAAAAATTCAGAAAGACTGGATAGAAACTGCTCAAGGGGAAGTCAGGGCGGAAAGGACTATTCTGAAAAGAAATCAACGCAAAGGAAGAGTGGATGTTTTCGTGGACGATGATGACCCTGAAGGAACTGCTGCAATCGTAGAAATAAAGGCTTCAGATTGGGATAAAATGACTGAGCCTGCAGTTCGCAGAAATATAAGGCGACAGATAAAGCAAATATGGGATTACATTGAATCACAGATCTTAGATGGCGAGTATGTTCCAACAGGTGTGAGAAAAAGTATTTCACCTGGGATCATTTTTCCTATACGACCTAAAAATGAAAACCGTCTAAAATTAATAGAGGAATCTTTTTATGAGGAAGGAATTACAGTTGTTTGGGACGACGAGTCTATTGAAGAATGTAAAAAAAGAAACTCTTTTTCAGACAAAAATTAATCTTATGGGTAAAAGTGAAACTTAACAATTCAATCCAGCGGATACAAACAATCGTTCCGCTGATTTAAACGTTATCACTTACTGGTACAGTGGGAAGACCGACATGGCAAATGAGGATAATCACGTAGGCCTTTCGCCAACCGTCTTGCATGTGATTGAGCAGTTCGTTGCCGCCATGCGCGCCGACGATGGAATCCAGGGCGACGCCATCGACCGGCTTGAAAAGCTTCTGCGGAAAGGAGCGGTCGCCAAGCCTGATGAAATCAACGCGGCCTTGTTCAATCCTCCCCCGGAGGGTGAAAAATGATCCGTGTCAAAACCATCCATATCGAAGAGTTTCGCGGCATCCGTCATCTTGACCTCGACCTCGACACAAACAATTTCGGGATATGCGGTCCCAACGGCACTGGCAAGAGCGGTGTTGTCGATGCCATCGAGTTCTGTCTCACGGGAGACGTAACGCGCCTGTCGGGACAGGGCAGCGCAAGCCTTAGCGTTAAAACGCACGCGCCCCACGTTGATCAGCACGACCATCCCGAAAAAGCGAACGTGACCATCACGGCGGACATTCCGTCACTGGGCAAGGCGGTCAAGATTCACCGCTCGGTCAAGAACCCGCTAAAATTGAACATCACCCCCGCCGATGCAGACGTGAAGGGCGTCGTTGAAGAGTTGCAAACGCACCCGGAATTCGCGCTCTCCCGCCGGGAGATCGTCAAATACATTATTACGCCACCAGGCAAGCGATCCGAGGATGTTCAGACTCTTCTGCGCCTTGAGCATCTTGAGAAGCTGCGCAAATCCCTCACCACTTTCAACAACAAGCGCAAGGGCAAAGCGGACGAAGCTAAGCGCAATCGCCGTCAGGCCGAGATCGACCTTGGAAACGCCCTGAAAATCGACAAGCTGGATCGTGCGCTCGTACTCGAAAAGGTCAATGAGAAGCGAGAGATTCTCAGCCTCCAATCTCTTACGGAGCTGACGAAAGATACATCCTTCAAGGCCGGCGTGGCCGCGCCGAAGGGCGCGGAAAAGAAACCGGCGTTGCGCAAGGCCGTGGCATTGGCCGACCTATCCGCGCTTCAATCAGCAATCAATGGCGGAGAACCCACTATCCTTGCTGAAAACCGGCAAGCGGCGAAAAGCGTGCTGGAGAAACTCAGGGATGACGAGAAGGCCCTGACGCTAGCGCGGCGGCACGGCTTCATCAAGACAGGCCTTGAGCTTATAACCGAAGACGCCTGCCCCCTTTGCGATAAGCCATGGAAGATGGACGAACTACGCAAACATCTGCGCAGGAAACTGCTGGGCGCGGAGAAGATCGAGAAGCTTCTGCAGCAGCTTCGGGCCAACATCAACGTCGTTCTTCAATCGTTGTCCGAGCGCATACGCGCGGTCGAGCAAGCCATACAATACAGCCAGAGCCTAAAGCTCCCGATCCAGCAAACCCAGCCTGCGGCCTACCTCAAGCAGCTCAAGGACGCGGAGACACCGCTGAACGATTTCCTGAAGGATCACAGCCTAATCGAGCCCGCCGCTCAAGCCGTCGTAGGGTCGTGGTGGTCGCCCAAAGCTGACCAGCAAGCCCGCATCGACGAATTACATGCAGTTGTAAAAGCACTGCCGGACACGTCAGCCGAGGACGAGGCCCGTGACATCTTGAGCGTCGCGCAGGATCGATACGAGAAGCTCCTGCGAGAAACGAAAACGGCAAGAGAGCAAAAATCACGAAGCTCCGTCGCGCAAAAGGTGCTGGACCATTACAACAATAGCTGCACGGCGGTTCTCGAAGGCATATACGATCAGGTCGCCAAAGATTTCTCTAGATTGTACTGCATCATCAACCGCGAGGATGAAGAGAAATTCGTCGGCAAGCTAACGTCAGCGCCTGCCAAGTTGAGCTTTGACGTCGATTTCTACGGGCGAGGCTTCTTTCCGCCCGGCGCTTATCACAGCGAGGGCCACCAGGACGCTATGGGCCTTTGCCTTTACCTGGCCCTCATGAAACACACGCTCAGCGACAAATTCACATTCGCGGTCCTCGATGACGTGCTCATGTCGGTCGATACCGGCCACCGTCGCGAGGTCTGTCGCCTGCTAAAATCGGAGTTTCCCAAGACGCAGTTCATTCTCACGACCCACGACCGGGTGTGGCTCCAGTACATGAATACCGAGGGCCTGATTGTCCGCAGCCAGTCATTCGGAGGATGGACCGTCGATTCCGGTCCGCGAGTCTGGGACGACCACGATATCTGGACCGAAATCCAAGGCGAACTTGACAACGACGACGTCGCGAAGGCCGCCTGGTTGTTGCGGCGTTACCTCGAATACACCGCGACAATCCTCGCCGATAATCTTCGGGCGCGCGTCGAGTTCAGAGGCGACGGGCAATACGATCTCGGAGACCTCCTGCCGCAAGTTCTGAAGGAATGGCGGAAACGGCTGGAGGACGGCGAAAAATCCGCCGCTCACTGGAAGCGGGACAACGAGAAAGAAACCATTGCCTCTAAGCGCGCCAAAGCCAAGGAACTCATCGCAAAAACGAATGCCGAGCAGTGGGCCATAAACCCGTCTGTCCATTTCAACGAGTGGGCGAATCTCCAGCGGCAAGAGTTTCAAGAAGTCGTAGGTGCATTCAAAGAGCTTCTCGAAAATCTCCGCTGCGAGAACGAAAGCTGCAAATCTTACCTTTACGTTCTACCGCGCAAGGGAAAGGCGGAGGAAATGCGCTGCAACTGTGGCACCACTAATATCAACCTCAAGGCAGGTGCCTAGAGCGTATATGTGTGTTGAACGAGAAGTCCAAAATGCGTGATAACAAAGCGCTGCACATGACCCTGCGGCCTACCGGCCTCCGAGCAGGTGAGCTCGATCGTTATTAGTAACTTCAGTTTGCCTCTTGCTAGGTTTGAGTATCAGTTGTCAGCCCAAAGTTCAGGAGATGACGGATGTAGAACGTATTGAAATTGATGAAATTATAAAACAGCTTTTTTTGGAATGTGAATAGAGTTGAAATAAAGGTTCTAAAATTGAAGATGAAATATGTTTCTATAAAGCATCTAACTAATATTGTTTCATAAGTTAAAAAGCAAAATATTCCCCATTATTAAAGGAATTCAAGCCATATTATATTGCCCATACAAAAATTCAAACCCTCGCACTTTTAGATGATAAGCACAAAGGTTCGAATTGGTTGCACTGGCGGAGAGGGTGGGATTCGAACCCACGATCCCGATTACTCAGGATAGCGGTTTTCGAGACCGCCGCCTTCAACCACTCGGCCACCTCTCCTTTTTATCTATTTATTATTTTTGGGGCTTTGGCCATATTTATTTACCCAAGGCGGATTACTTCTTCGATCCTCTTTTTTTTTGGAAAAAAACCTTCAAAATCTCGCCGCATTCATCAGCTAAAACACCGCCCCTGATTTCAATGCGATGATTCGTTTTCTCGAAAGGAAACTTCATCATGGACTCAACCGCTCCGGCTTTTGGATCGTAGGCACCAAAAACCAGCCTTTTAACTCTGGCGTGAACTAATGCGGACAAACACATAGCACACGGCTCCAGGGTAACAAAGAGTTCACAATCAGGGAGCCTATAATTTTTCCTCTTCAAACAGGCTTTTCTAATAGCGGTTATTTCAGCATGGGCAGTTGGATCATTCTTTGAAATAAGCTCATTATGCCCGCGGCTTAAAATTTTATTCCCTGAAATCAGAATTGCTCCTACAGGTACTTCTTTTTTTTCTAATGATTTTTCAGCTTCGACAAGAGCTTTGCCCAGAAAGAATTCATCATTTATCATTTAAAAGCGAACCTTCGAGGCTTGATTTTACCTCTGTTTCATCAAATTTACAAACTGAATTCTAAGCTTGTAAGGCTTCGATGAATCAAATCCCTACATTATATATAAATCATTTAATATATTTTAAAAGGTGGGCTTGATGAATCAAGCCCCTACAACAAAAAGTATCAGATTTGGGTTTGATGGATCAAACCTCTCCATTAGATATAAATCATTTAATATATTTTAAAAGGTGGGCTTGATGAATCAAGCCCCTACAAGAAAAGTATCAAAATCCTACAGAGCAATCAAACATCTATAAAACACAGCGGTGGGCTTGATGAATCAAGCCCCTACAAGAAAAACATAAATGTGGGTTTGATAAATAAACTCCTTACATTATAATGAAAGTTCCTTTTATATAAGTAAAAATGTGGGTTTGATGAATCAAACCCCTACAAGAAAAAAATAAAAGGAGGGAGAAGGAATGGAAAATCTCGAATGTATCTTTTGTCAGAGAGAATATCCTCTGGATATCTTCAATCCTTTCTGTCCTGAGTGTCATGAACCATTGCTCTGTCCTCCTCCTAAGAAAAAAAGAAAGTTCTCCCTGGAAAAAGCCTCTCCCCTTGAAAAATATCTAGATTTTCTCCCTTTATCAAAGATTAACCCGAACCTCAGCTTAGGAGAAGGAAATACACCTCTTCTCAAGCTCAACAGGATTATGGAAAATTTTAACCTTCCCCCAGTCTTCATGAAAAATGAAACGGTCAATCCCATTGCCTGTTTTAAAGATAGAGGAACTGCAGTTGCCGTTCAAAAAGCTGTCTCCTTGGGAATTAAAAGAATAGGCACGGTTTCAACCGGAAACATGGCCTCTTCTACAGCAGCCTATGGAGCGAAGGCGGGGCTCGAAACTTTTGTCCTCCTCAAAGAAGATATCTCTACCGATAAGCTGCTCATGACAAGCATGTATAATCCTGTCCTGGTCAAGGTCAAAGGAGATTATGGGAAGCTTTTCTATGAGAGTTTCTCCCTCGGCAGAAAACATAACATCTACTTTATGAATTCAGTGGATCCTTTCCGGATTGAAGGCTATAAGGTCACGGGTTTCGAGATTTTTCTTCAATTAGAAAGTCGAATTCCTCGGTATATCTTTGCCCCTGTGAGTTCAGGCGGACATCTGATCGGACTTATGAAAGCTTTTCTGGATCTGAAAAAAGAAGGTTTTATTCAGCGTCTCCCTACCTTTGTAGGAGTTCAGGCTCATGGATGTTCTCCCATCGCGCAGGCTTATATCTCAGGGAAATCTGAAGCAAAGAGAATAAGAAAAGGTGTGACTATTGCCCATTCCATATCCAACCCTGACCCTCCAGGAGGAAACATATTGCTTAAATTGATCCAGGAAAACAGCGGAAGAATACTCGATGTCTCTGATAAAGAAATTTTAGAAGCTCAGAAAATGCTGGCAGAATATGAGGGAATCTTCTGCGAGCCAGCCTCAGCCACTGCTTTGGCCGGACTGCTGAAGCTTTCTGGAAAAGTTAAGCTCCGAGCAGATGATCTAATAGTCTTGGTCATCACAGGCAGCGGATTGAAAGCTATGAATGTTCTGGAGCCTTCCAGAATTAATGTCCGCGAGGCTTCACTCTCAAGTCTTGAGAAAACAATAAGTTCTATCCTTGAGTAACGAATCTGAGTTTATATGTCATTAATTGGACTTTAAATCAGCATATAACTGTGTTATCATAATCGAACCTAAATCATGGAAAGGAGGTTTCTATGAGAGATGATTTTCCTTCTCTGGACATTAAATTGCCCCAAATTAAACCAGGAGTCATAAAATTAATTGTCATAGCAGTTGTTGTTCTCATCCTTCTCTTCGGCTCTATCTACCAGATAAGCCCAGAAGAAATAGGAGCGATCCTCCGATTTGGCAAATATGTCAGGGCTACAGATCCGGGTCTTCACTTTAAATTTCCCTTAGGGATTGAAAAACTGATCAAAGTTCCTGTTCAAAGGCAGCTAAAAATGGAGTTTGGCTTCCGAACTACAAGACCGGGAATAAGGACAGAATACAGAGTGACGACTGAATCAATTAGAGAAGCGGTGATGCTCACAGGTGACCTGAACGTGGCGGTAGTTGAATGGATCGTCCAGTACAAAATTAAAGATCCCTATAAATACCTGTTCAAAATAAGGGACGCAGAAGCCACTTTTCGCTACATGAATGAAGCTGTAGTGAGAAAGGTTGTTGGCGACAATTCAGTAGACGAAGTAATCACCGTCGGCAGGGCAAGAATAGCAATGGAAGCAAAAGAGGTGCTCCAAGAGCTATGCGACCTCTACGAAATTGGCATTGAGGTCAACCAGCTCATCTTCCAGGATGTCAACCCTCCTGATCAAGTCAAGCCTTCCTTCAACGAAGTCAATGAGTCTCTTCAAGAAAAAGAAAGAAAAATAAATGAAGCCTGGTCAGAATACAATGAGCTGATCCCCAGATCGAGAGGAGAAGCTGAACAGATGATAAGTGCTGCTGAAGGTTATGCCATGGAGCGGGTTAACAATTCTAAAGGAGATGCCAATCGATTCATCGCCATTTACAGGGAATACGCACGAGCTCCCTTGGTGACTCGAAAGCGTCTATACCTTGAAACCATTAATGTAATTCTTCCCAAAATCGGTAAAAAGATTATCTTTGACGAAAAACAGCAGAACATCTTGCCCTTGCTGAATTTAGGAGCGGAGGTGAAGAAATGAACAAAACAACAAGGAATATCATAGCCATAGTTGTAGCTTTCGCCATTCTCATCGTTCTCCTTAATATTCTCTACGTTGTGTCTGAAACAAACCAGGTCATTATCACCCAGTTTGGAGAACCTATCGGAGATGCCATCACCAAGCCAGGATTGCACATGAAAGTCCCCTTCATCCAAAAAGCCAACTACTTTGAAAAGCGCTGGCTGGAATGGGACGGAGATGCCAATCAGATTCCGACAAAAGACAAAAAATACATTTGGGTTGACACCTATGCTCGCTGGAGAATCAACGATCCTCTTGTTTTCTTCCAGAGAGTGCGCGACGAGAGAGGGGCCCATTCAAGGATTGATGATATCATCGACGGAGAGACAAGAAATGCTGTAGCTAACTATGACCTGATCGAGATCGTTCGTTCTTCAAATCGCGAATTCGAACTTACAGAAGAAATAGCCATTCTCGATATTGCTGCTGCTATTCCTGACATAGAAACAGGTAGAGATAAAATTGCCCAGATCATTCTGGAGAAATCTTCGGAAATCACACCTGAATTCGGGGTGGAGCTCAGAGATGTAAAAATAAAAAGAATCAATTATGTTGAAGAAGTCCAGCGGAAAGTGTTTGACCGCATGATTTCCGAAAGGAAGAGAATTGCCGCTAAATATCGCTCAGAAGGAGATGGAAAAAGCGCTGAAATTCGGGGTGAAAAAGAGCGCGAGTTGAAAATAATCCAATCAGAAGCCTACCGGAAAGCCCAAGAAATAAAGGGAAAAGCTGATGCTGAAGCCACAAAAATTTATGCTAACGCCTACAACCGAGACCCAGAATTCTACCAGTTCATGAAAACCCTGGAGACGTACGTCTCGACCATGGACACAGAGACCTGGTTATTGCTATCCACGGACGCTGAATTCCTCAAATACCTTAAAAGCTCCAGAAGATAAAAAACATAAGTGCGTGTTTGATGAATCAAACCCTTAGAGAAGAACCAAAGCCACACATTTTATCGTACAAATAAAGCGGTGGGCTTGATGAATCAAGCCCCTACAGAAGAAAAACCATACAGAAAAGGGGCCTGTCCCCTTTTTATATCATTTTAGAATTTGTTTTAATCTATCCATAGAAATGTTGCTTCCGGTGAGAACGAGAGCAACCTTTTTGCCCTTCAGCCTCTCTTTTATCTTTAGAGCAGCAGCAAGAGGAGAGGAACTGGCTTCCTCTGCTAGGTTTCTTACAAGTTCCATATAGAGGAGGATAGCCTGGACCATCTCTTCTTCTGAGACAAGAACAAAGTCAGTTAAAAAATCCTGGAGGATTCCCTGGGTAAGTTCATACCCCACTTGAGTGGCCAATCCTTCAGCGGCGGTTTCCATTTTATCCTTGACAATCTTCTTCGCCTTCCAGGAAAGATAGGCGGCAGGAGCTTTCTCTGCCTGAACGGCTATTACCTCAACATTCGGATTCACTGTTTCCTTGACCAAACAGCATCCTGAAGCACCGCTTCCTCCTCCTACAGGAACGATAATCATATCCAGAGAAGGACACTCTTCGAGAATCTCCAAGACATAGGTACCTACTCCTGCTATCAAATAAGGCTCGTTGGCTGGATGAATAAACCGTGCCCGCCTCTCTTCCGCTAGCTTTCCTGCATAATCTTTTGATTCATCAAAAATTCGTCCAAAAAAAACAATGTTTGCCCCGAGGCTCTTTATGGCTTTTACTTTGGTCGGGTTCGCCTTTTCGGGCATCACAATCGTCACCGGGACGCCAAAAAGACTGGATGCATAAGCTATGGAAAGAGCATGATTTCCGGTTGAGGCAGTCACCACTCCTTTTTCTTTTTGCTCACGCGTCAGATGAGAGATGAGATTGATTCCTCCTCTGACTTTAAAAGCACAGGTAGGCATATAATTTTCATGTTTAATATATACTTTAGCATCCAGAAGCTGGTTCAGCTGAGGGTAGGAATAAAGAGGAGTTCGGAAAAGGTAATTTTTTATTATACTTCTTGCTTCAAGAATATCCTTAAACGTAGGTCTTTTAATTTTCATAGTTACATGTTCATCCTTTTATCTTTTTTTACTTTTTCAATAAATTGACTAGAAGCTGTTTATTGGGGAAAAGAGCTGGTGTACCTCCGGTATGGAAAAAAACAATTTTATCTTCTTTTTTAAAATAACCTTTCTTGATAAGGTCAATAAGACCAGCCATGGCTTTGCCTGTGTAAACAGGATCGAGGAAAATACCTTCTTTGATGGCAACAAATCGAATGGCTTCTGAAATTTCTTTGTTTAAAATTCCATAGCCTTCTTTTATATACTCATCAAAAATGATTATATCTTCCTTTGCTATGGAAAGATCCAAGCTTAAAGCCTTTACTGTATCACGGGCAATAGTTAAAACCTCTTTCCCGTAGGATTCTTTCTCCTCCGAAACGCTGATGCCTAAAATCCTCGTGTCTTCTTTTAAAGCTTTTGCACCCACAGCCAAGCCACCTTGAGTTCCTCCTGAGCCTGTGGCGAGAAGAACATAATTGATTTCAAGACCCTGTTTTTCAGCCTGCTCCAACAGCTCAACAAAAGCGTTGACATAACTAACAGCACCCAGAGGCTTTTCCATCGAGCCCCCAACCATTGAACCGCCGATGGGAGCTACATAAGGTGAATGCCCCAATTCTTTTACTTCATTCTCTACTGCTTTTACTATCTCAAGAATATTCTCTATCCTCACCACTTTTCCTTTTTCGGCTTCCTTTATTATGACGTCTGCGTCCAGAATATAATCAAGGAGAAGATTCCCATCATATTCTTCAGGGAGATCATATGTTTTAAACAAAAGAAGGATGGGCTTTATGCCAAATTTTCGGGCTGCAGCCGCAGTCTGAAGGCACCAGTTCGACTGCAGGCTTGCCCAGGTGATAATGGCATCCGCTTTCTTGCTTAAAACGTCCTGGATGATAAATTCCAGCTTGCGTGATTTATTACCGCCAAAAGCAAGACCGGTCATGTCATCTCGTTTTATGTAGATTTCAGGCCCGCCGAGTTCCTGAGAAAGACTTTCCAGTTTCTGCAAGGGTGTGGGCAAATGAATCAAATTTTTCTTCGGAAAATCTTCAATTTTCTTTTTTATCTCAAGTATGGAAAAAACTGCCATTTTTTGCCTCTTAATAATAAATTTTATAACAGAAATAAGAGTTTAAATCAAAGTATTGGTGGGCTTGATAAATCAAGTGCCTGCAATTTACTTATAAGATCAGGTTATTTATAAATTTTAAAAGGTGGGCTTGATAAATCAAGCCCCTACACAAGATACATCAAGCCCCTATAAAAAAACGAGGCCTGGCCCACTACTGTCCCAACGTTTCTAAAATAAAAAAATTTGTGTTGATATAATTGAAGTTGCAATATAAAAAAATGAAATTTTGGTTCAAATCGATTATGATAAATTTCATTGTATCTCATTTTATTTCAACAAATTACGCAAGTTCAGATGAAATCTTTGGGATACTAGTGGGCTTAGCCCCATTTTTGCAAGATAAATTAAGCTCCTTCAGAAATGAGTATTTTCTAACTAATCAGGATATTTCTTAAAAACTTTCCCAGGCTTTTGTGATCTCTTTTGCTTTTCCATACATCCAGGTACGAATTCTATCCCCGTAGAAATAAAAAATGGGGATAGCAATCAAGATAAAGATTGTTGAGGTTATGAGCCCGCCAACAGCCGAAAGTGCCAGGGATGACCAGATCTGCCTTTTTCCCTCTTCTACCTGGAGGAAAACCATGGGAAACATTCCTAAGACGGTTGTGACTGTTGTGAGAAAAATTGGCCGGACCCTCTCCCTTGATCCTTTCAAAACTGCTTCAAGCAGAGAAAGACCTTGCCTTCTTCTTAGATTGATATGATCGACAAGGAGGATGGAATTGTTGACCACTATACCTCCCAGCAGAATAACACCTATATAAGCTGAGGAATCAAAGGGGAAGTCAGCTATAACAAATGCCACGAAAACTCCAATCAAGGCCAGGGGCACAGCTAACAGAATGAAAAAAGGATGGATAAACGATTCATAAAGAGAAGCAAGAATCATGTAAATGATTATAAGAGAAAAGATTATGGCAAATTTTATCTGTCCTTTCTCCTTTTCAGTCCATGCCCATGTCTCCTCTAAAGTGGCGGAGAAGCCCGGGGGTAAATCTAATTTTGAAAAAACAGACTCTTTATATTTCTGAGCAGCCTTACCAGGTCCTCTGAATTCCCACATAATTGTCTGTTGGAACTGCTGGTTTTCCCTATCTATGGAGCCAGCAATAGGTCTTTCTTCAAGTGTCGAAATTTCCGCCAGTCTCAAATATTCTCCTTTTCGAGTTCTAATAAGGGCATCTTGGAGGGATTTGAGGTCCATCTCATCTGCTTCGGGAAATTTTATAGAGAGGTCCATCTCTTTTCCGCCAATCTTTATCATCTGCCGGGAAGAAATCCTTCCCCTGATAAGAGACCCGAGATGATAGTAGAGGTAGGGAAGATTGATATCATACTTTCTCAAAGCTTCTTTATCTATTTTTAAAACATAGGCAAAGGTCTCGAGCCTCCAGCCATACCTGCTGGAGACAGTTATTACTTCTTTTATTCGGGGATTTGCTTTCAGCGTTTTTTCCAGAGCTGAAGTTATCTCCCTTAATTTTTTCAGATTATAGCCATAAAATTTTATCCTCGAATCATAAAAAGTGAACGTTCCATAGGAAGAAGCATAGTACTGCGGATCAAATCCACTAACATAAACACTTATCCCTGCAAAGTTTGTGGCAAGCTGAATTAGTTCCTCTTTCAAGGCATAAGGACGGTGAGAATACTCTATATGAGAAGGAAAGGTTATAAGGAGGTATCCATATTCTTGAAAAACTCTTGCTTCCATTTTTTTCTCATACTTACCTTCTAAGACCTTGTCTTCAAATTTTCTAACAATAACGTCTGTTCTTTCTATAGGTGTCCCGGGAGGCGTTTGGATACTAACCCTAAGTACCTGCTCTGAAAACCATGGAAAAAAATATCCTAAAGTAACTTCTTTCTTGAACCACTTATAGCTACCAAAAAAGAGCAAAACTATAATAATCATAATTTCTACAGGATGGCGAAGAAAAAATCTTAATGATTTCTCGTAAGCGCTTCGGATCCGCTCTTTTCTTTCCTTTCTTCCCTTCTTCAGCAACTTTGGACTCAGGGCGGGAATAAGAGAAAAAGATACAAGCAAGGAAGCTGCAAGTGCAGAAGAAATGACAATGGCTAAAGGCAGATAATAGATTTTCAGTCGGCCTTGAAAATAAGCAAAGGAAAAGAAGACGCTCATCGTGGTCAAAGTCGCTGCAAGAACAGGCAGGAATACTTCCTTTGAACCTTTAATTGCAGCCTGAACAGGAGAAAATCCTTTTTCTCTATACCGCAGGACATTCTCAAAAACAACAATGGAGTTGTCTACAAACAGACCAAAGCCCAAAGCCAATCCTCCCAATGTCAGCAAATTAAGAGATATCTTCAGAAAGTAAATAAGATTAAAAGTTATCAGGACAGAAAAAGCGATAGAAGAAAGGATAAGAAGGGAAGGTTTAAAATTTCTTAAGATTAAAAAGATAGAAATAAAAATCACCAAAAGGATAATTCCCACTAACAAATAAAGATGGTTCAAATCTCGCTGAATTTTTTCGCTTTCGTCATTTACAACTCTGAAAACCAGGTTTTGAGGCAACTCTCTTTTTACTGCTTCCAGTTTCGTTTTAATCCTTTTGGCCACTTTCAAGGTACTTGTTGCCGGCTCTTTCAAGATCGTTAAATCGATTGTAGGCTGGCCGTTTATTCTGAATATATAGTATATTTCACCGTAGGAAGGAACAGCTCGAGCCACATCTTTTAATTTTATCGGGTTTTCCCCTGAGTAAGCGATTATTGTCTCCCCTAATTCCCTGGTCCCTCTAATTGAGTTGGAAATTTTAAAGGTATACTCCTGGCTTCCTCTTTTTATCTTGCCTACCGGAAAGGTTTGACTGGTTCTCATTAAAGCACCATAAACCTGGTAAGGAGATAAATTGAGAGCTTTAAGCCTTTCTCTGTCCAGAATGACTTTAATCTCAGGATCAGATCCTCCCCTTACTTCAACTCCGGCTACACCTTTTACAGAGCCAATCCCAAACTCTATCTTTTCCTTTACCAGTTCTCTCAGCTTATGAAGGGAGTAATCTCCTGAAATGGAGTATTTGAGAAAATCTTCGGTTCGAAACTCCTCAGGAACGTAGGGTATAACCTGGGGTGGCCTTGCTCCATAGGGAAGCTCATCTTTTATCCTGGCAATTTCCTCTCTAAGGGCAAGGGTGGCAAATTCCATGTTGGCTTTGGGATCAAACTCCAGGGTAATCCGTGAACGGCCTATCCTGGAATTAGATAAAATCTTTGTTACTCCTTTAATTCTGGATGCAACCTCTTCCAGCGGAGAGGTAATTTGAGTTTGAATAACCTCAGGAGGAACATCACTCCAAATTGTATCTATGGTTAATCTTGGATACTCTTCTTTTGGCGCTAACTCAAAAGGAATATTCAGGAAAGAATAGATCCCCAGGAAAAGAATAGCCACAAAAAACATAGCCGTGGCGATCGGACGCTCAACAAATATCTTCATTTTTTAGATAAAGATTTCCTCGTCTCGGCAAGTTCATAGGCTATGGGGATAAGGATTAACGTCAAAAAAGTGGCTAGAATAAGCCCCCCTATGACAGAGATGGCTAAAGGCTGCTGAAGCTCCGCGCCTCTTCCCAGTCCCAAAGACATGGGAAAAAGGCCGAAGACAGTCGTAACTGTCGTCATCAATATGGGCCTCAGCCTCACCCGGCTCGCCTCCATAATGGCTTCTCTCGAGCTTAATCCTTTCTTTCTAAGCTGGTTTGTATAATCTATTTTTACGATAGCATCATTGACCACAATCCCGGCTAAAACAACCATTCCGATCACAGAAATAACGTTTAGAGTTTGACCTGTCAAAAATAAAGCCCAGATAGCACCAGTAAGACCCATGGGAAGAGTGAATAAAATCAAGAAAGGATGAAGCAGAGATTCAAATTGAGCAGCCATGATCATATAAACTAAAAGCACTGCAAGGGAAAAGGCAAAGATGAGACTTCTGAAGGACTGGCTCATCTCTTCCTGTTCCCCGCTGAAAACAACCCTGTAACCAAAAGGCAAGGAAAGCTCATCGATTTTATCTTGAATCTTGGGAACTACCTGGCTTATCTTTGCGCCGCGAAGATTAGCTGTTACTAAAACCTCCCTTTGCTGATTTTCTCTCCGGACCTCCTTAGGGCCCTTGGTCATTTCATAGGAAACTAGCTCTCTTAAAGGAATAAGGGATCCTCTGTATTGAATATGCTCATCCAGAAGGGACTCGATGTTGTCCCTTGTTGCTTCCTCCATCCGAACCAAAATGTCGTACTTTTTTTCCAACTCTTTAAATTGAGTAGCCACCTTTCCTCGAACAGCATCTACAAGAAATTCGCCAATTGCCTGGGGCGAAATGTTATATTTTTCCAGCGCATCTTTCCTTATCGTTATCAAAAATTCAGGTTTTCCTTCTCCGATATTTGTGTTCAGATCAGCAATCCCTCTAATATCCTTCAATTTCTCGACAAGCTCCTCAGCTATAATTTTTAGCCTGATGAGGTCATCTCCTTTGATTTTAAGACCAATTTCGGCCGTGGAAAAAGCCAGGAATTGGGCAAGAGTGGATTGTTCTTTGACTATCGAATAATTGAGATCTGGAAATTCTTCAAGTCTCTCTCTCAGAGTCTCGATTGTGCTCTCCACCTGTGATGTCTTCTGAACTTCAACATGAATTTGAACTGAATTCAGGGAAATATCGGGATTAAGGCCTTCCATGCCACTGACAATTCCTATTTGTGAAAAGCTCTCTGTGACAGATTCGCTTTTCCCCAGCCATTGCTCGAGCAAAGAGACGGCACCCACAGTCTGCTCTAGAGAGTAATCAACCGGCGTTTTTAGATTCAATTCAAAGGAAGCAGCCTCGGGCTTAGGCAGGAGCTCTCTTGGGATTTGAGTAGCGAGAAATAAAGTCAGGATCAAAAAAGCAAGAGATCCAACAAGAACTTTTCCTTTATTATCCAAACACCAGGAGAGAAATTCATGGTAGCGAGAGGCAAATTTTTGATAGACAAAATTGAATCCTTTAAAAATGACCCCGAAAACAAGCTTCAAGGGAAGGCTGATGTAATGGAAAACCAGAAGCAAGAGTTGAAGGAGAAAGCTTGAAATAAAATTTAAAACCAGGTAGATACCCTTGAATGTATAATAAAAAAGCCACTTAATTCCTTTATAAGGATAGAGTAAATATCTAAATTTCAACTTTTTCGTGGGATTTATTTCCTTTTTTACCGCACTTTTTTCTTCTGGCTCCTTTTCCATCTTTCCGAGCTCAACCTTGCGTGAGGAAAGCACAGGAAGAAGAGTTAGAGAAACGACAAGCGAGGAAAGAAGGGCAAAAGTCACCGTAAATGCCTGGTCTTTAAACAACTGGCCGGCGACTCCATGAACATAGATAACGGGGAGGAAAACTGAGATTGTGGTTAAAGTAGAGGCAGTAACAGCCATTCCTACCTCCTTTGTGCCCGTAAAAGCTGCATCAAGAAGGTTTTTTCCAAGGCTTTTATGTCTGAAAATACTCTCAGAAACAACTATGGAATTATCGACAAGCATCCCGACTCCAAGCGCAAGCCCCCCCAGGGACATTATATTAAGGGTAATATCTCTGAAGTAGAGCAGATTAAAGGTTGCAATTATAGAAATAGGAATAACAACAGCAATAATGATTGGAGTCTTCAAGTCCTGGAGGAAGATGAACAAAACAAAAAAAGCCAGGATTCCACCGAAAATAATGGATCTTAGGACTGATGAGATTGCCTCTTCGATATATCTTGCCTGTTCAGAGACTACAAGAATTTCTGTTCCTGGGTTTTCCTTTTTTATCTCTTCAAGTATTTCATGGGTTGTCCTTGTCGCTTCTACTGTATTAGCTTCTGACTCTTTCCTGACCAGGACTCCAATACTCTCCTTCTCATTGAGCTTGGTTATACCTTGCCTATCTTTAATGGAGTCTTGGATCTGAGCTACATCTTTAAGCCGGACAACTCCTCTTTCTTCTGTCGTTTTAAGGCTTATTTCTCCTATCTCACTCAACACCTCAAACTCGCCCACAACTCGAAGAGCATACTTGAATCGGCCTTTTCTGATGGTTCCTCCCTGAAGGTTTTGATTAAACTCATCTATTCTTCCGGCAATCTGGTCTATGGTTAGTCCGTAAAGCGAAAGAAGCCTGGGGTCAACTTCTACTTGAATCTCTCTTTCCACTCCTCCTACTATCTCAGCCGAGCCTATTCCCTCTATCTGTTCAAGGCGAGGTTTTATCAGCTCCTCTGAGAATTCTTTTAGCTCCAGAAGAGATCTGTCTCCAGAAATGGCTAAAACCATGATGGGTTTACCCTGAGGATCCAAAGGTATGATTACAGGATCTTCAGCTTGTTCAGGGATTGGAGCACCATCAAGCTTTTCTCTTGTGTGCAGGGTGGCAAAATCCATATTCGTACCCCAGGAAAACTCGAGTGCCATGAAGGACTGACCCTCTTTGGATACGGATTCTACCCGGCGCAATCCAGGAATTCTGCTTACAGCAGCTTCCAGAGGCAAAGTCACAAAAGTTTCTATCTCTTCCGGGGCAACTCCGGGGTATTCAGTCACTACAGAGAGGCGGGGATAACTGATATCAGGCAGCAGGTCTACACTAAGCTCCCGTAAGGAAACAAAGCCAAGGAGAACGATGCCCAGAAAAAACATGAAGGTTGTAATAGGCCTTTTGATGGTGAGTTGAGTTATTTTCATAACTTTTTTAGTCTATTTTAAATCTTATCAAATTTTCTTCTGTTAAACCAATCTAATAGACTAAGAAATTTAGGCCAAATTATCATTTTTTAAACTATAATTGATTTAAAAACTTCCCCCAGAGTTTTCAAAATATAATCTTAAGGATTCTCAGAAACTTTCTCTTAATCTCTTCCTGCCATATTTAGTTAATATGGCTCATTTCCATTGCATATCATATCTTTTTACTATCGGAAATCCCTCTTCAGTTTCCCGAATGTAAGTATACATCTTGTTCTTTTTTATAATATAGGGATACTCCCCTTCTGGTAGTGAACATCTTATTTCTATTTTAATGGCTTCAATAATTCTTTTACTTCTTCTTCCTTCTCTCCCCCTAAATAGAGATATTTCTCATAATAAAAAACGGCTTTTCTGACGTATTTTTCATTTTGTTCTGATTTTTTATTATAAATGTTTCCGAGTTCATAATATGGCTCAGGGTCATCAGGCTCCAACTTTATGGCCTTTTTAAACTCCTTTAGTGCTTTTTCAGGCAGATTCTTCGCAACATATAGCTGGCCTAAAGACTTGCGAGCGCGAAAGGAAACAGGCCTTTTAACAACTATCAATGATACTTCAAGTTGATCTTTAGAAATTTTTTCCCTACCCTTTATCTTTTTCGATTCCTTCTCGTATTTTATTGCTTTCTTCCATTCTTTCTCAGCATTATCCCAATCGTTTAAATACAAGTAAGAGCATCCTAAATTATAATGACCCATGGCATCTTTCTGTTGAATCTCGATACTTTTTTTAAAAGCTATGACTGATTTATTAATTTCTCCTTTTTTAAAATATATATTTCCTAAAAGGTCATAGGCCTCTATAAAATAATTCCCATCTTTTAAGGCCACATCAAAAGTCCATTTAGAAATAGGAATATCAGGAGATTCATGAACATCGCGTGCTTTTCTGATAGTTTCTGCTCTTTTACGATCTCTCAGCCTGCCAGGACTAAGAATATCTGGCCTTGTTGCATAAAAATACTTCCTCCTGAGCGCTATAAGGGCATGTTTTTCAGCTTCCTTAAAATTATCCTGCCAAAAATAAACCATCCCCAGGTTAAAACTTATTCCAGGAGATTCTTCATCGATTTTTAATCCATTGTGGTATCTTTTTATGGCAGCGTCTAATTTACCTTGCTTTACAAAATCTAAGGCTAAATATTGGATACTTTGAAACACAAAGAGAAGATCATTATTAAATTGATACTTGTATTCAATCTCTGGGTTTTCTATAAAATCTTTAGACAAATTTAGAGCTTTTGGACATTGCACTGTTGTCATCTTTTCTTTGCTTGGTTTATTAAGCTTTTTAAGACAACAATCTAAATAGAAGGCTACCTCGGTATTTCCAGGTTCAATATCAAGTATTTTTTCAAAATATTGGGAAGCTTCTTTAAACTGGCGAAAATTATACGTTATGCAGGCCAGGTTGAAGAGAGTATCCTTTGAGTCAGGCTTGATGTTCAACGCTTCCTTGAACCTCCCATATGAAAGGTGAAGATATGATGGTTGATAACCTCTATCGATATCCTGTTTAAACTGTGCATAATACAGCAGACCATACATAAAGCAGAGCTCAAAAAGTTCATATTGAGTGCTGGGAATTTCATAAAGTTCTGCATGTTTTTCTTTAGCTTCAGCAATAACGTTTAAAAAATCTCTTTTATTGCCTAAGGTTAACTCAATATCTGCCAACTGAACATAACATTTAAGAAGTTGGTATCCTCTCTCGCCTGCTCGCCTGAAAAAATTTCTTGCCTCCCGATATTCTTTTTTACCCTTAAAATACATCCCATGTATGAAATTTCCCAATCCGGAATTAGGATTATCTTCCTCAGGTTTAAATTGAACTTCATGATTTCTGATTAAACCGTGTGTTTCCTCGAGCATATTTAATTTAAATAAAACATAGATTAATAGATCGTAGGCATCTCCGTTATCCGGAAATATCGATAATTCTTCGTTAAGATACTTGAGGGCCTCGTCAATTTTTTCTAATTGAAAATAAGCATATCCGATTTTCTTGCGGATATCTCTCTGAAGTGAATCATCAGAGAGAGCCTGCATGTAATTAAAAATCGCTGCCTTATACTCCATCATGTCCAAGAACAAATCTGCTTCCTTAATAAAATCTTTTTTTTGAGAATTAGAAATTGAATAGGTGTTGATCAAGAGTACCGTAATTAGAATTGATATCAATATCGAAATTAATTTTTTCATTTTATTTAACATCAATAAAAAAAACAGGAATCCAGCACATAGAATTTTTCAGGTCGGGAGCACGTAAGATGGCCGTTCTTCGGCACATAAAAAAACATAGAGATGTCGATAATCTCTTCGTTCATATCGTCCAAATCTAAAGAAAAATCACTGAAAAAGGAAATTTCATTCTGTTGATCTTGGGTTTAAACACTCTCTTATCATATTCTTAATCAGTTTTTCGGGTCTTCCTTTTTTCTTGGTGCATGATATTGAACAAGACCAAATCCTGTCCCCCTCTTGGGCTGCTATCATCTCAATTGTCAAGGCAATATCGCAAATATATACTTTATCTACAAGCATAAAAGTTGCATCTCCAGTTGATATGGGAATAAGACCACTTTTCTTTTTAATCTCATATTTATCCGTGACACCCTTAATTATAGCTGATATGTTTAATTTTTCGCTTACCTTATTCAATACCTCAGGATCTGATAAATCCTCACTCGAAAATCCAACTTCTTCCAAAACAGAATTAAATTCATCCGCGCTGACAATATCATATCCTTGTTTTCTAAATTCATCTTCAAATACGTCGGTGATATTCTTGCGCTTTTTCACTTGAGGATTAGGAATAAATTCCACAATAGCAAGTCTCTGGTAAAGATTATAATCAACATCTGGTTGAGAAAAGACTTTTTCCAGAATGATAGGACGCTTTGGAGCGCAGACTACAAGGAATATGATTAAGAATGTTAATAGACAAACTAGAGTTAATATTTTAATTCTGGCATTCATCCGCCTTCTCCCTTAACAGATATTCATTTCCCTTGCTAATATGGCAGCAAAAAATGTGCCAATAATGATCAGGGGTCTTATAATGGTGTTTTAACCTTTTCTGTTCTAAATTTATGACAAATGGATAATTTGAGGACATTAAATTAGGACTGTACCTTTTGGAAGGCCAGAATTTTAGTATTACAAAAAGCTTAAATTAATAAAATTTTACCTAAAAATCATATTTCTTCTAACGTCAAATAAAAAACAGGATGAAAAGAGACACAAAAAAAGATAAAGGGGGAATTGCATACGTTTCAATAAATATATCTTTACACCTGTAAAAAATATTTACTCATGCAAAAAAATTTGACTTAAATCTACTGACTTGAAGTCAGAAAAACCCAGCGGATTCAAGTTTGGCATAAAAGTTGCTCGATATTTTGATGGGTGAGGAAATTAACATGAAGGTTAAAAATAAGGAGGCTAAAATGTTTCAAGATTCTTTTATCATAAGAGAAAGAAATATAGGGACGAAAGTCTGGATTTTCCCGCTTTCCTTAGCAGTCCATCTACTCATCGTTTTGCTTTTTATAATCTATCCTCTTTTAAATCCAGGCAACCTGCCTCGAGTAGAAATATTCAGTGC
>CAYTBG010000041.1:17813-21027 GCA_964435925.1 uncultured Eubacteriales bacterium | reverse complement strand
TACGCAGCCGCCGAGAAGAGCGAATGGAGAATGGCGTTAAAAATCTGAAAGGAGCTAGGCTATTTCCCAAAACCTTTCCAATAACTGCATTGGAAATGCATACTTTTTTCGAAAAATGTTTGAATAGAAGGCGATATTGCTTTTATAATAGTACAAACAAAAAAAGAAAACGCGCCAATGGAAAACATAGAATCTGATTACTTGATGAAGCCGACAATAATGGGTAAAAAATTATGAAGAAATTGCAAGCTGAATTTCGAGAAAAAGAATTTTTAATTCATCATTTTGGGGGTGAAGTCTATGCTGTCGGAGGCTACGTGCGCGACCTTATCAGAGGAATACCATCCGAGGATGTGGATATTCTTATTACTCATCATAGAGTTGAAGATATCATAAAAATAATCCAACCTTATGGAAAAGTTGATCTTGTTGGAAAGAGCTTTGGTATCATTAAATTCACGATAAACGGAAAAACGTACGATTTAGCCCTACCCAGGAAAGAGGTTTCGAGAGGAACAGGAGTTAAAAAGCATAAAGATTTTATAATCTCTGCAGATCCAAATCTACCCATCGAGAAAGACCTTGAAAGACGAGACTTTCGATGCAACAGTATTGCTTTAAGGCTGACTGATAACAAGGTTATCGACCCTTTCCACGGAGCCAGCGATATCAAAGCAAAAAAAATAAGACTATCAAATCCTGCGTCGTTTCCTGATGATCCTCTGCGAGTTCTTAGAGTAGCTCGATTTGCTTCAGTTCTTGAGTTTTCGGTTGATCCTGAAATTTATGAAACCTCCAGAGAAATAGATTTATCAGGCTTAAGTGTAGAGAGGGTGAACGAGGAGATTTTTAAAATTCTCCTTTTTTCTCCCCTTCCTTCAGTCGGGCTCGAAGAGTTATTCAAGCTCGGCGCCATACGCCAGCTCTTTCAGGAACTCTACAACCTGACCCTATCTATCCAGGACCCCCTCTTTCATCCCGAGAAAGATAAATATGGCAATCATACTGTCTGGTATCACACTAAGCTCACAGTGGACCAGGCAAAAAGGCTATCCGGACTTGTGCAGCTTTCTCAGGAGAAAAAACTGGCCCTACTGCTGGCCTCCCTTTATCATGATGTAGGAAAACCATCCGCAGCCCAGTGGGAGTTCAAGAAGGGAAGGATGGTTATCACCAACAATGGCCACGATGTCCTCAGCGAGAAGATCACCAAAAAAATTCTTAGCCGGTTCAGAATTTTTTCATGGAATGGATATAAACTGAGAAAAACAACCCTTTCCCTGATTAAATGTCATCACCGGGCCTCTGAGCTATGGCAGAACAGGGAAGTTGTGACCAAAAAGGCTTTCAACCGCCTCGCGGCAGATATGAGCGGTGAAATCGAGCTTCTGGTTTATCTTGATGCAGCTGACCGCGCCGGAAGGAAAGAAAAACCGATTATAGAATTGGATGAAGAAGCTCGCTGGCTTCTTCAAAAATTCAAGGAGCTCAACGTAACCAAAGAGACTATTAAACCTTTAATCATGGGCAGAGACCTGATAAAAATGGCGGTCACTCCCGGCCCCTTGATGGGAAAAATCCTTAAAAAACTGTATGAACTCCAGCTCGACAATGAGTTCGAGACGAAAAAAGAAGGGCTGCGGATTGCTAAAAAAATCATCGAGAAGGAGAGTCCATGAAAATTCTTGTGGCTGGTGGAGCAGGATATATTGGATCTCACACAGCCAAAGAGCTCATCAGGGAAGGATTTGAAGTCGTTGTTTTCGATAATTTTTCTACAGGCAAAAAAGAGCTTCTTGTGGGAGGAGAGCTTTTCGAGGGCGACCTCATGCATAAAGAGAGCATCAAAAAAGCCTTAGGGTCAAAAAATATCGAAGCTGTTCTTCACTTTGCTTCCCTCATCCAGGTGGGAGAGTCTTATGCGGACCCCCGAAAATACTACACCCACAATCTCATTACCAGCCTGAACCTCCTGGATGCTATGCTGGAAGCAGGAGTTAAATACTTCGTTTTTTCTTCAAGCGCCGCTGTTTATGGTGAGCCCCTACAAAATCCGATACCAGAATCTCACCCACTAAATCCTTTCAATCCTTATGGGCAGACAAAGTTCTTTGTGGAGAAAGTCATCCAAGATTACGAAAGAGCATACGGACTAAAATTTATATCTCTCCGCTATTTCAATGCTGCGGGAGCCGACCCAGAAGGAGACTTAGGCGAGCTGCACGATCCTGAAACCCATCTTATTCCCAACATCCTCTTTTTCCTCCTGGGAAAAAAGAAAGAATTTGAAATCTTTGGAACGGATTTCCCCACCAAAGATGGAACAGCGGTCAGAGATTATGTCCATGTCACAGATCTGGCAAAAGCTCACGTACTTTCTCTCAAAACACTTCTGAAATCTTCCCAGAGTGAGTTTATCAATCTGGGGACAAACAAAGGCTATTCTGTTTTAGAGATCATACATAAAACAGAAGAAATCACAGGAGAAAAAGTTCTCTACAAAGAAAGCCCAAGGCGCAAAGGGGATGTTCCAGTGCTCTTAGCCTCAAGAGAAAAAGCAGAGAAAATCCTGGGCTGGAAGCTATACCATTCAAACATCGAAACAATCATTGAGACGGCCTGGAACTGGCATAGGAAATGCGCATAGAGCATGTAACGTAGCAAACCCTCTGATTTCCCTTTGAGCTTTGACGAAAACAGGTCAATAAAACAAAAAAACGGAAAGCTTAATTCCTGGGGGTTAACAGATAAAGCACAAAACTCATTTAGCCTTAATTTACCTAAAATGATGAGAGTAAATCATCTTTCCGGGTGATAAAAAAAATTAGAAAGATCATTCCTAAAATCATCTCTAAAGGTTATTTACTAATAGGGTGATTTTTATTATTTTCAACTCGACGTAGTAGTTATGATCTGATGTCGCTTCTCATCAATACTGAGACGCGAAAGAAACATTCTCTTTTATGGAGTGTAGGATGAACATCAACGACTTGCCGGAAGACAATGGAAGCTTATCACCTCTTTATTTTTATCGTTATGCGCTGAAGGATTTAATGCAGGAATTCCTTTATATTCAAATGGAAGAGACTCAGAACATAAATCCAGTACAGACAAAATGCAGAAAATCCTCAATCGCCAATAAGCTTTCCAAAACTCAAGAATTATTTGACTCTAACCTCTTCAAATGTTATAAATTCTACCTTTAAGCAAAAAT
>CAYTBG010000041.1:0-17713 GCA_964435925.1 uncultured Eubacteriales bacterium | reverse complement strand
AATTATTTGACTCTAACCTCTTCAAATGTTATAAATTCTACCTTTAAGCAAAAATTTAATGAAAATGAAACATCTTTGCTTAGCCATTCTTATCACGTCATTTATCTTTTTATGGAATTGTTCTTCTTCCTTGGATAGAATCCATACCAATCCTTCATCAACTACCAATCAAGCTGAGTCCAAAGAGAAAACTTCGAGATCTAAACAGGGAAAAAATCAAGACGGCAGTGAAACCCTTGCTCAAGAGAATGCTTCTTTCCAGGAGGATCCCCTGTCCGCCCTCGAAGATGCTCTGTATGTTTACCAGGATAGCCAACTTGCCTGGGAAAAGGGAGATTTCGATACCGCGCTGGCAGCTCTGGATGATGCTTACAGCTTGATCTTGAAGCTCAACCTCCCTCCTGATTCCTCCCTCATCCAGGAAAAAAACGACCTCAGACTCCTGATCGCGCAAAGAATTCAAGAAATCTACGCTTCACAGCTAACAGCGGTCGGGAATAATCATCAAACCATTCCTCTTGTAGAAAATGAGCATGTCGAAAATCAAATAAAACTTTTCCAAAATGCAGAGAGAAAATTTTTCGAGCAGTCCTACAAACGCTCAGGACTCTACAGGCAGATGATTCTTGAGGAATTGAGAAAGGCCGGGCTTCCAGAAGAGCTGTCCTGGGTTCCCCTTATTGAAAGCGGATTTCAAGTTAGAGCTTACTCCCGTGCCAGAGCCCTGGGTCTCTGGCAGTTCATATCTTCCACAGGATACCGTTACGGTTTGAAGAGAGACCGTTGGATCGATGAAAGGATGGACCCCATAAAATCAACTCAAGCAGCTTTAAAATATCTGAACGACCTCCATTCTCATTTTGGCGACTGGACAACCGCTCTGGCCTCGTACAATTGTGGTGAGTATAAAGTTAAAAAGGTCATTCGTAACCAGCGCTTTAACTACCTCGACAACTTCTGGGATCTTTATCTTATGCTCCCTCGTGAGACTGCTAGCTTCGTTCCCCGTTTTATTGCAACCCTTCTTATAGTCAACGATCCTGAAAAATACGGCTTCAATCTTCCGACTCCCGATACTCCCCTAGAATTCGTAAGGCTTCCTATGAACAGCCCCATCAGACTTTCCTCCCTTTCTAACGCTATGGGATTGAAAGAAAATGTACTATCCTCTCTTAATCCTGAGCTACGTCACGGTGCCACTCCAGGTTATGAATACGTTTTAAGAATCCCCTTAGGCTTTGCCGAAAAAGCAATGGTCGCTTTGAATACTCTTCCGACCTGGATTCCTCCAGAGGCTACCTATAGAATCCATCGTGTGCGAAGGGGAGAATCTCTCTCACTCATTGCCCAACGCTACAGGACATCTATCTCAGCCATTGCTCGATTGAATCGTTTGCGTCGTGTTGATTTCATCAAATCGGGGCAGAGGCTTAAAATTCCGGTTCGCGGAAGAAGCTATGCGTCTTCTCCTCCTCCCAAGCTTGTTAAAGAGGGGGAGAAGCTTATTTATATTGTAAGAAGAGGAGATTCTCTTTATAAAATCGCCAGCGCCTTTAGCACCACAGTTGGAAAGATAAAAAAGGATAACAGCCTTGAAAGTGACGTCTTGGATGTTGGGCAGAAGATCGTCATCCAATCCTCGATACCTCAAGGAGCTACTATTTATACAGTTAGACGCGGTGATAGTCCATCTGGAATCGCCAACAAATATGGAATGAACCTCAGTATTTTGCTCAGTTTAAACAGCCTCAGCTACAGATCAAAAATCTTTCCTGGTCAAGAACTCTGGGTGGTTCCCAAGAAACAAGGAAGCAATTAGCCTGGTTTATTCAGGTTAGTCACCTATTTAGCTTTAGGTTTGGCCTTTCCTTTTTCCTTTTTCTTCTTTGCTTTCTTCTCAAATTCGGAGCCTATGAGCTCTAGGATTGCCATCTCGGCCCCATCTCCTGCTCTCGGCCCGATCTTTACAATCCTTGTGTATCCTCCAGGTCTTTCGCTAAAACGAGGACCGAGTTCTTCAAAGAGCTTCTTAACGACAGGCTTTTTGTATATGAAACTTAAGGCTTGACGCCTGGCATGAAGAGTATCCCTTTTAGCTAAGGTAATCATCTTCTCGGCCAGAGGCTTTGTTGCTTTTGCCTTTACTAAAGTCGTTCTTATACGCTCCTTTTCAAGAAAGGAGGTCACAAGATTACGCAACAAAGCACGTCTGTGCGAAGTGTCTCGTCCTAATTTCTTTCTTTTGACAAGATGCCTCATTCAGCTTCTTCCTCTTCTTCTTCTTCCTCTTTCTTCTCTGCTTCTATTTTCTCTAACAATCTAGGATGAAGGTCCAAATTGAGACCTAGATTCAATTCTTGTAGAGTCTCTTTTATTTCAGTCAAAGATTTGCGGCCAAAATTTTTGGTCTTCAAGAGGTCATCTTCAGTTTTTTGAACCAATTCATAAATTTTTTCGATCCCAGCTGCCCTGAGACAATTATTGGACCTGACTGAAAGTTCAAGATGATCTATAGATTTTGACAAAATATCTAGCTGAGGGTAATAAGGAATCTCTTTTTTTATAGTTATTTGCTCTCTTTCCATTGGCTCATCAACAATAGTAAGAAAGATAACTAGATGGTCTCTCATTATTTTTGATGCCTGAGCCAAAGCTTCCTGTGGAGAAACAGAGCCTGATGTCCAAATTTCCAGGTTTAACTTTTCGTAATCGATTCTCTTGCCTACTCTTGCTGCCTCGACCCTGTAGTTCACCTTTTTGATCGGAGAATGAGAAGAATCGAGGGGAATATAGTCCACGCTTAAATCTGCATCGAAATTTTGATCGGCAGGAATATAACCTCTATTATTCTTAACGACCATTTCCATATCTAACTTTCCATCTTTGTCGAGAGAGGCAATATGAATATCTTTGTCAAGAATTTCGATATCAGAATCATGAATAATATCAGATGCTTTTGCTTCAGTCGGCCCCTTTTTTTTCAGAGTCATAATTTTTGGCTCATCTCCTTCAAGATTTAGCGGGATACCTTTTAAGTTCAGGATGACATCTGTCACATCTTCCACCATCCCAGAGATACTCGAGAACTCATGAAGAACACCCTGAATTCGAACAGCAGTAATAGCAGCTCCTGCTACAGAAGAAAGAAGAATCCTTCTCAGAGCGTTTCCAATTGTGACGCCATAGCCTCTTTCAAAAGGCTCGGCTGAGAAGCAGCCATATTTTTCTGTTAAAGTCTCGTAATCGCATTCAAGATATTTCGGTCTCTGAAAGCCTGTTTCTAACATACTTCCTCCTTTTCAGGTTCCATTGTTATCAAATCAATCCACGGAGGCAACAGAGATTTGAACTCTCTGGAGCTTCTGCGGCTCAGACAACAAGTTACTTCGAGTAAAGCTCAACTACCATGCGCTCTTCCACAGGAAAAGTAATATCTTCACGGGCTGGAAAAGAGCGAATTTTTGCCTGCATTTTTTCCCAGTAAACCTCAATCCACCCCGGGACAGTTTTATTTTTATTTGATTCTACAATGGCCTTTAGCTCCTCATGCTTCATTGCTTTCTCTCTAAACGAGACGACATCACTCTTATTGACCAGAAAAGATGGCACACTGACTTTCCTTCCATTAACTCGAAAATGGCCGTGAGTAATCAGTTGCCGAGCATGGTCTCGAGAATGAGAGAATCCTATTAAAAAAACAACGCTATCCAGTCTTCTCTCCAGCATAGCCAGGAGATTTTCTCCCGTGATGCCTCTTTTTCTCTCCGCTCGCTGGAAAAAGAGCCGAAATTGTTTCTCGGGCATGCCATAATATCTTTTCAGCTTCTGTTTCTCCCTGAGCTGAAGACCATACCCCAAGATTCTTCTCCTTGCTCTTCCGTGTTCCCCTGGAGGATAGGGTCTCCTTTCCACGGGGCATTTTTCACTCAAACACTTGCTCCCTTTTATAAAAAGCTTCGTTTTCTCCGCCCGACAGAGGCGACAAACCGATTCTCTGTGTCTTGACATCTTACTCTCCTTGACTACTTCTCCTTCTAAACCCTTCTTCTCTTCCGGACGCGACAACCATTATGGGGAATTGGAGTAACATCCTTGATTGATTTTATCTCTAAGCCATTAGTTTGGAGAGCCCGAATAGCTGATTCTCTTCCAGCACCTGGGCCCTTAACCCTAACATCAACATACCTGACTCCAAATTCTCTTGCTCTAGACGATACTTCTTTGGCAGCCAACTGGGCTGCAAAAGGAGTTCCTTTCCGGGCACCCTTGAAGCCCGCTGATCCGGCGCTAGCCCAGCAAACTGTATTTCCCTGTTGGTCTGCTATAGTAACGATTGTATTGTTGAAAGTGGACTGAACATAAGCCACACCAAATCCTATTTCTTTCCTAACCTTCTTTTTCTTGGTCTTTCTCTTCGCTTTTGGCACTTAAAACTCCTTATTTGGCTTTTTATTTCTTTATCGTATGACCTCGAGGACCTTTTCTCGTTCGAGCATTCGTTTTTGTCCTCTGGCCTCTCAAAGGCAATCTTCTCCTATGCCGCAATCCTCGATAACACCCAATATCGACCAGCCTTTTTATATTCTGGGTAGTCTCGGTTCTCAATTCACCTTCAATTTTTTCTTTTTTCTCGAGGATTTGACGTATTTGACTGATCTCTTCCTCACTTAAAGCTTTGACCTTTTTATCCTTATCTATCTTAGCTTCCTGGAGAATTTTATTTGACCTGGAACGACCGATGCCAAAAATATAGGTCAACCCAATCTCAATCCTTTTTTCAGGAGGAAGTGTGATTCCTGCTATTCTTGCCATTTTAACCTCAATTAGCCTTGTTTTTGTTTATGCTTCGGATTGGAGCAGATAACACGAAGCGTACCTTTCCTTTTGATTATTCGGCAATTCCTGCACATCTTCTTAATGGATGCTCTTACTTTCATTTGCTTTTTTCTTATTTGAATCTATAAGTTATTCTTCCTTTTGTTAAATCGTAAGGTGAAAGCTCAATAAGCACTCTATCTCCAGGAAGAATACGGATAAAATGCTTTCTCATTTTTCCAGAGATATGAGCTAAGATTCTATGCTTATTGGCCAACTCAACACGAAACATGGCATTGGGTAGTGTTTCTAAAACAGTCCCTTCAGTCTCAAAGACATCCTGCTTAGGCATGTTGCTTCTCCTTTAAATAAGGAGCGTTTTTCTTTTCTTCATCTGGCAGGCTTAAAATTTCATGTCCTTTTTCAGTAATTGCCACTGTATGTTCATAATGAGCTGAGAGACTTCTATCCCTGGTTATAGCAGTCCAATTATCATCTAAAATCTCCACATCCCAATTTCCCATTGCAATCATCGGCTCCACGGCTAAAACCATCCCCGATTTTATCTTAGGTCCTCTTCCTGGCGGGCCAAAATTAGGAACTTGAGGCTCTTCATGGAGGGAAAGACCAATTCCATGACCGACAAAAGCCCGAATAACTGAAAACCCTTGCGATTCAACATGACTCTGAATAGCAAAAGAAATATCTGATATTCGTTTTCCCGGTTTCATCTGTTCAACGCCTTTATAAAAGGTCTCCTCAGCCACCTTTATAAGTTTTTTTGCCTTTGGAGTGACTTCTCCCACAGGATAGGTCACGGCTGCATCACCGTAATAGCCCTCATACAGAACACCGAAATCGAGGCTAATGATATCTCCATCTCGCAGGCGCCGAGAAGAAGGAATGCCATGGACAATTTCCTCATTGATGGATGTGCAAAGAGAGGCGGGATACCCGCGGTAACCCTTGAAAGCCGGAATAGCATTCATCTTTTTAATCCTAAGCTCAGCATACTCATCCAATTCTTTAGTTTGCACTCCTGGTATTATCATTTTTCCTAGCTCGGCTAAAATTTTCGCGACGATCTGGTTACTCTTCCTGATAGTACTAATTTCGTCCTCGCAGTAAATAATCATCTTGTTGCTTCCATCACTCTTGATTTGGCTATTTCTCTGTCCAAAATTGAATAAATATTCTTAGAAATAGTCTCGATCTTTCCTTCACCGTCTATCCTAAAATAAACCTTTTTTCTTGAGTAATAATCTATAAGGGCTTCTGTCTGTTCATGGTAAACTTTCAGGCGCTCTTTGATAACCTCTGGAACGTCGTCCTCTCTTTGAATAAGCTCTGATCCGCAAATATCGCACGCTCCTTCTTTCCTCGGATTGCGGGCTAAAAGGTTATAAATAGCCCCGCAGCTGGAACAAATCCTTCGTGCTGAGAGCCTTTGAATCAGAGCCTGCTCACTCAGATGTATGTCGATCACTATTTCCGGACGCTTTTCTTCAATTTCTTCCAATCTTCGGGCCTGGCCAACGTTTCGGGGAAAACCGTCCAAAATATACCCTCGTTTGCAGTCGAGCTGGAATATTTTGTGCTTTATCATCTCGATCACGATATCATCGTTAACTAATTCACCTTGATTCATCTTTGCTTTTGCCATTTCTCCTAAAGTAGTCTTTTCCTGAACCTCGCGGCGAAGAAGATCTCCTGTGGAAATTTTAGGAAATCCATATTTTTTTTCTATAAGTTCTCCTTGAGTACCTTTGCCACCCCCAGGGGGTCCGAGTAAAATAACTCTCATCCTCTCCTTCCTTTTATGCGGCCGCGGCGCATGAATCCATCATAGTGGCGCATGACAAGTTGTGCTTCGATCTGTTGCATTGTATCCATGGCTACTCCGACTACAATAAGAATAGACGTTCCCCCGAAATAAAACTGAACATTCAATCCTTGAGTAAACCACTGGGGCAAGTTGGCTTCTAAGAAATCTCCAACTAAGGGCAGAGTGTGAACTTTGAACCCAGTGATCATAAACTCTGGCAGAATGGCTACAGCTGCTAAATAAATAGCACCCACCAGGGTAATCCGTGAAAGGACATTATCTATAAAATCGGAAGTATTCTTTCCTGGTCTTATCCCTGGAATAAAACCACCATATTTCCTAAGATTATCCGCAACATCAGAAGGATTGAAGATGATGGAAACATAAAAAAATGTAAAGAAGACGATAGCTGCAACGTAGAGGAGATTGTATAAAGGCATGCCCAAGCCGAACTGCTGAGCAATCTGTTGGAAAATAGGGTGTTTTACGAACCCAGCTATAGTTGCTGGAATAGTTATGACAGAGGCAGCAAAAATTATGGGAATAACTCCGCCAGTATTCACTCTAAGCGGAAGATGGGTACTCTGACCTCCATAAACTTTCCTTCCCACGACTCTTTTAGCATAGGAAACAGGAATCCGCCTCTGGCCACGCTCCACAAAAACAATGCCGGCAATGACACCTAACATCAATACTAGCAGAAAAATGAGCCTTAAGGGAGTCATGCTTCCCGTTTTCAAACCAGTTAAAACGTTTTGGAAGTCCCGAGGATAATTAACCACAATCCCCGCAAATATAATCAGGGAAATCCCATTTCCGATTCCCCGCTCTGAAATCTGCTCTCCTAACCACATGACAAAGACTGTTCCAGTGGTTAATGTCAGGACTGTTAAAAATATAAATCCTGCGCCAGGGTTGGGAACAATCGCTGCCCCACTGGGGCTGCTTTGGGCTTGCAGCCACAAAGCGATAGCAGAAGCTTGGATGGCACAGATAAGAATGGTCCCATAACGCGTGTATTGGGTGATCTTTTTTCTGCCGAGTTCTCCTTCCTTAGATAACCTTTCCAAGTAAGGCCAGACAACCTGAAGCAACTGGAGGATGATAGAGGCACTGATATAGGGCATTATCCCCAAGGCGAAAATAGTCATCTTGGACATATTTCTCCCGGAGAAAAGATCCACAAAACCTAAAATCGTTCCCCGCTGTTGCTCCCAGAATTCTTGTAAGGCAGCTGCGCTGATTCCTGGATTAGGAACCTGCCAGCCTACTCGATACACGGCCAATATAAGTAAAGTAAAAATGATCCTTTTTCTAAGATCAGGAATACTAAAAATATTTCTAATACTTTCTAACATTGTTAACTTTTGATAAGAACTGCCTTTCCTCCCGCTTTCTCAATTTTCTTCAGAGCTGAGCGGGAAAATTTATGGGCATGGACTGTCTTAGAAGAGGAAAGGTCTCCTCTTCCCAAAATCTTAACAGCCTCTGATTCCTTCTTTATAATGCCTGCTGCTTTTAAATCTTTTAGTTTTACTTCCTTTTTTGTGATTTTACCAATTTTCTCAAGGTTGACTTCCCTATATTCTCTTCTAAATATATTAGTGAAGCCTCGCTTGGGAACCCTGCGGTGAAGGGGCATCTGCCCTCCTTCAAATCCTATCTTCCTTGAGTATCCAGAAATAGACTTTTGACCCTTTGTACCGCGACCAGATGTTTTACCTCGTCCGGAACCAGGGCCCCGTCCAACTCTTCGCCTGTTCTTCCTGGATCCTTTGGCCGGATGAAGATCACTCAAATTCATTTCTTTTCCAACTCCTCCACTTCCACTAAATGAGGTACTTTATTGATCATCCCCCAGATCTCAGGGCAATCTTTGCGAGTGGCTTCTGAATTAATCTTCCTTAAGCCTAATCCTTTCACTACTTCCCTTTGTTGTTTTGGGCGCCCGATGAGGCTTCTCACGAGTTTTACCTTTAACTGCTTCTCCGGGGATTTGACTTTTCGAGCTTCTGCTTTTGTTCCTGCTTTTTCTTGAATTTTATTAGACGTAGTCTCTTTCACTGCCATATCATTTCCTTTTCTTTGCCCCTATCTTTTGAGACCTTTTCAGGATTTTTCAGTCTCTTCAAAGCATCCATGGTAGCATGGGCCACACTTATGGCATTATTACTACGAATTGATTTCGTCAAAATATCTTTTATTCCAGCCAACTCCATGATCACTCTTACAGCGCCACCTGCTATTACACCAGTCCCTTTTGATGCTGGTCGAAGAACTACAACACCTCCACCTGCCTCTCCTCTAATATAGTGGGGAATAGTTGTCTCAGACAGCGGGACTTTAATTAACTGTTTTTTGGCATCTTCCACAGCTTTTCTTATAGCTTGGGGAACTTCTCGGGCTTTCCCTTTGCCAATTCCGACTAATCCGCTTCCATTTCCAACAGCTGCTAAGGCCGAAAAACTGAGGTTTTTTCCTCCTTTGACAACCTTGGTGACTCTTCGTATAGAAATCACCTGATCCTCTAACTCAAGTTCTTCTTCCTCTTTTAATTCTTCTTTTTTTATTTCTTGGTCAGCCACTCTTTTTTCTCCCTACTATATCTTCCTAAAAAACGAGTCCACCCTTTCTCATTGCTTCAGCAAAGGCTTTGATACGGCCATGATAAGGATAGATCCCTCTATCAAAAATCACTTTCTCGATCTTTTTCTGCTTTAATTTCTTCGCCAGGACTCCACCTAAAACCTGACAGGCTTCAATATTCTTATAGTTTTTGTTCTTTCCTCTAAACTCCTTCTCTAAAGTAGAGGCAAAAGCTAAAATATGACCATTCTCATCATCTATGACTTGCGTGTATACATAGCGGTTACTCTTGAAAATGTAAACTCTTGGACGTTCGGAAGTGCCTCTGATTTTCTTTCTGATTCTCTTTCTTATCCGTTCTTTAGCCATTTTCTTTACCGCGACTTTATCTTTATACACCAGCCACCACCGCTTTACGTTCTTTCTTAATCAAGCGCTCACCAACATAGCGAATTCCTTTGAGTTTATAAGGATCCGGTTTGCGAAGGCTGCGAATCTCCTCTGAAACTTGGCCGACTTGCTGTTTGTCTATTCCGCTCACAGTGATTAAAGTCGGCTTTTCTAAAACGATTTCAATACCCTCAGGTATCTTGTACACCTTGGGCTTGGAATAGCCTAAACTCAATTCAAGTTTCCCTTTGTCAAGTTTAGCTCGGTATCCGACTCCCACTATTTCCAGCTTCTTTGAAAAACCCTCCGAGACACCTGCAGAAGCATTAAAAGCTAAACTCCGGCTCAAGCCATGAAAAGATCTCTGCTCCTTGGAATCATGCGATCTCCGCAGGGTGAGCTCATTGTTCTCAAGTTCGGCTTTGATCCCGGCAAACAAGGGCGAGGAAAGCTTTCCTTTAGGACCTTCAAATTCGATTTTATCTGGCAAGATATTAACCTTAACTCCATCTGGTAAGACAATGGGTAATTTTCCTACTCGAGACATTTTTAGATTCCCTCTCCTTCCAAATTGGAGATATTTCTGAATCCACTGGGTGGAAAAAAGATCAAGCTGGGTGATTGAGAAAACCGTTTGAAGGCTGAGCGGGCATGGTTCCTCTCCAGAAGGGAGAGGAGAGTGAAGCCTGAAACCGAGCGGGCTTTGCCTCGCTGGGGCAAAGGCCGCGTGTTTTCGAAACACCCAGCTTGATCTATAACATTTCCTTCTATCCTGGGAAAGGAAACGCTTTCTTCCAGACTCACCAAATATAGCATATAACCTCTCCTCCAACGCCAAGCTCCTCACATTTTTTCCCAGTTGCAACTCCTTCAGACGTGGATAGGATCACTATTCCCATACCACCGAGAATCTTGGGGATGGAGCCTTTGTTGCAATATATTCGACAACCTGGCCGGCTGGTTCTTCGGAGCCCAGTTATGACGCTCTCGTTTTCATTTGTGTACTTGAGAGTAAGATTTAATATCCCTTGCTTGCTATTTTCAGTAACCCTAAAGTTCCTAATATATCCCTCATCCTTTAAAATTCTCGCTATCTCGGCCTTCATACGGGAAGAAGGAATATTCACATCTTTTTTCTTGACTTTGAGGGCATTCCTTATCCTTGTTAGCATATCAGCGACAGGGTCTGTTAAACTCATGATTTCATCCTTTCCAAAATTTTACCAAGATGCTTTCACAATTCCAGGTATATCGCCTTTTAAAGCCAGGTTCCGAAAGCATAATCGACACATATCAAATTTTCTATAATATCCTTTGGAACGCCCGCATATCCGACAGCGCTTTTTTCTCCTTGTTGGGTACTTCGGTTCTTTTAGGTATTTCGCCATAGATGATATTTTGGACATTTTTCCTTCCTTATCATGCCTCTCCAAAAGGCATCCCTAATTTTTCCAATAAGGCAGTTGCTGCCTTATCATTCCCCGCAGAGGTGACGATAGTGATATTCATCCCTCGCGGCCTTTCCACTTTTGTATAATCTATCTCTGGAAAAACTAGTTGATCTTTCATGCCAAGAGTGTAATTTCCCCTGCCATCAAAAGACCGGCGAGAAACACCCCTGAAATCCCTGACACGGGGGAGTACGATATTGACTAAACGGTCAAAAAACTCATACATTCTTTTCCCTCGCAGAGTGACATAACAGGCAATGGCATGCCCTTTGCGAAGCTTAAAAGTTGAAATAGATTTTTTTGCTCTTCCTGTTGCAGCCCACTGGCCGGAGATGAAGCTCAGTTCCTTTTTTGCCGTATCTAAAAATTTAATATTCTGGATGGCATCCCCTACGCCAACATTTAAAACGATTTTTTCCAGCCGGGGTACAGCCATCTTATTTTTTATAGAAAACTCCTTCTGAAGCGCTGGTATAACCTCTTTTTTGTATTTATCAAAAAGACGACTCATGAATCTTCCCTCATTTTTGCTTTTCTAAGTCTGTTTCACACTTACTGCAGACTCTGATCTTACTTTCATCCTCCAATATTTTTTTCCTTACTCTCACGCCTTGACCGCATTCAGAGCAATAAAGCATTAAATTGGAAACGTGAATGGGAGCTTCTCTCTCCATGATCCCTCCCGAAATGTTTTTACTCCGATCAGGGCGAATAAACTCCTTGACAAAATTGATTTTTTCCACGACCGCTCTTTTTTTCTCAGGGATGACTTTTAATATTTTCCCTGTTTTTCCCTTGTCTTTTCCTTTGATGACCACAACGACATCATTTTTCTTTAAAGTGATCGTGTTCATTAAACAACCTCCGGGGCAAGAGAAACAATCTTCATAAATCTCTTCTCTCTCAATTCTCTTCCAACCGGCCCAAAAACTCTGGTCCCAACAGGTTCTCCTTGTCGGTCAATTATAACTGCCGCGTTATCATCAAAGCGTATATGAGAACCATCTCTGCGTCGAATCTCTTTCCTCGTCCGAACTATGACAGCTCGGACAACTTTTCCCTTCTCAATCTTGCTTTCAGGTTCCGCTTCTTTAACAGTAGCTGAGATTACATCTCCAATAGTCGCTGTTTTCCCCGCACCCCCTCCCAAAGAGGTGATACATAAAATCCTCCGTGCACCAGAATTATCAGCAACCTTGAGTTTAGTTTCCGTTTGGATCATTTTTTCTTTTCCTCAATCTCTTTTTCTGCCTCGCTAGGAGATAACCCCACTATTTCCTGGATTCGCCATTTTTTTCTTTTGCTTAAAGGCCTTGTCTCAATAATTCTAACCATATCTCCAACCTTGCACTTCTCATACTCATCATGAGCAAGGAATTTTTTCCTCTTTTTGATGATTTTTTTGTATAAATGATGCCTTATTGGTCGCTCAACAAGAACAGTAACTGTCTTTTTTGCCTTATTACTTACAACAACGCCAATTTTTGTAGTTTTTCTTGTTTGAATGCTTTCCATTCTTTATTTCTTTCCTTCTTTATTTTCTCCTAATATCGTTTTTATCCGGGCTATATCCTTTTTAATACTTTTGAGCTTCATTGCATTTTCTAACTGTCCTAATGCATGCTGGAATTTCAACTTAAAAAGCTGGTCTTTCAATTCATCCTCTTTTCTTCTCAACTCATCTTCTGACAACTCTCTTAACTCTCTTGCCTTCATCTCAATTCTCTACTCTCTCTTGAAACAAATCTCGTCCTGATTGGAAGTTTGTGGGCAGCCAGTCTCATAGCTTCTCTGGCCGCGCTTTCAGTGACTCCTTCTAACTCATATATTATTTTTCCTGGTCTAATTACATCCACCCAAAACTCAGGATCTCCCTTGCCTTTTCCCATCCTCACCTCTGTTGGCTTTTTAGTGATTGGCTTCCAGGGAAAAGCTCTAATCCAAAGTTTCCCTTTCCTCTTGACATAGCGAGTAATAGCGATTCTACCAGCTTCAAGCTGACGCGCTGTGAGCCAACATGGTTCTAAAGCTTGAAGACCAAATTCTCCAAAAGAGAGATTTGACCCTTGACCGACTTTTCCCTTCCTTCTTCCTCTATGGTGCTTTCTGTATTTGACCTTTTTTGGCATCAGCATGGCTAAATTTCCTCTATCTCAGCCGTTTGGGACGTAATTTTCGCTTTTTCCACATCTCCTCTATATATCCAGACTTTTACACCTATCTGACCATAGTTGGTGAAAGCCTCGGTAAAACCATAGTCAATATCCGCCCTCAAAGTCTGAAGGGGCAGTTGACCTTTTAGATACCATTCAGAACGGGCAATCTCAACTCCTCCCAACCTGCCTGAACACATCACTTTTATCCCTTTTGCCCCCATTTTCAACGCCATATCCACTGCTCTCCTCATGGCCCTTCTATAAGCTATCCGCTTCTCAAGCTGGATAGCCACTCCTTCGGCAACCAATAAAGCACAGAGTTCCAGTTTATCCACTTCTCTGATATCAATGTACACCTCCTTTTTAACAATATCCTGGAGAATGGATTTGAGGTTTTCAATCTCCTTTCCACCTCGACCTATGACGATGCCCGGTCGAGCTGTATGGATGATTATTCTGACTTTTGGACCCACTCGCTCTATCCCCACTTCAGATATTCCTGCATGATAGTATCTCTCTTTAATGAGTTTCTTCATTTTCAAATCTTCATGAATCAGGCGGCCATATTCTGCTCCTTTAGAGAACCAGCGGGAACTCCATTGTTTATTAAATCCCAATCTAAATCCAAAAGGATGTGTTTTCTGTCCCACTTACGCTCTCCCTTTTTTCTCTTCTAATGAAATAAGGACATGGCTTGTCCTTTTTAAAATCCTGGCAGCTCTTCCCATAGCACGAGCTCTGAACCTCTTCATCTGAGGCCCCTGATTGACAAAGATTTTTGATATATATAGATTATCCACATCGATATTGGGGACTTTTTGTTGAGCATTGGCAATTGCAGACTTGAGAACTTTTTCAATTATGGAACTTGCTTTCATTTTCTTCGAAAAACGGAGAATTGTTAAAGCTTCCCCAACATACCTCTCCCTGATCAAGTCAGCCACCAACTGACACTTCTGCGGGGCAATCCTGATATATTTGCAGACCGCTCGAGAGATAATATCTTGTTCTTCCACTTTATTTTCTCATCCTTATTGTTCGTGCTGTTTTTGATGTATGACCTTTAAAAGTCCTGGTCGGAGAAAATTCTCCTAATTTATGCCCAACCATATTCTCACTTATGAAGACTGGAATGAATTTTCTTCCGTTATGGACAGCGATAGTCAGTCCTACCATTTCCGGTATAATCGTTGAACGGCGAGACCATGTCTTGATTACTTTTCTTTTTTCTCCCTTAGTTTCTAAAACATGAATTTTTTTCATTAGTTTTGAATCTAGATAGGGACCTTTTTTCAAAGACCTGCCCATATTTATTTACTCCTTCTCCTGATAATAAAGGATTGGGTTCTCTTATTTTTCCTTGTCTTGTATCCTTTTGTGGGTTGCCCAGTTGGACTCACTGGATTTCGGCCGCCTTTCGCCTTTCCCTCTCCCCCACCATGGGGATGATCAATAGGATTCATAGCTGTTCCCCGGACAGAAGGCCTCTTGCCTTTCCATCGGTTCCGCCCTGCTTTTCCAATAGATACGTGCTGGTAATCCAGATTTCCAATCTGACCGATAGTTGCCCGACAATCCAAATGAATCTTTCTGATCTCTGTTGAAGGCATTCGAACCTGGGCGTATTTTCCCTCTTTGGCTAAAACTTGAGCCCCTGTACCAGCTGATCTTGCCAATTGTCCTCCCTTGTTTTTTCTTAATTCGATGTTATGAACAACCGTTCCTAAGGGAATGACCCTCAGAGGCATAGCATTCCCAGGCAAAATATCCACCTGCTTATCCTCAGAGATAACAGGTTGGCCGACCTTTAAATCCAAGGGTGCTAAAATGTATCGTTTTTCACCGTCTTTATATTTTATGAGAGATATAAAAGCCGAGCGGTTTGGATCATACTCGATAGTATCCACGACACCCGGGACTCCAATCTTATCTCGTTTGAAGTCAATAATGCGGTACAATCTTTTATGTCCGCCTCCGCGACGACGAACAGATATGCGCCCTCGCGAGTTTCTCCCTCCAGATTTAGAAAGAGATTCAACAAGAGGCTTATGCGGCCGGCGTGTTGTCAACTCCTCAAAAGTGAGCCCGGTCTTCTGGCGCAAGCTGGATGTTGCCGGTCTGTAGGTCTTTATTCCCATTTAAACAGCCTCAAAATATTCAATCATTTTTTCGCCTTCTTTAAGCTTTATATAGGCCTTCTTCCAGTCTTTCTTTTTGCCTTCACTGCGGCCAACTCTTCTCTTCTTGCCTCTTTTGTTCTGGATTCGAACTTTCTCTACCTTTATTTTAAAGAGCTGCTCAGCAGCTTTTTTAATTTCACTCTTATTAGCTCTTGGATCCACTTCAAAACATACTTCTCTGTTTTTCTCCTTTAGCCACGTGCTCTTCTCCGTGATAACAGGTCTAATAACAATCTTATAGGGGTCCTTCATGGCTTAAATTTCTCCATCAAGGATTCGAAGGCATTTTGGGTAAAAACCAGCCATTTATAGTTCAAAACATCATAAACATTGACTTGATTGTAATCAACAGCCTTTATTTTTGGGATATTCCGCAAAGATAGAAACAAATTCTTGTTTTCATACTGATCAACGATCAAAGCTGAATCCAATTTTAGCATCTCCAAGAACTTTGCTCCTTCTTTTGTCTTGGGTTCTTTAAAGTCCAATGCCTTAAGGACAAGGATTTGTTTTTCGGCAAACTTCATGGATAAAGCTGATTTCAAGGCATTTCTTTTCGCCTTCTTCGGCAAGCTATAATAATAGCTTCTAGGTTTAGGGCCAAAGGTTATTCCACCCTTCCTCCAGATAGGCGAACGGATGCTCCCCGCTCTCGCCCTTCCTGTTCCTTTCTGCCTCCAAGGTTTACGTCCTCCTCCTCTCACTTCGGACCTGGTCTTAGTAGAAGCCGAGCCTTGTCTTTGATTCGCCTGGTAGTTCACAACCGCTTCATAAAGTAGATGTTCTTTGACCGGATATGCAAAAATTTCCTTTGGAGCGTTAATTTCGCTGGTTCCTTTTCCGCTCTGGTTTAAAACTTTAATTTTACTCATCTTCTACTCTTTCTTTTTCTTTTCTGAAGAATCAGGTTGGGGCGATTCTGGCTTGGCTTGCTCAGATTTGTCAAGTTCCCCACTCTCTGGTTCTTCAGCCTTAGGTTCTTCAGCTTTCTCTGGAGTTGGCTTCTCAGGCTTCTTGGCTTCAACCTGCTCAGTCTTAGATTCTTCAGGTTTGCGGTGCTCTGGTTTAAGCTCTTCAGGTTTGGGTTTCTCGGGTAAAGGTTGCTCTGTCTTGATTTGATCAGGAATTGGGGACTCAGGGTGAAAATATGCCTTTTTTATCAAAAGATAACCACCTCTTGCTCCAGGAACAGCTCCCTTAACAACCAGGAGGTTATTTTCTTTATCAGCTTGGATAACCTTAAGGTTCTTCACCGTTACTCTCTTGTTTCCCATATGACCGGGAAGTTTTTTTCCCTTCATAACCCGGGAAGGATAAGCAGAAGCTCCTGTGGAACCGGGTCTCCTATGAAACATAGATCCATGGCTGGCCTTGCCACCATGAAAGCCCCAACGTTTCACTACGCCAGCAAAGCCTTTTCCCTTGCTCGTTCCCACTACATTAACTTTCTCTCCTATTTGGAAAATATCCACAAAAAACTGATCTCCTTCCTTTACTTCTCCCTTTTCTGCAAATTGAAACTCTTTCAGGATTTTCATCGGAGGAACAGAAGACTTTTCGTAGTGCCCCACTAAAGGCTTTGTCGCCTTTTTCCTGCCCTTATCTTCTACAAGGCCTAATTGGAGAGCAGAATAGCCATCTTTTTCTCTAGTCTTTTTCTGGATGACAGTGCAAGGCCCAACCTTTATTACAGTGATAGGAGCCACGTTTCCTTCTTCATCAAAAGTCTGGGTCATTCCAATCTTTTTCCCGATCAGGCCCTCTATCATCTCTATTCTCCTCCGGTTCCAAAGGCTTGGATTTCCACATCAATCCCGGCTGGTAAATCCAACTTCTGAAGCTCTTCAATAGTCTCATTATTGTATTCGCTTATGTCTATTATCCTCTTGTGGATTCTCATCTCAAAGTGTTCTCTAGACCTTTTGTCCACATGGGGGGAACGAAGAACACAAATCCTATGAATACGCGTCGGGAGAGGTGTTGGACCAGAGATCTTTGCCCCGGTTCTCTTGGCCTTGAAAACGATATCTTTTACAGACTGGTCCAGTAGTCGATGATCAAAAGATTGAAGTCTTATTCTAATTTTCTCCATTGCTTCTTTTTTCTAGCTCTCCTCTTATATTATTATATATTTCATTTCCTTTCTTTTTATTTATCATTCTTATCTATCTAAAAGGTGGGCTTGATAAATCAAGCCCCTACATTCATGGCGGGTTTGATGAATCAAATCCCTACATACTATTCTAAGACATCAGTAACCGAGCCTGCTCCTACTGTCCGGCTTCCCTCTCTTATCGCAAACCTCAATCC
>CAYTBG010000040.1:0-22396 GCA_964435925.1 uncultured Eubacteriales bacterium | reverse complement strand
ACCGTGAGAAAGGCTGAGCGGGCATGGTTCCTCTCCGGAGGAGAGGAGAGCGAAGTCTTGAGAATAAATGGGGACAGGCCCCATTTTCTGCTGTTATGTCTTCAAGTGAGAATGTCTTCTTTCTTACAAAATGGGGCCTGTCCCCATTTATTCTGGGGCAAAAGCAACGTGTTTTTTAACCATATAGCCTGAGCCTTTCTTCAATGGTCGCTGTAGCTATTTCCCAAAACCTATGCTTCGAATATAGAAATTGGCTATCAATGATTTGGGAGTGCTTTCTCTGTAGAATTGACAAAAATTTAACACTCGAGTAGCCTGATAAAGTGAAGTAAATGATGAACATAATACATATAATACATTTTGCTACTCAGGACTTTTTTAGCTTTTGTGCTTTTATAACTTTTATGAAATGAAAAAGAAAAGCAAAATTCTTCTCGTATATTTACTGACCCTCTGCGGTATTATCATTTGGTTAGGAGTTATTTTTCTGGCCCCTTATTTGAAAAGCCAATCTTCAGGTTTACAAGCATTTTGCTATGGTATTTTCTCCCCTGTTTGTCATCAAAATCCATCTCGCTCTTTTTTCATCTTTGGTTATCCTCTGGGCGTGTGCGCTCGTTGTCTTGGTATCTATTTTGGATTTTTGGGGGGAACTGGACTCTATCCCTTATTGAACAAGTTCTCTAATCTTACTTTGCCTAAAACTCGAATTTTTATCTTGATGTCACTGCCCGTAGTGATTGATGCTGCGGGAAATTTCTTCCGCATCTGGCTGACTTCCAACTGGCCGCGCTTTGCAACAGGATTCATATGGGGGACTATCCTGCCTTTTTATTTTATCATTGGCCTAACAGATTATTTTGTGAGAGAGAATTGAACAGAAGATTTTACACCTGAAAATATCTCTTGAAAATAAAACATGAATCAAAATAGAATAGGAAGAACAAAATGAGAAGGAGGAAGTATGAATAATCAAAAATCAGCAATGTTTTCCGCAGCTTTGATAGGTGGTGCTGGCGCAGGCATTCTCTCCGGCATCCCGTTTGTTAATTGTCTTTGTTGCCTCTGGGTCATTGGAGGGGCTATGCTCGCTGCCTATCTCCTTGCTAAAGATTCCCCTGTTGCTTTAACTGCAGGAGATGGAGCGATTGTGGGTGTTTTTACAGGAATCGTGGCCGTTGTGGTGCAAACAATTCTCAGCTTTCTGTTTCGTCCTGCTAACAGGGAATTTTTCCGAAGAATGATGGAAAGGTTTGCCGAGTACGCAGAAGAAATGCCTCCTGGATTTGAAGATTTTCTTGACGGTGGATCCACTCAAGTATCCGTTCCACTGTTTTTAATCGGAATCTTGGTCTCAGCTATCGTTTTTTCTGCCTTGGGAGCTTTAGGCGGGATCATCGGGATCTCTCTTTTCGGGAAAAAAACCTCGCCAGGTAAAACTGAAGGAGTCATTGATGTTCCTAAAGACACAGGTGATAGTCAACCCTGAATCTGATAAGGGCAAGACAAGAAAACGCTGGAAGTATATCAAGGAAGGTCTGAATAGTTTTCTAAAAGAATTTAAATACGAATTCACGGAAAAGCCTTTACAAGCAACTGAAATATCAAGAGTGGCTATCAAAGAAGGTACAGAACTGATTGTTGGAGTCGGAGGCGATGGCACCATGAATGAAATCGCCAATGGCTTTTATGAAAACCAAAAAATTATAAATCCAGTAGTATCTCTGGGAATCGTGCCTTCAGGGAGCGGCTGTGATTTCACCAAAAGTCTTAATATTCCTCTTGGGTTTAAGAATGCTTTGAAAGTCATAACTCAAGCTCCCTCCTCCTTGATAGATGTAGGAAGAGCGAAATTCAAGAGTTATTCAGGAAAAGAGGAAGAAAGATTTTTTATTAATGTTGCTGATTTTGGGATAGGTGGCGAAGTGGTCAAAAAGGTTAACCAGAGCAGAATGAAACGAAAAGCGTCCTCTTACCTGAGGTGTCTAATCTCCACATTCGTCACTTACAAGAACAAAAAGGTGAGGATAAAGATAGATGATGAGGAGCTGCCTCTTGATGAATATATGATCGGAGCAATTTCAAACGGAAGAATTTTTGGCAAAGGGATGAAGATAGCCCCCAATGCAGAGCTGGATGACGGGTTTTTTGATGTTGTTCTGGTGAAAGGGATGAAGATGTTAGAATTTTTCAGGAATGCCTGGAAAATCTATACAGGAGCTCACCTATCTCATCCTAAGATATCGCTGATTCGCGGTAGAAAAATAGAGGCTTTTACTGAAGATGATAAGAGTGATGTCCTTATAGAAGTTGACGGAGAACAAGTAGGTATATTACCGGCGACGTTTAAAATTATTCCGCAAAGTATTTTGGTTAAAGGCTATCTGTAAATAAAGTAGCCTGTCCCCTTTTATTCTCTTTTATTTATCAGATTTATCCGTTGTTTTGTTTGAAGAGTAAAGATAATGGCAGTTTGTAAAAACTACTCTTCCTGAAGAATCTTGATATTTATAAACTTTCGTTCTTGTTTTTATGAATGATTTTGGGTATGAAGTCATTACTTTTTCAATATAATTTCTCGTTTCTGGATAAGGAGGAATTCCCCCATACTTTTTTACCGCCGTTTGACCGGCGTTATAAGCTGCCAGGACAAACCTTGTTCTTCCGTTATAAAGGTTAATCAAATCCTTTATATATCTTACTCCTCCTTCGATATTATCTCGAGGCTCAAACGGATTTCCTACACCATATATTTTTGCTGTTTCAGGCATTAATTGCATAAGCCCCAAAGCTCCTTTGGAAGAGATACAGTGTGGGTCATAATCTGACTCGGTGCGAATTATGGAATGAATTAGAGAGTCTTCCAAATTGTATTTTTCAGCAACCGCCTTGATGATTTTATCAAAATTTTTATTTTGTCGAGGCTCTACCTGAGCATCCGCTTCTAAAGGAAACAAAACAATGAGCAATAGAATTCCCAGGAAGGCAAAAATATTCGATTTAAAGGGTTTTGGCAGTTTCATAATTCTTTTTTTATCAGCATGAATATTTATGATGTCAAAATTCTGAAATTATTTCAATCCTCTTTTGAGGTGATTTTTCATGCTAAATGGGGGCAGACTACTTTAGAAAAAAGTAGCACGTCCCCTTTTTTATTTAATTATCTTTTCCAGGATAGAATAACTCTTTTTTAAAGCCTGATCCAATTTCTTGGATTTTGCACCTCCTGCCTGAGCAAAGTCAGGGCGGCCTCCCCCTCCACCGCCTATGATAGAGGCAATCTCTCTGATTAATTCATTGGCCTTAACTCGCTCGATTAAATCCTTGGTAACAGCAGCAACTAGAAAAACTTTTTTTCCTGATTCAGTTCCCAAGATAACAATCCCTGAGCCGATCTTCTGCTTTAAAGAATCAGCCAGCCCTCTAAGCTCGGAACTATTCAATCCGTCCGCCCTTCGAGCAAGGACAGATATTCCTTTTACTTTTCGGACCTCTTGGACTTTTACTTCTGCTTTACCTGATACTTTTATTTTCTCTTCGGCTTTTATTTTCAACTCTTCTGGTTCTATCTTTCCATATTTTAAATGAGCAAATTTTTGTCGAAGTTGCTTGTTTTCCTTCTCTTTTTCTCTCTCAGAATCCTTTAGTTTACCAATCTGGGTAAGCACATCTTTTTTTGGGGAGTTTAAGGCTTTCTGGACTTCATCCAGAAGTTCTTCAGTATCCTGGACGCGCTTTAAGGCTTCTTCTCCTGTTAAGGCCTCAATTCTTCTCATGCCAGCAGCAACACTGGATTCTGAGATAATCTTAAATAGCCCTAATTGGGCCGTTGAGTGGACATGAGCTCCGCCGCAGAGTTCTTTGCTGAAATCGTTAATAGTGACCATTCTCACCCGTTCACCGTATTTTTCTTCAAAAATGGCTACCGCCCCTTCTTTTAATCCTTCTTCTATGGTTGTTATTTTGGTTTTAACTGCAATGTTTTCTCTTATTTTTTCATTGACAAGCTGCTCAATTTGCTTCAGTTCAGAGCTGCTTAAAGGAGCAAAGTGTGTAAAATCGAACCTGAATCGTGATGATGAAACGAGTGATCCCGTCTGTTTCACGTGATCACCCAAAATCTGCCTTAAGGAAGCATGGAGAAGATGAGTGGCGGTGTGATTGCTACTAATGGCCTTGCGCCGCGAAACATCTATGGCTGCTTCCACTCTATCATTTACCTTGATTTTTCCTGAAATAACTTCTACTTTATGGGCTATGAGTTCGGGAATCGGGCAGTATGTATCCTCTACTACTGCTGAAAAATGAGGATTTTTTAAAATTCCTGAATCACCAATTTGTCCACCAGCTTCTGCATAGAAGGGTGTCTGACTGAGAAAAACTTCTCCTTTTTCTCCTTTGCTAAGTTCGTGGACCTTTTTACCTTTTTTTATAAGAGCAACAGTCTTAGCCTCCGAAACTTTCTCCTTTTCATACCCAACATAGCGAAGGCTCAGGTCTTTCAGCTCTTCATAGGTTTTCATTCCCTTCTGTTGAGCTTCACCTTTCCACGCCAGGCGCGCTCGCTGGCGCTGCTGCTCTAATTCCTCGTAAAAACTCTTCTCCCCAACAGTCATATTTCTCTCTTCTGCTAATTCTTTAGAAAGATCGAGAGGAAAGCCAAAAGTATCATAAAGTTTAAAGACTTTTGATCCGGGGAGCTTCGTTTTGCCGTCTTTCTTAGCCTCTTCGATGTATTGGTTGAAGGTGCGAAGTCCGGAGGAAAGGGTCAAAGAGAAGCGGTTTTCTTCCGACTGGCAGACTTTAGAGATGTAATTTGCGGAAGTGAGGAGTTCGGGGTAGGAATCTTTCATAATATCACTCACAATCCCTACAAGCTTGTAGAGGAAAGGTTCTTGTATTCCTATTAAATTCCCGTGGCGAAAGGCCCGGCGAATTAATCTCCGTAATACGTATCCTCGTCCCTCGTTAGAGGGCATTATGCCGTCTGCAACTAAAAAGGTTAATGCTCTTAGATGATCAGCTATTATTCTTACATATATATCTTGTTCATCGTTAGAAGGATATTCTCTTTGAGATAGATTGGATATTGCTTCGATAAGGGGAAAGAAGAGGTCTGTGTCAAAATTATTCTTTTTTCCGAGAAGAGCGGTGGCTACTCTTTCAAGCCCCATCCCTGTGTCTATCGAAGGAGAGGGCAAAGGATGTAGCTTTCCTTTTTCATCTTGAACGTACTGCATGAAAACTAAATTCCACAGCTCTAAAAAGCGATCGCTTCCATTTTCTATCAAGCTCGAAGGATCCCCCTTTTCGAGTTCAGAACCTACGTCATAATGAATTTCTGAACAAGGACCGCAGGGCCCTGTATCTCCCATGGCCCAATAATTATCTTTCTTCCCGAAGCGGAATATCCTCTCTGAATTAAGTCCAATATTCTCATTCCAAATCTTGAATGCCTCGTCATCCTTTTCATATACCGAAACATAGACATCATCCTTGTTTAGCTTGAAAACTTCTGTGATGAGTTCCCAAGCAAATTCAATAGCTTCTTCTTTGAAATAATCGCCAAAAGAAAAATTTCCCAACATCTCGAAAAAAGTATGGTGCTTATTTGTCTTTCCTACCTGCTCTAAGTCATTATGTTTTCCGCTTACTCGCAAGCACTTTTGAACAGAAGCTGCTCTCTTGTAGCTTCTTTTCTCGAGCCCCAGGAATATATTTTTAAATTGGTTCATTCCAGCATTGGTAAACAGAATAGTAGGATCATCCTTAGGAAGGAGGGAAGAACTCTTGATTATTTTATGTTTTTTTTTGGCGAAGAAGTCTAGAAAGGTTTCTCTTATCTGCTGGGCCTTCATTTAAAAATTTATTCGTCCAGGTCAACTTTTGTCATCTCTTTTTCCATTTCTTCAAGGGCAACATCTCCTGTAGATTGGACACCAGCAGCTCTTAATTTAAAGTCATTGGGACTTGATGAATACTGCAATCCTAGATCAAAAGTGATAAGGCTGTCCTTGTAGAGTTGATAAATAGACTGGTCGAATGTTTGCATACCATACTGAGAAACTCCGGCTGCAATAGCCTCCCTTATTTGACCTATTTTTTCCTTTCTTGTAATACACTCCTGAATAAAAGGAGTGTTTATCAATACCTCGACTGCTGGTACTCTTCCCTTGCCATCTGCTCGAGGAATAAGTCTCATGGAAATTACTGCCTTCAAGATACTCGCGAGCTGAAACCTGACTTGCTTTTGGCTATAAGGAGGGAAAATTGAGACAATCCGGTTTATCGTTTCAGGTGCGTCTAGGGTGTGGAGAGTGCTTAAAACCAGGTGCCCTGTTTCAGCGGAAATAAGAGCTGTTTCTATTGTGTCTAAATCTCTCATTTCTCCTACAAGAATTACGTTAGGGTCTTCCCTTAGGGCAGCCCGGAGACCCCTGGAAAAACTAGTCACATCTACTCCGACTTCTCTCTGGCTGATCGTGCATTTTTTATCCCTATGCAGATATTCTATCGGATCTTCTATAGTTATAATATTTTCTGCTCGGTGTGTGTTGATGTGGTCAATCATCGCCGCCAGGGTAGTTGTTTTTCCGCTTCCGGTAGTTCCAGTTGCAATAACCAGACCCCTCTGTTCCATAGAGATATCCTCCAAGACTCCAGGCAACAACAGGTCATTAATTGATCTGGATTCTAAAGGAATAATTCTCATAGCGATAGCTAAGGATCCCCTTTGGCGGTAAATACTTCCCCTGAATCTGCCAAACCCGGGAAAACTATAAGCCAAATCTATGTCTAAATTCTGTTCCAACATGGTCTTCTGAGAACCTGTCATGATTTGTTCGGTAAGATCCTTAGTGTGAATTGGCGTTAATCTGGGGAATTCGGTCAGAGGTTTGAGAGTGCCGCTGATGCGAAGAATAGGATGATTTCCTGGCTTTAAGTGAAGGTCAGAAGCATCACTTTCAATTGCTATTTTTAGCAGCTCATCTATTTTCATTTTCCGTACTCCTTAAATATTTAATTTTGCTTATACATATGTGAGCCAACCGTATTTATCTTTTTTTTCTCCATTAATATAGGCGAAAAATTCATCCTGGAGACGTTTGACTACTGGGCCTCTTCTGCCGTTTCCGATGATTATTTTATCCACAGATCTAATGGGCGTTATTTCAGCTGCTGATCCGGTGAAAAAAACTTCTTCAGCGATATAGAGCATCTCTCGCGGAATTGTTTCTTCAACGAGAGTAATGCCTAAATCCTTGGCCATGCAGATTACCGTATCTCTTGTGATGCCAGGCAGAATGGAAGAAGATAGAGGCGGAGTGTGAATTTCCCCATTAGTCACGATAAATATATTCTCTCCGCTACCCTCAGAAATGTGCCCCCTCACGTTGAGTGCAATTCCTTCTACATAGCCCTCTAACAGGGCCTCCATTTTTATTAGCTGAGAGTTCATGTAGTTTGCTCCGGATTTAGCTAAAGCTGGGAAGGTATTAGGGGCCATCCTATGCCAAGTAGATATTTTAACGTCTACGCCGTTCTCTAAAGCTTTCTCACCCAAATATTGTCCCCACTCCCAGACAAGTATAGCACAGTCAATCGGATTGGGGAAAGGATCCACTCCTAAGGTTCCATAACCTCTGTAGACAACAGGCCTGATATAGCAGGCTTTAAGTTTATTTGCTTTGATTGTTTGAATTACAGCTTGTTTGAATTCTTCCTGAGTAAATGGGATTTCCATACGGTACATTTTGCATGAGTTATAAAGTCTTTTTATGTGAGCGCTATTCTGAAAAATAGCCGTCCCCTTGGGAGTATTATAGGCACGGAACCCTTCAAAAAGAGAACTTCCATAATGAATAACGTGAGAGGCGATATGAATATTAGCCTCTTTCCATGGAACTAGTTTGCCATTTATCCAAACCATGCCATTTTTTTCGTTAAAAGGGGACATATATTTCTCCTGCTAAAAATTACATTATGATATTTTGTTGAAGTACATTTAGTTTGAACTAGGGACTTCATCCTATCTTAACCGCAGACTTAAGTCAATCTAGTTGGGGGTCAAGTTGGGGGTCAGGTCTTGTTTTTTGCTTTTAGTCATACACATCAAATGTAATTCACAAATGTAATTCATACCAATGTGTTATATTGCGGGTATGGGTATCCCGATTTTTTGGGACAGGCAAAAAGCAAAAAACAAGACCTGTCCCCATTATTGATGACCCCATTATTGACCCCATTATTTTATTTGCTCAAGATTGGTTCGCCGCAGTGCGGGCAGTTTTTTTCCTTGTGAGGTAATGGCCGGTGACAATTCCAGCACAAAGTTGTTATTCTTCTTTCTCTAGCTTTAATCCTTCCCCATATGTCTTCTATTTCTGATTCTTCTGAGGCTTTACCTTTGAATGCGGAGAGACGTCTAATAATCTCTGAAGCCTTTTGATATCTTTCTTCAACTTTAGGTGAGAGGCACTGCATTATAATCTCACTAATTTCTTTAGGAATTTTGTTATTCATTAATCGAGGAGGTTTAATTTTTCCTTTTTGAGCTTTTTCCAGGATTTTAAAAGGATCAGGATCAATGATGGGAGGTTGGCCGCTAACCAGCTCATAAAACATACATCCTATTGAGTAAATATCTGAGCCATAGGTTGACTTACCCAGGAATTGTTCTGGCGCCATATAGGGAGGAGAGCCAATTCTTGTCGATGCATAAGGGACATTCTCCAGCCAAACAGAAGTTCCGAAATCTGTGATTTTTGCTGTCCCGTCCTCTGAAATGATAGTGTTTGATGGTCTTAAATCTCTATGGACTATATTATTTTTATGGGCGTGATCAATACCGTAAGAGATTTGGTTGATGTAATCAATTGCTTTTTCAAGGTCCAATATTTTTTCCTTTTCTAAAATTCTCTCCAGCGTTTTTCCTTTGACATATTCCATAACCATAAAAAAGACTTTGTTTTCCTTCTCGGCTGCAATCATGCGGACAATGTTCGGGTGATTCAAGGCAGCTTGAAGCCTTGGTTCCTTGAGAAGCTTGAAAAGCTCTAAAGATTGCTTATGGGGAACTTTGATAGCAACTTTTATATTGAGCCAGGTGTCCTTGGCCAGAAAAACTGAGCCAAAGCCCCCACTGCCAAGGGAACGCAATATCTCATATTTGCCTACTTTTTGACCTTGAAGAAACATCCTATAAATTCCAAAAATGAGAAATCAATGCTAAACTGCAAAGAGTAGCTGTTTCTGCTCTTAATGTTTGTCCGCCCAAGCTGACTGCTTCATACCCATGATTTAAAATATATTTCTCTTCTTCATCTGTCCAGCCACCTTCTGGGCCGACGAGAATAAGGATAGAGGAAGGTGATTTCGGCGTCCTAAGTTCGGAGCCTGAGTTTTCGATTAAAATATCTCTTAAATATTTCCCTCTATTTTCGCTTAAAAGAAGCTTTCTTTCTTCCCCTCTTCCCTCAACCAGCTTTTCGATAGGTATCGGAGATGATATGGAAGGCAAAAAAGACATCTGGCTTTGTTTGACTGCTTCCAGAGCAATTTTTTTCCATCTTTCTATTTTTTTTTGGATTTTTTCCTCAACTTTTACGATAGTACGAGCAGTTATGACTGGGATAATATTTGTGACAGCTAACTCTGTAGATTTCTGGATAATAATATCCATTTTTTTTGATTTAAGAAGAGCTTGGGCCAGAGTAATCTTAATCTTGGGTTTATTTTTATCCAGTGTCTGGAGGATGGATAAGCGGGTCATATTTTTTCCTGTTTCTTCGACTTTTGCCAGATAGTTTGTGCCTTGCTCATCAAAAAGCCATACTTTCTCCTCTGGTTTTATTCTGGCTACTTTGCTCAGGTGATGATGTTCATCTCCATAAAGAAGAAGAGAGGAGGAATGAATGTTGCTTTTTTTGATGAAGAAGCGATTTGAAGTCAAATTTTACTCTAATGCGGCAAGCATTTCTTTTCCGTAGTAGATGGCATGATCATTGAGCAGGCTGGGTGTATCCAAAACACGCGGGGTTTCCCCAGCGAGGAAATCCCGCTCGGAAGCAGGCTTTGCTCTCCTCTCCTTATTGGAGAGATTGCTTCGTCGCTTTGCTCCTCGCAACGCCCGCTCAGCCTTTCTCACGGTTTTCTCAATCACCCAGCCTGCTCTCTTCATTTTCACGGAATTGGAAATCCTTCCTCTAATGAATTATATTTTTTGCTTTATTGATAATGCTTCGGTATACGGTTTTTAAATCTTCTCCCGTAGATTCTGCAAATTTTTGGAGTAATATTTTTTGTTCTTTGGTCAATTTTTCAGGGATTTTAACGTTAACTTTAACGAATAAATCTCCTTTTCGATATCCTCCCAGGCACTTTATGCCTTTTCCTTTTAATCTGAAACCCTCACCTGGTTGGGTGCCTGCCGGAATTTTGAGAACCTCATTTTCTTCAAGAGTTGGAATTTCTGCTGTTGTTCCCAACGCAGCCTGAATAAAGGATATTGTAATTTGACAGAAAAGATTATTTTCTTCTCTTTCAAAAATCTCGTGTTTTTTTACACGGACAGTAACATAAAGATCTCCTCTTGGAGCTTTCTTGTCCCCTGCTTCTCCTTCTCTTTCTAGTCTGAGTCTCATGCCGTCATTAATACCAACTGGAATTCTTACCTTTAATTTTTTCTTTTCCCTCATTTTCCCGGAGCCGCCGCACTCCCTGCAGGGAGTGGTTATAATTTTGCCTAATCCTTGGCAATGGGAACATGTTCGTGAAATCGCAAAGAATCCCTGCTGATAGCGAACCTGCCCCCTGCCTTGACAGTGTTGACAGATAGATTTCTGAGTGCCAGGCTGCAGTCTTGATCCCTGGCAGACAGAACAAAGCTCTACTCTGTCAAGTTTGATTTCTTTTTCTGCTCCGAAAGCAACTTCTTCTAAAGAGACTTCAAGCTCTAAAGCAAGATCTCTTCCTCTTTGGGGATAATGGGCTCTTGCTGTTTGCTGAGTCCCAAAAAAATCTCCAAAGCTGAAGCTAAAAAAATTGCCCAATATATCTTCAAAATCTTCAAAAATTGATGAATTAAAACCGGGAAAGCCGCTAAATCCTTCTGCTCGTAATCCATCACGGCCGAATCGGTCATATGTAGACCTCTTCTCAGGATCAATGAGCACACTGTAAGCTTCAGCTACCTCTTTGAACTGATCTTCGGCCGCTTTATCGCCAGGATTCCTGTCAGGATGGTATTTGAGAGCCATTTGACGGTAGGCTTTTTTTATCTCTTCCTGAGTTGCATTCTGCGCTAGGCCTAGGCTTTCATAAAAATCTTTTTTTGTCATTTTCTAATTTAACTGGGCAAGAATGTTTCGTTACCAGCTCGTTCCCGATACTGAGGTCCATATTTATTAGCTTTTTTTGGGAACTATGACTTTTACAATGGCTGGACGAAGGAGCCTGTTATGAAGAGTGTAACCCTTCTGAAATTCCTCGGCAACTTCAGGCTCGGCAACGTCTTCGGATTCTTCAGTCATAAGAGCTTGGTGAAGATGAGGATCAAATTTTTTCCCCTTGATTTCTATGGGTTTAACACCTTGTTTCATAAGCAGGTCTTGATATTGTTTGTATATCATCTCAATACCCTCTCGGAAGCTCTTGCCGTTTCCTTTAGTTTGAGTTTCTAAAGCTCTTTCAAAATTGTCCAGGACATCAAAAAGCTCTTTTAATAATTCAGAAAGGGCATATTGATAGAACTCGCTCTTTTCTCGTTCTAACCTCTTTCTTAAATTTTCGATTTCAGCTATTTTTCTCAAATATTCTTCTTTTAGCTTTTTATTTTCTATTTTAAGAAGCTTGATTTCTGATTTTTGCTTATTCAGTTTATCTTTCAAAATCTTGGTTTTGTCTTGTCTATCTTTATTCTCTTTTTCTTTCATCTCAGCAGGTTTTACTTCAGTCCTTTTTACCATATTTCCTCCTTACTGGTTGAAACTGATCGTTTGGCTTAGATTTTTCGCAATACAATCCACGAGGGGTATGATTTTTTTATATTGAATTCTTTTCGGTCCTATTATGCCTAAGGAGCCCAGGACCTGGCTATGGTATCCATAGTGGGAGAGGAAAAGAGAGCAATCTGATATATCAGGATTGTCCAATTCAGAGCCAATCATTACTTTTACTCTGTCAAGACTGATGAAGTCAGAAAGGAGTTTGGCAAGTTTTGCTTTTTCTTCGAAATTCTGAAAGAGAGACTTTAACTTTTCCATATCAAAAAGATCATGTTTTTCCAAAAGCTTTGGTGTCCCCTGGAAAAAAATCTCGTTTTCTCGCTCTTCCTGAGAAACATAAGCTTTCAACAGTGTAATCAATTTATCAATTATAGTTTCATATTTTATCTTATATTTGGGAAGTTCATGGAGGAGATAGTCCCGAATGAAATGTAAGTTCTTACTCCTGAAGCTCTGATTGACATACTGAGATGCTTTGTCAAGCTCATCCTGAGTAAAGTAGGTCTTTGTCTGAACAATCTCAGTTAGGACGAAGTTAGAAGGAGTGATCAAGGTGCTCATAACTTTGAATTCGGATATCTTGATAAAATGAATATGTTGAAAATTTATTTTTGAAATCCTCGGAGACAGAACAAATCCTAAGTTATCAGAATAGTCAGCTAAAATCCTGGACACCTGGTTGAGGAAAGAGTGGAAATCACCCTTATGAAGAACAAGATTTTCGGACAGAAGATCGATCTTTTTTTCAGGAATAATGGTTTCGTCGAACAGATTATTTACATAGTGCCTCAAGCCTTTGTCCGTTGGGACACGCCCTGCAGATGTATGAGGTTGAGAGAGAAAACCGTATTCTTCTAGTTTTGACATTATGTTTCTTACGGTAGCAGAGGAAACAGGCAGAGAGCTCCTCTGAGCAACATATCCAGAGCTTATGGGTTTGCCTTTTTTTAGATAGCTCTCAACAATTAAGTTGAGAATTCGTCTGTCTTTCTCTCTCAAAATACCAGCTCGCATTGATTTACTCTAAAAAATTTATAGCATTAAACCTTAAATATTGTCAAATCACACCAGATGGAGTCGGGCCTTTCAAACTTGGCAAAATTGACCAGGCCTTTATGAGGACGAACTCCGACTTTTGTAGTTCTTGTTATATATAGTGAAGATATAGTGAATATTAAGTATTAAGAAAGTAATTTATGGGATGCTTAGTTGGAATGACTTGCATTTGAATTGACAAGAATTGTCAAATAAAGTCTAATTGTACCACCTGACAAAAAGGAGGAGGTCATGAGAAAAACTTTTTTGGTCATTCCTTTGACCATTCTGCTTTGTTTTACCTTTAGTTGCCAGTACGGAGAAGAGGTGGCTGAGGAGGCTAGGATTGTAGGTTTATCAGATGAGGATGTGGCGGCAATTAAAACAGCAAATGATGCTTATGTGCAAGCTGCGCTGGAAGGCGGTTTGGAGGCAACCACAGAATTCTATACCGAGGATACAATAATGGTTGCACAGGGGCCAATGATTCAGGGACGAGAAGCACTTAAGGAGGCTAGAAAGGCTCTCAGTAAAGCAGCTGCGACCGTCACGGCATTCAACCAAACAATCGTGAAAATTGATGGGCGAGATAACCTTGCCTTTGTCCTAGGAACGGTTTATATTACAATGGCAGCGGAAGGCTTACCCGAGCCCATGCAAGTCGACGGGAAGTTCTTACAGATACTGCGAAAACAAGAGGACGGCTCATGGCTCATCGCAATAGACACTCGCATATCAGACCGGTAGTCTCCTCCGCCGCCAAAAAAGGAATAACGAGCAGAAGCTGGACGTTACGGACTATTCCTTTTTTTCTCGAAGTCAGCGGTAATTAGCAACTCGGCATAGAGCTTAAACCGAAAGAGGCTGAGAGCTAGGACTAACTTGATTTGACACCTAGTTTCTATTCAAGTATTGGTCAGACCAGCTTAGTTAATCTTTATCCCGGCATAGCCGACAACTTCGTGATAATTTCCTGAGGCATCTCCAGAAGTCTGATATTTTACAAGAGTTGCTTTCTTTGCCCCCAGTTCCTTTGAGGCAACAATGGCCGAGGTGGTGGGTCGAAAGCCACACATGCTGATATCTTCATTTTGCACGGTGTCATAAAGTCCCTTAGCATCTAGATTTAGTATCTTTTCAATGGCTAAAAAATCCTTTTTCTTCGCTACTTCATGCTGCACATAATGGCTCATATCCGTGCTGGCTACAATCATTACCTCTTCCTTGAACTCTTTAATGCCCGAGGAGATGGCCTTCCCCAACTCTTCCAGTTCCTCGAACGAGATATGATAAGAAAGACAAACGGGAACGATTGAAATATCTTTCTTAAAGTACTGAATAAAAGGAAGCTGGACTTCAAGAGAATGCTCGTTTAAATGGGCAATTTCATCTTCAGTGATAAGCGGAGATTGATTCATGATAAGTTCTGCGAGTCGGGATTCAATCTTGACCAAACCCAGAGGAGTTTCCCAATCCCCTTCTTTCATTACCGCGATACGAGACTGGATGGCTCTGTGACTTGGTCCCAAGATGACGAACTTATCTGGGATCTGAACGGAAGAGAAAACAGCTCCAGCAACTGGCCCCGAATATTCGAATCCTGCATGCGGGGAGACGACACAGATGGCCTTTTCCTTTTCTTTTTCTGGCTCTACCATTCTTTCGATCATTTTTCTGAGATCTTTTTCTCGTTCGGGATAAAAATAGCCACTCACTGCAGGTTTTCGTCTCAATTTATCCTCCTAGTATAAAAAGTAAGCATAACCTGCATTTTTGTCAAATTTTGCATTTCTCGCGGGAGCATTTCCATTTCCGTGATAACTGATTGTTAAGGCATAGGTTTTGGGAAATAGCCGCGGCGACCATTGAAGATTTAGCCTTCGGAATTCGCTCTTCGAGGGAACCCGACAGAGTCGGGCGGCGAGTATGTCTAAGCAGGGCGAGTTACGCAGCCGCCGAGAAGAGCGAATGGAGAATGGCGTTAAAAATCTGAAAGGAGCGAGGCTATTTCCCAAAACATTTTATAATGATAAGATTGGAAATGTTTACATCTCCTCCTTCTTTTCTTTGAAGGCTATATCCAGTTCTTTTAATTCTTGAAGAATGGGAATATAAATTTCAGGTGTAACAGGAATATGGACTCCGGTCTGCTTTATTTTACCTTCAAGGATGAGTTTGGTGCTGATAGCCGCAGGTAAACCTACTGTCCGGGCCATTGAAGTATCACCATGGGGGATACCAAAATCGATCAAGGTTGAAGTGATTTTCTCCTTTTTATCTCCAGGATAAGAGGCAATAAATTGATGCTGGAGTATAATCATATCTCTCTCCCCTTCCTCGTACTGAAGCTTTTCCAGCATTTTTGCACCAAGAATATTTAAAGACGAGTCTTTCTCTGAAGGAAGGGGCTCATCACTAAGGAGGCCGAGCCATTCGAACCTCTGGATTATATCCGAGCTTTCCTCGATATTTAAATGAGCACTCAGGGCTTTCTTGATGTCTTCTTCAGCAGGATCACCCATCAATTTTTTAAGAAAATCTTTGTAGGTTAGTCCAGTCCAATCCTTTTCCTCTTCTTCAAGAAAACCCAACTCTACGATTTTTTTAATGGTTGAACACCATCCTTTGTTCCTGAGTGTTCCCCTAAGTATGGTCTTTGTTGATTTGATGCCGTAGAGCTCGATATAAGGAAGTGAATTTCGGTTAGGATATCCTTCAAACTCACCCAGCCCTTCGATGTTGATCGTCAGAAAATTATCAAAAAGATCTTGAGAAGGAATGAATATTTGTTGACCGTCTTTTAGATATTGGGCTGAATTTTTTCCGGCAAGAAGAACTCCTGTCGGACTCCAGGAGAATTTATACCCAAAAGGATTGGTGTTTGCTTCAGGAGCGGGAAGACCGCCACAGTAAGAAGTGAAACTCACGATTTCTCCTCCCTTCTCTTCAACTTCATGGATAATTCTCATTGCTTCCATGTGGTCTATTCCTGGATCCAACCCGACTTCATTTAGGATCAAAATCCCTGCTTTCTTTGCCTCTGCGTCGAGATTCTTCATCACTTCGCTTACATAAGATGTTGTGACCATGGCCTTTTTATAATCAATACAGTATTTAGCAACTATAGGATGGAAAGTATAAGGAACCATACTGATAACAAGGTCTGCTTTAGAGATCTCATCTTTTAGACCTTCTTCATTCTTGAGATTTAGTTCGCTAGCCTTGCCCTGGGGATGGTTATCAATGAGTTTCACAGCTTTGCTCACAGTCCGGCTGGCTACTTCAACCTCAAAATCTGGCTGGTCAAGTAAGTACCTGACCAGTGGCTTGGCCACAAGGCCTGCTCCAAGAATTAGTATTTTTTTCATTATGTCTCTCCTTTAAATTAATTGATGAAATTCTTCATGTATTCATAATCAGGGGTAAACTTCCCTTTATACAGAATAACCGCTTTTTTAACAGCATCTGGAAGATTACAATCTGCAAAATTTCCAGAAAAGTCTGCTTTAGCAATAGCTGGAACCAGAGGCTTGAGTGCATTGCTGAAGAATATCGAAGATTCAAGAGATATCTCAGCCGGCAAATTATCTGTAGCCATAACAACAATTCCCCTCCCCTCTACTCCATCTCTTGCCTTCTTTTCCAGGGGATCGTAGACAAAAACAGGATTGTCAGGAGTAGTTGCCTGGACTGTACATTCCACGGACCCTTCAATGTCGCAAGAAATATCTCCGATTATTCGCAGACGAGGTTTATCATCCATAATAAAAAGTTGTTTCAAACTTTTTTTTGTCGCAAATCTTGGATACTTGGGTGTCCAGAAAATACAATTGACCAAGACTGCGAGAAAAGAAAGATAGGAATCGAAAATCGATTTATACTTTTGAGGATTATCGTAATAGTCTTGGAGGTCAAATTTTTGACTCGCTTTGATGGGTTTTACCATATGTTCTTCTTTAAAGACAACCTTATAAACACTGCTGGCTGAATAATTTTTTTCCTCAAAAAAGGAGTTGATTTTCTCGGGTTCGACCTCTTCGTAAGGCAAGAGATTGAATATCTCCTGAGCTCCCTGGGAGACATTGCCATACCCTGTAAAACCGATGACCAAGGGAACAAGAGAAAGGTCAAGACCATCATTATAGATCTGCCATCCTGCTTTTTTTATTGCTTCTTTAGCAGCAACTAGGCTCCCATATTCATGTGCCAGTTTGATCAAAGAGAAGGGATTCTTTATTTTCTCATGATTCAGCCTTTGTCCTAAAGCCCAAAGAGTATCGATCATTCCCGCCTGTCCTGCCTGCATTCCAAAAAATAGAAGCCTTTGTCCTTTCTCGTTTACTATTCTTTCATAGTCGATCAAAGTACACTGAAGGTCTATCATTCTTTGAAGCATGGGCATATTATAGGATTGCCCTTTTATTGTGTGAGAGAAGAATATGTATACTTTTTCTTTTTTGAAAAATTGGAGGGGAATTTCTTTTATGGCAAAAATAATTGAGCAGGGAGCAAGGTCCTCTTCTATCCTGGCTCCTTCTTGAAGATAGTCTTTGTCGGAGAAGATGCGGATTGAGGACGGCTGAAGCCAGATCTCTAAGGGATTATTTTTGACCATTTGCCGAATGTGAGCAGGAATCAGAGGAGCCCTTCTTTCCCATGGATTTTTTTCCTCTTTTCTAATTCCAATCCGAGTTTTCATGATCTAGGTCGCCCTTTTAAGTTTCAAGATTATTGCATAAAAACCAAACCCGGTCAATCTTGGGAGGAATTTAATAAGCATCTTCATTTCCGTTATTAGAAAAGGTTTTGCAATGAGTTGCAACGGATATGGAAATGCTTATAGGAGTTTAGTGTTGACTCTGCTGATTGTTATCTTTAATAATAGTGTATCATGATTCGATTCTTTAACACTCTGAGTGGAAAATTAGAGCTTTTTAACCCGATCGTGAAAGGAGAAGTCAAGCTCTATACCTGCGGTCCTACGGTCTATGATTTTGCTCATATCGGCAATTTCCGTGCTTATATTTTTGAAGATTTACTAAAGAGATTCCTTATTTTCAGGGGTTACAAAGTCACGCATGTTATGAATATCACAGATGTGGATGACAAAACCATAAAAGGAGCCAATGCTGAAAAAGTAAAACTTCAAGAATTTACCAAAAAATATACTGATGCTTTTTTTGAAGACATCCAGAAATTATACATTTCAAAGGCTGATTACTATCCCTTAGCCACAGACCATATTCCAGATATGATAATGATCATAAAGGGCCTTCTCGAGAAGGGATATGCTTATAAAAAAGATGGTTCTGTTTACTTCAATATTTCAAAATTTCCAAATTATGGACGACTTTCAAAGATTGATCTCAAAGAGCTCAGGCCAGGAAAGAGAATGGAATCAGACGAATATGAGAAGGAAAGTGCTAATGATTTTGCCCTCTGGAAAGACAAAAAAGAAGGTGAACCTTTCTGGGAAACTGAAGTGGGCCCAGGGAGACCGGGCTGGCATATCGAGTGCTCGGCCATGAGCTCTAAATACCTGGGTCAAACCTTTGATATTCACTGCGGGGGAGTGGATAATATTTTTCCCCATCATGAGAATGAAATCGCCCAATCTGAAGCGTTTTTTGGAAAAAAATTTGTCAATTACTGGCTTCATTGTCGCCATCTCATCGTTGATGGGGAGAAGATGTCGAAGTCCAAAGGTAACTTTTATACCTTGCGTGACCTTTTAGCCAAAAATGTAGATCCCTATGCCCTCCGCTTTCTTCTTCTTTCCACGCACTACCGAAAAATGCTCAATTTTACGTTTGAGGCTCTCGAGGGGGCCAGTTCTTCACTCAAGAGGATAAATGACTTTCTGTATGAACTAAAGAATCGCCCGTTTGAAGAAGGAGAAAATAAGAACATCTCACGACTTGTTGAAGACACGAATAAAAAATTCATAGCTGGGCTCGGTGATGACTTAAACATCTCTGTTGCTCTAAGAGCGCTCTTTGAAATGATTAGAAAAGCTAATATCTTAATCTCTCAAGGAAAAGTCTACAGAAAAGATGGAGAAAAGCTGATGTCTTCTATCCTGTCTTTTGATAATGTTTTAGCAGTTCTCCCAGGAGAGGAAGAGGAGACTTTGTCCTCCAAGCTCATGAAGAAAATAGAAGATAGAGAAAAAGCCCGGACAGATAAAAATTATGAATTAGCCGACCAGATACGAAAAGAGTTACTAAAACAGGGAATTGTTTTAGAAGATACAAAAGACGGAGTTAGATGGAAAGTTATTAAAAGCAAACAATAAGCCTAAAGAGAAAATTTTGGAAATAAATAAGCAGACGCCTTTCGATCTTGGTAAGTTAGGCGAAAAAATTGCTCTTCACTTCTTGGAAGATAATAAATACAAGGTCATAGCCAGAAGCTACCGTTTGTTCAGGGGTGAAATTGATATTATTGCCTATGATCAGAAAACTTTGGTTTTCGTGGAAGTGAAAACAAGGAGAAGTACAAATTATGGTTTTCCTGAGGAATCAGTGACGCCTTCTAAACAGCGACAGATTAGAAAGATCGCTCAGGGTTTTTTGGTGAAAAATAATCTTCAGGATGTGGAGTGCCGATTTGATGTGATATCCCTATCCTTCGATGAAAAGGAAGAATACTCCATTTGCCATATTAAAAATGCATTTTAAAAGGAGGGATTGATGAAAGTGCTAAAAAAAATGAAACCTTTATTGTTCATTATTGTCATTATGACTTTTTCTTTTCTTGGTTTCGGCCAGAGTGTTCCGGAACCTGAAGAAATCCTTGGTTTCAAAGTCGGAGCTGATTATCATTTAGCTACCTATACCCAGGCCATAGAATACTTTAAAAAACTTGAGGAGAACTCTAGCAGGATCAAACTGTTTAAAGAGGGGAAAACATCAATGGGACAGACTCTAACCTACGCTGTCATCTCCTCTGAGGAAAACTTGGGCAATCTTGAGAAATATAAACAGATAATCAAAAGACTATCTTTAGTGAAAGGTCTTTCTGACGCTGAAGCCAGTAGATTTTCAAAGGAAGGGAAGGCGATAGTGTATATCGATGGGGGTCTCCATGCAAATGAATGTGCTCCTGCTCAACACAATATTCAGCTTGCTTATGATTTAGTAACGGCAAAAGATGCGAAAACACTCAGAATCCTTAATGATGTTATTCTAGTTCTTGTTTTTGCAAATCCGGATGGGATGAATCTTCTAGCTGAATGGTACCATCCTAACGTTGGCACTCCTTTTGAGGTCTCCCCTATGCCCATGCTGTACCACATATATGCAGGACACGACAACAACCGGGACTCCTATATTGCCAATTTAATAGAAACACAACATCTGACCAGATTGGTTAACAAAGAGTGGTATCCAGTTATCCTGTATAATCATCATCAAACAGCTCCTTTTCCTGCCCGTATCTGGACTCCTCCCAACTCAGAGCCTACAAATCCTAATGTCCATCCTCTCATCGTTCGCTGGCAAAACCTGGTTGGCTCTGCCATGGGCGCTGCTTTTGACAAGGAAGGCAAAGAAGGGGCCATCTCCAGACTCATTTTTGACACATGGTATCCCGGTTATGTGACTCAGGTTGTGGATTCCCACAATATCATATCCATTCTTACGGAAACCGCTCTTTATCGTTATGCAACGCCTTATTTTTACACTATCCGGGATTTTCCCACACAGTACCGCGATTTAACGATGTCTGCCTTTTACCCGAATCCCTGGAAAGGAGGCTGGTGGCGCCTCAAAGATGCAGTGGATTACTGTTTGACAGCATCCAGAGCTGTTCTTGATGTAGCTTCGAAATACCGCGAGGAGCTGCTATTCAACAAGTATAAGATGGGCAAGGATGTTATCAATAGATTCAGTAAAGAACCACCTCATGGCTGGATAATTCCTGTGAATCAGCGTGACCCGGGAACCGCTTCTCTTCTTCTCAACCGAATGATTCTCCTGGGAATTGATGTCTACAGGAGTGGTGAATCTTTTACCTGTGACGGAATAAAATATCCAGTTGGAACTTACGTCATCCCTATGACCCAGCCCTTTGCTCTTTTCATCAAAAATGTGTTTGAAGAACAGAACTATCCGGACCTAAGGAAATACCCGGATCTGTGGCAGGGTCTTATCGATCCTGTAAAATTCGAAGGGGCTCCGTTTGAATCTTACGACATGATGGGCTGGACTCTTCCCTACCAGTTTGGGATGAAAGTCTACGCAGCTAATTCACTAATTACGTCAAAAATGACCAGAGTAAAAGAAGTCAAGCTCCAGCAAGGAAGTGTTGTGGGCAAGTCTGGACATTCCTATCTTATTCGGCATGAAGGCAATAATAGCTTTACAGCAACGAATAGAATTCATAAACAGGGAGGCAAAGTTTTCTGGGCAAAAGGGCCCTTTTCAGCTAATAACACACGTTTTCCTGAAGGCACAATCATTGTTCCTTCAACAAGCTTTAAAGGATCTTTCATGGTGGAGTTGGCCAAAGACCTTGACCTTAAAATTACCGGGATTTCTCGCGATCCTAAAGTCAAGACTTTGAGCATCAAGCCAGTTCGGCTGGGCATGTACAAATCCTGGCTTGCGAGCGCGGATGAAGGCTGGACAAGATTAATCTTGGAGAAGTACGAATTCCCCTATTCGAGCATTCATGATGCAGATATCCGTGCGGGAAATCTCAATGCGAACTACGATGCCATCATTATGCCCGACACTTACAGACCTGAAGCGGTGATAAACGGATATGCCAAAGGAACCATGCCACCTAAGTATGTAGGAGGAATTACTCCTGGAGGTGTTCGCAATTTGAAATTATATGTCGAAAACGGTGGGACCTTAATTTTCATGAATGCTGCCTGCAACCTGGCTGTTGAACATTTCGGCCTGCCAGTCAGGAATGTTTTAAAAAAAGTAAAAAGAGGTGAATTCGTATGCACCGGGTCCATCCTTCGTATGGAATTTGATGCCAGCCACCCCTTGGCCTACGGCATGCCCAAGGAAGCAGCGATAATATTCGATAATAGCTGTGCTTTTGATGTTATGCCCTCATTTGGAGCAAAAAAGGAACCTAAAAGTATATCCAAGTACCCTGAAGAAAATCCTCTGATGAGCGGTTGGATCTATGGTGATAGAATAATTCGCCAAAAAGCAGCGATCCTGGATATTCCTTACGGAAAGGGCAAGATAATCCTCCTGGGCTTCCCAGTTCAATTTAGAGCGCAATCCTACGGAACTTTCAGGCTCCTCTTTAACTCTATTTTTTATGCAGGAATTAAATAACCTGAATTATTCATAAATTATGCCGACACCAATATTTATTTTCATTGATATCTA
>CAYTBG010000039.1:0-22957 GCA_964435925.1 uncultured Eubacteriales bacterium | reverse complement strand
TTGAATGCATTGAGTTGTCTCATCGAATGAATTAACAAGAACGAAAGAGTTGCCCGCGAGTTCTCTCAGCCGCTTGCCTATGAACTGGTAGATATCCGATTCGGACAGAAGCTCCACGAATTCCATAGCGGTTCTTGATAGAAAAGCAAGGCTGAAGGCATATTGCTTTTCTGTCTCCTCTGCCTTCTTGCGCTCAGTGATGTCTCGGGCAATGGCTGTCGCTAAAGCTCGGCCTCTGATCTTTACAGGATAGGTGCTTATTTCTACTTCGACCTGATTGCCATCTTTATTCTTTAAAGTATATTCAACTGGCGGCCTGGTTTTACCCATGATAACTTTGGCCAAACCATTAACTGCTTTTGGGATTTGATCTGGGGGCAGTAGTTTCAATTTTAAAAAACTCTTTCCCAATAATTCTTTCTTTGTATAACCCATTAATTTCTCTGCAGCTTTGTTGCAGTCGACAAGGTTGCCTTTAGAGTCGTACACAAAATAAGCATCCGGTGCAAATTCAAATAATATCTTTAACGTCTCCTCAGAACTTTTCAATTCCTCTTGTGCCTTCTTGCGCTTGGTGATGTCTTTGATAACGTGAACGCATCTGATTAAATTTCCTTTGTCATTAAATACAGGGTCGATTGATGCCACCACCCAGACGTCCCTTTCAGCCAAATATAGCTCAGCTTCTTCATGTTTCTTTGTTTGTTTCATCTTTTTGAGGGGGCATATATCAGGAGGAGCCTTTGTTTTATGAAGTAATTGATAACACTTCTTGCCAAGAATTTCATTGATATCTAATCCAACAAATCTTGCGGTTGAGAGATTAGCCCTGATTATCTTGAATTGCTTGTCTAGCAGCATAATCAAGTCTTCTGTTGAATTAAAAGTGGAGTGCCAGTCTGCTAATGCATTTTTTAAATCTTCCTCTGTCTGCTTGCGCTCGGTGATGTCTTCCACAGCTCCCTCATAATACAGTACCTGTCCCTCGTTATCTCGGACAATTCGGGCACTATCTCGCATCCAGAAGACCGTACCATCCTGCCGACGACATTGTGCCTCAAAACCCCTGACAACACCTTTGAGCTCCATCTGGGCCTGCCACTTCTTGCGATCTTCAGGATTCACATAATCGTCAACGATATTTCCTTTTAGAAAGGCCTCCCGATTTGGGCACCTCACCATCTGCATGAAGGCCTGGTTGGCATCCAGTCTCTTGCCTTCTGGAGTGGATCGGTAAAATCCCACTAGAATACCGTCAAATAGACTGTGCAAGCGATCTTTAGCTTCCCGCAGAGCCTCCTCCGCCTGTTCGTCCTTAATTCCTGACTTTTCCAATTCAGCATTTTGTTGGCGCAATTGCACTAATTCATTTATTAGTTGTTTTTTTGATCTGGATTGATCCTGCATATTGCCCTCCTGAAATAGGAAATAATTTCACCTAACTAGAGGCATTTATCCAAAGGCTCTAAAAGTTGTTAAGTGAAAAACATTTGCTCTTTTAGTAATTTGCATTTTTCCCCGCACCTAACCTTTCTGTTAAGTTCTCTATAAACTATAAAAAAATTATTACATAGAAAATGTTTGAGGTCAATGATGAACAGGCTAAGAGAAGTTTCTTTTCACTTTTTCAAGTATAAAACAGAAAGTTTGGTTTTTAAAAAAGAAGAAAATAAATAATAAAGTTTTCAAAGTCTGTCCCCGACTTGTTTTCAAAGCCTGTCCGTGACTTGTTTTAATCTTACAATTCGGATAAAATCCCCTTCCGATTTTAGAAAGAGGTCAATATGAAAAAAATTGAATCGACAAAAAAAGCTTATAAGAATGCGGAGTTTTTAGAATCTCGTGAAGCCCGCACTTTGAGGATTTTAAGTGAGTATTTAGAGCCTTTGAAGAGGTTGAATGAATGGAAGGTCAACAATACAATTCTTTTCCTTGGTTCTACAAAGGCAAAAGTTGAGGAGAAAAATTCTCCTTTAACAAGGTACTATTGGGAAGCTGAAGAACTTTCATACAACTTGGTCAAATGGGCAATAAAGTTAAAGCAAAAGGGCAAAAATTTTGTTGTCTGCACAGGAGGAGGGCCCGGCATAATGGAAGCTGCAAACCGGGGGGCATTGCGAGCAGAAGGAAAATCTATCGGCATGAATATCTCTCTTCCTGAGGAGCAATACCTTAATCGCTACATATCTCCTGAGCTCTCTTTTATCTTCCATTATTTTTTTATGAGAAAATTTTGGCTGATGTATAAAGCAAAGGCCGTGGTAGCTTTCCCTGGCGGTTATGGCACTCTGGATGAGATTTTTGAAACGCTTACGCTGGTTCAGACAAATAAGATTTCTCGAGATCATCTGGTAATACTCCTTTATGGGGAAGAATACTGGCGAAAAATCATAAACTTTGATGAACTTTTAAAATACAAGACAATTTCTGCAGAGGATCTTAAACTTTTCTTTTACTGCTCTACTCCAAAAGAGGCCTTTTCAATTTTAAAAGAAAAATTAAAAAAGTTTCTATAAAAAAGAATAAAAATAAATAAAATAATTAAGAGGGAGAAAAAAATGAATAATTTAAAAGGAACAAAGACAGAAAAGAACGTTTTAACCGCGTTTGCCGGAGAATCTCAGGCAAGAAACCGCTACACCTTTTTTGCCTCAAAAGCAAAAAAGGAAGGCTATGAACAGATTCGTGCAGTATTCTTAGAGACTGCGGATAACGAGAAGGAACATGCAGAGAGGCTCTTTAAATTCTTAGAGGGCGGTGAGACAGAGATTCAGGCTTCTTACCCGGCTGGTATAATCGGAGATACTAAGGATAATCTTAAAGAGGCTGCGGCAGGAGAGAATTACGAACATACGACCATGTATCCAGAGTTTGCAAAAATAGCCGATGAGGAGGGATTTTCAGAGATAGCCGAGGCAATGAGATCTATCGCAGTTGCAGAGAAGCAGCATGAGAAAAGATACTTAAGCCTGCTTAAGAATGTTAATAATGGCCTGGTTTTCAAGCGAGATGAGGTTGTAAAATGGAAATGCCGGAATTGTGGGTATATTTCTGAAGGCAATGAGCCTCCTGATGAATGTCCAGCCTGTGCCCATGCCAAGGCATACTTTGAATTGCTGGCTGAGAATTGGTGATCCTTAGCTTAAATATAAGCAAAACTTAAACATATCTTTTACTGAATAAGGGGGATTTATGACCAAAAATTCGAATAAACAGAAGAATAAAGAAATAATGAAGGATATCATCCGTAAACTTCACCAAGGTTTAACAATTGAGGAAGCAAAAGAGAGGTTCGAAAAGGAAATAGGTACTGCGAGTTCGACAGAAATTGCCGAGATAGAGCAAGCTCTTATAAATGAAGGGATTTCTCCTGAAGAGATAAAAAAGTTTTGTAATGTCCATGCCTTGCTTTTCCAATCAGCCCTGGAAAAATCCATTATTGAAGAAACATTTTCATCTCATCCTGTTTATCTCTTCAAGTTAGAAAATCGAGAGATTGAAAAAATCGCTGATTTCCTTAAAGAGCTGAAAGAGGAAAGAGAGGAAGAACTCTCCAAAACAAAACGGAAACTAAATGATTTGCTGAACGAATTAAGAGGTATTGAGATACACTATGCAAGAAAAGAGCTGGTTCTTTTTCCTTTTTTAGAGAAACAGGGACTTACTGCCCCTTCAAAGGTTATGTGGGGAAAGGATAATGAGGTTAGAGATTTATTAAAAAAGGCGATTTCATCGGTCGAAGAAATAAAAGATATCAAAGACTTGGAACCATACTCAAAAAACTCCCTGGATCCATTGATAGAAGAAGTAAAAGGGATGATTTTTAAAGAAGAGAACATTCTTTTTCCGACTTGCCTTGAAAAATTGAGTGCAAACGACTGGATTGAAATCCTGAGAGAGAGTGAAGAAGTAGGTTATGTGTTTGTGGAGAAACGCAAGGAAACCGAGGCTCTTGTAAAGGATTTGAAAAGCGCTCTGCTCGAAGAACCAGTTTTTGAAAACAACGAAATTATCCTCCCTACAGGGAAACTTCGGTTAAACGAATTGATGTCTGTATTAAATACGCTGCCAGTAGATATTACCTTTGTGGATAATGAAGATAAAGTCAGATATTTTTCCGATAGTAAAGAAAGAATTTTCTTGCGAACAAAATCCGTTATCGGGATAAAAGTACAGAATTGCCATCCTCCTCAAAGCTTGAAGGCAGTCGAGAAAATTTTAAAATCCTTTAAAGAGGGAAAGAAGGATACAGTTGATTTCTGGATTAATCAAGAGGGAAAATTTGTGTATATAAGATATTTTGCCGTGAGAGACGAAGGGGGCTCTTATCTAGGAACTCTTGAAGTCAGCCAGGACTTAACAGAAATAAAAAAGCTCGAAGGAGAAAAGAGACTGGATGCAGAAACATATTGATTTAAAGAAAAATGTATATGAGCTAACAGAAACCTATTCTGAGCTGATAAAAGTATTAAAGGAGATGGGATTCTTGGGTATAGCAAATCCGTTAACAAGGAAAACTCTGGGTAAAGCAATAACAATACCTCAGGGATGTAATAGACAGGGAAAAGATTTAAATGAAGTCATAAAAAAGTTGGAGGAATTGGGATTTAAGGTAAAACCATAAAAAGAGGAGCAAAAAAAATGATAAAAGTAAAAGTCCAGGATGCTTTAAATAAACAGTTGAATGCAGAACTTTATTCTGCCTATCTTTATCTTTCGATGGCTGCTTATTTTGAATCAGTAAGCCTCAAGGGATTTGCCAATTGGATGCTAGCGCAAACGCGGGAGGAATTAGTCCATGCAATGAAATTTTATGATTACATAAATGAGAGAGGAGGCAGAGTAGCTCTGACTTCTATCAGTGCACCCTTAACGGAGTGGGATTCGCCCTTGGCGGCTTTCAAACAAGTTTACGAGCACGAGCAAAAGGTAACGGGTCTGATAAACGACCTGGTTACTCTTGCAGTATCTGAAGCTGACGATGCTGCTAATAATTTTTTACAGTGGTTTGTAGCTGAACAGGTTGAGGAAGAGTCTTCAGCTGATGAGATAGTCCAAAAACTTAGATTGTTAGGTGAGGATCACAGCGGCTTATTTATGCTTGATCAGGAGCTTGGACAGAGAATATTTACTTCTCCTGCAACAGCGGAGGGAGAATAAAAGACTTTTTCTTTACTATCCCCCATTTTGGTTCCTTATTGTCATGATCTAGTTTATGGTCATAATTTTGATAATTTTTCAGCGAAAGTCTTTCCTTTCACAGACCGCGAAAAATAATAATATAAAAACAGGCCGATGAGTATTCCGATTCCATCTGCCATTACATCGAAGAATTCAACAGAGCGGCGAGGGATAAAATATTGATGGAATTCATCCAAGCCTCCGAGAAGAATTCCGCTGCAAATAGTTAATACAGCCTTTACCATTAGGGAAGATTTCAAACTCATGAAATAGCCAAAGGACAGGAGGAGTCCCAGAAGGGCAAATTCTACAATATGAATTACTTTATCGAAGAAGAGAATATCAATTTTGATATCATGGCTCCTTGAAGATAAATAAAATATAAAGGCGTAATATAAGGCAGCGGGAGTAAAAAAGAGAATTTTTTTCATCTATCTCCATAAAACATGATACAGAAACGAACTTTTCCCTATGAGATGAATTGTTTTCTTCACGAGAATTTATTCTATTAGAAAAGAAAAGATATATCCAGAAATATGCAATCGACAAAGGATTCCCATTCCATTATTGCAAAACCTATGCCTCGAATATGATAATCAGTTATCATGGATTTGCAAATGCTGCCGCCGTATGATTTGACATAATATACTAGAATGTGGTTAATTTTAAGGCGAGAGAATTGAATAAGCGTAAAACTTTATATCATTTTCAAGGAAGATTGAAAGAATTTTGACATTCTGCCATTGTTTGGAGGATTGAAAAACAAGGCTTGTCTGCTTTAAGGACGAATTAATCATGTCCGGTATCCTAATTAAAAGGTTGAGGTTGCTGTCTATTCTTTGTTCAATCATCCTTTTGACCTCCTGCGCAGGGAAGAGTTATTTCCGTTCTGGGAATGTCCAAAAAGGTCTTGCTTCCTGGTATGGACCTGATTTTCATGGAAAGCTCACTTCAAATAGAGAGATCTATAATATGCACTCTTTGACAGCGGCGCATAAAACTCTTCCCTTTGGAGCTTATGTCAGGGTTACAAATCTAAATAACGGAAAATCAATTGTGGTCCGCATAAACGACCGTGGTCCTTTTGTAAAGGGACGAATCATCGACCTTTCTTATGCTGCAGCAAAGAAGTTAGGCATGGATATTACAGGAGTTGCACCTGTTAAGATTAAGGTGCTGAAAAAATACTCTCCCAAAAAATCTTCACAGAAATTTTCTATTCAGGTTGGATCATTTAGTAGCAAAAAAAACGCCAAAATCCTCAAAAGGAAACTCCAGAAGAACTACAGGAGTGCCTACATCTCGAAGGTAAAAACTTCTTCTAACACTTATTACAGGGTAAGAATTAAGGCGCGGAGCGTGAAATCGGCTGAAAAAATCGCCAAAAAACTTATGAAACAGGGTTACAGAGCTAACATTTTAGAGGAACATTGACGAAATAAATAATTCCCTTGTTGAGGCTATCTAATATGCAGGGGGGGCATAAGAGGAAATAATATCTTTTAATTAATATTTACTTCTCTTTTTTATAAAGATAAGCAATAGGTCTTAATTTATTTTCCTTCCCGTCGTGGACAGCAAAGTTTCGGCCGCTCCACATGGAAGCTCCTCCATATTCACCCTTTTTGTTGACGGCATAAAAGTTGAGGCCAAATCGAGGAAGGCCTTTTTCATTTAAAAGGTGAGGAAGAAGCTTTGACTTGTCGGCAATTTGTTCTAATGATTTGAGACATGCTTCTTCTGGAGAAAAACCTCTGCTCATGAAATTTACCACCTGGAAGCTTCCGCAGTTAAGGATATTGGCTTCTCCTCTTCCTGTTGATCCTGCTGCTCCGACATCGTTATCAACGTAAAGGCCTGCTCCTATAATCGGTGAATCCCCTACCCTTCCCGGTATTTTAAAGAAGAACCCGCTGGTGGTTGTCACACCTGCAAGATTGCCTGAAGCATCTATGGCACAACAGTTGATAGTTCCATAGGAACCAAGATAGGATTCCAATTCTTTTTCTAGCTTCTCAGGTTTGGGAGCAAACCAAAAATCCCTGTCTGAGAGCATTTCCTTTCGTTGAAGCCAAATCTCTCTGGCTCTATCTGTCAGGAGGTTTTCTTCCTTGAAACCATGAGCTTTAGCAAATCTCAGGGCACCTTTTCCGACAAGAAGCGCATGGTCAGTTCTTTCCATGACAAGTTTGGCTACCTTGGATGGATTCTTTATGTTTCTAATGCTGGCCACTGCGCCGCCATTATGGGTGGGGCCATGCATGACTGAAGAATCAAGCTCGACAACACCTTCCTCATTAGGAAGTCCTCCATAGCCTACAGACCTGTCATTGGGATCACTTTCAACAATGTTAACCCCGGCTATAACTGCATCCAATGGATCTTTTCCTTGCCTGAGAAGTTCCATGGCTTTCTCTGTGGCTCTTAAACCATTTCTGCTGGATACTACACACATCTTTCCTGCTTTTTTCTCTTCTCCGGCTAAATTTTTTCCTGCTGTGAACATCGAGGCTGCTCCTATACCAATTCCCGTTTTAAGAAAATCCCTTCTCGAAAACTTATCTCTCATCATGCCTCCTTATGACTTATTTATCGTTCTTCCTAAATTACTCAATTTATAAAACGGAATCAACACAAATTTTATGAGTTCATCTTTTTAGGCAAAAATAAACGGAAATAAAGGGGACAGGCTACTTATTTGATAAAAAAAAGGCTCAGGCTATAAAGCTCAAAAACGCGTTGCTTTTTGCCCCAGCGAGCCAAAAGCAACTCGGATCCAGGCTTCGCTCTCCTCTCCTTCGAAGAGGAACCATGCCCGCTCAGCCTTTCTCACGGTTTTTTTACCATACAGCCTTCGCCAAGCAAGGGAGCCAGACTATTTCCCAAACCTTTTCTAATTAGGGAAATGGAGATGATTACTTATCAAAGACACCAAAATTGACAAACCAGGGGATGTTTAGTATAAATTCCTTTCTTTTATGAGGGATGAAAAATAAGGTTCTTTTCTCTGCTTCTCTGTTCCATGCTCTAAATGATGCTGCGACTGTCACAGTCCCGATGATTTTTCCTCTTCTCTACACCCAACAGTTTATAATCAAAAAATATTTTCATATCGGCATTTTGTCAAACCTTGGACTCCTTGCTACTTTCCTCTTCCAGATTATTATTGCTAATATCTCTGGCAAGGTTGAACACAAGTTTATGCTTTTCTTTAGCTATATAGGAATTTGCATTACGCTTTCCTTAATAACATTTTCTTCTACTTTTGCTTCTCTTCTTTTCATCTATCTAATAATGAGAGCTTTCACCAGCTTTTACCATTCCGTAGGGGTAGCTTGGGTCTCAAAAACTCACCCAAGCCAGGGGATTGATTTTGCCATGGGCATCCAAAGTGGGTCAGGAAATCTTGGAGTCTTTCTTGCCTTCATATCTTCTGGCTATCTTGCTCAGAGCTTTAACTGGAAAGTGCCGCTCTTCGTTTGGGCTGGTGTGGCCCTTTTTCTCGGCTCGATAAGTTTCTTGGCTGTAAGAAAAACCTCTACTCGGGGAGATGAAGTGCACAAGCCTGACTTTTCATCATGGATGGAGACACTGAAGAATATTAAGATCTATATCCCTGGATTTGTTTTTGGGGGAGCATGCTGGGGAACGACTGTTTTTTATGCTCCTTCTCTGCTCAACCATAGATTTCAGATTCCTTTGGGACAAACCGGTCTTTATCTAGCCTTATGGATCGGAGTCGGAACAGTCATGACTTACTTCTTCGGGTTTTTAAGCCGGCATCTAGGACGGTTGAAAATTTCTGTTTCTGCATTTATCGGTGCCACATTCTTTCTTTTTATACTGGGGATAGCTCCTGTGAAAGAGCTGGCTCTGGTGAGCTTATTCTTTTTTGGGGCTTTCCTTTTCCTTGTCTATCCGAGTTTTCTATCCTTTGTTGGAGATGAGGTTTCGCCTAAAAATCAAACTCAGGCTTTTAGCCTTGCTGCCAATGTTCAGATGGTCACCGGCGCAATCGTTGTCCTTGCAGCCGGGTTTCTCTCTGATAGGTTTGGGATAAATTCGCCTTTTCTTCTTATTGGGGCGCTTGGCGCCGTTATTTCTGTTTTTTACCTTTTCAAAAGACCTGTTCTGGCAAAAAAGCAATTATTAACTGGCTAATTGCCTATGGTGGGAACATTATTAACGAACGAATAAATGGGGACAGGCCCCATTTTCTGGATGAGAATGTCCTCTTACTTACAAAATGGGGCCTGTCCCCATTTATTCTAATAAATCAAGCCCCTACAGATAAATCAAACTTTCCTAAGATTGACTGTCTTGTCTCCCGCCTTATTACTTTTTAAGCTTGATTACTTTCCCGGGGAGCTTTCCTGTCCACTTTCCTCTGTCCAGAACAAGTTCACCGTTGATCAGCAGGTATTTGACTCCCTCGCTGTAGGCATGGGGATTAGAAATAGAAGTCCTGGTTTTTATGTTATTCAGATCAAGGACAACTATGTCAGCTTTGTATCCATTTTTTATCCAGCCTCTGCCATCCCAGTTCATGATTTTAGCTGGAAGAGATGTTTGCGACCGGATGACGTGGGGAAGGGAGACAGTTTTTCGCTTAAGAGCATATTTTTTTATTTTATGCAGAAATGTAGAATAAGCGCGGATGTGAAGTAGCCCTATGCCATAAGGTGGGGCAGTACCATCACTTCCTGTTCCCACGTAGTCTTTTTTCATGATGTACTCGATGTCCTCTTCGCCCATCCGCAGAGGGACGCACCTGGCGCCCATAAGTTCCAGTTCTATGGCTGTATCTTCTACGGATTTTCCTTTCATCGCCGCAACTTGTTTTAAAGATTTACCTTCAAGATTTTTCTCAACACAAATGCCAACAATGAAATTTTCCGGACCTGTTATGTTGTCTATGTATTCTCTGATCTGTTCTCGGATCTTCTGAGCCTCTTCTGGATTTGCCATCCTCGCTAAAAACATACTTCTTTCTTTGGTATTACCTGGCCCCCTGAAATTTCCAGAGTTGATTATACTCCTGGAAACAAGCCTTACGAGCCTATCTCTTGGAATCTCGTTGAGAAACTGAAGATGTCGTTCAGAGAGAGGATAGTAAGGAGTAACTTTTTTATAGAGCTCAATCAACTGGGAATCTCTGAGATGGTCAAAAATAGCTTCAGTATCCTTTGATGTCAACCTTTCGCTCTCTACTCTTTCTCTGCCTTCTCTTTCTTCTTCAATTCCTAGCCAGGCTGACCTTGGAATTAGACTCATGTATGGATAGCCGTTTGAGAATCGATAAGGATACTGGTCAGCGGTGACCTTTATTCCCTTTGCTTGGGCTTCCTCTATGATGCCGCAGGCGTCTTTGACGAGTCCCCAATTCCTCTTTTCCATAACCTTAAAATGCGATATATGGACTGGCGCACCTGATTTATCTGAAATTTCAATTGCTTCTCTTATTGCTTCAAGAAGCTTATCCTTCTCATTCCGGGTATGGGTATGGTATATGCCGCCGTAGGGAGCGATGACCTTTGCCAGTTCAATGACTTCATCTGTTTTTCCGAAAGAGCCCGGCTGATAAACTAAACCAGTAGAAAGACCGTAAGCACCTTGTTCCATGGCTTCCCTTAGGAGAGCTTTCATCTTTTCAAGCTCTTCTGCCGTAGGCTCTCTATCTTCCATCCCCATCACGATTTGACGCAAAGTTCCATGCCCAGCAAGTAGAGCTGCGTTGGGTCCGATTCCTTCTTCTGACCAGAGCTTTATAAGGTATTCGGCTTTCTCGAAAATTGGCCAGGCGCTGCCGCCGCACTGGCCGACTATAACCGTTGTTACACCTTGGGTTAAATAATTAAGACATGCCCTGTTTTCCACAAAATACATTCCTCTATCGACATGAGTATGAAGATCGATGAATCCAGGTGTGACATAAAGTCCTTTGCCGTTTATCACTCTAGCGGCTGAGCCTTTGATCGACTTTTCAACCTTAACGATCATGCCATCTTTAACAGCTACATCCGCCCTAAACGCAGGTTTCAAAGATCCATCAAACACACTTGCATTCTTTATCACTACGTCATAGTTGAGGAGTTTTCCTTTTTGAGCCGAAAAACTTAATGCGGTCAAAAGGAATAAGCCTAAAAATAAGAAAATACTGAAATAAAAAATCTTTTTTTTCATGGTATCTCCTCCTCCTTTTAACGATATCTAATAATAAAGAAAAACACACTGTCAAGAAAAATATAATATCGCAAAATCCACGCTTTTTAGAAGTTGAGCCGCAGTTCTGCTCTTTTTCCTATCTTTTCTTGAATTTTTCGAGGAGTTCGGTATATATGCTGGATATATCGACTTCTTTTCCATCAATAAAAACATGCTTGATGTTGGTTCTTAATTGCAGTATGTCTCCATCTGCGAGCACAATGTTGGCTACTTTTCCCTTCTCCAGGCTCCCCATTATTTTATCCACCCCGAATATCTGGGCCGGGTAAATCGTTACTCCCTTGAGTGCTTCTTTTTTATCGAGTCCAAAGGCAGCTGCTTTTGCAGCAAAATAGGGCAAATCCTTGGCTAAGCTTGCACTCTGCGAAGAAAAGGCAAATTTGATGCCAGCTTTTGCCAGTACACCAGGATTCCTGTAAAAAGCATCATAGCCGTCTTCCCATTTGGGAGGCACTGAATTAAGAGAGCTAAAAATAACCGCAATGCCTGATTTTTTTATATCCTCAGCAACCTTCCATCCATCAGTGACACCATAGAATATTGCTTTGAGCTTTTCATCTTTGACAAATTTGATGGCTGCTTTTATATCGTTATCGGCGTGCACAGAAATCATGACAGGAAGTTCGCCGTTAACCACAGGAAGAAGAAATTCTAATTTTTCATCAAACTCAGGCAAATGGAGTCCCAAGTTTTTTTTGGCTGCATTTTTTCTTTTCTGATAATAGCGAGCCTGTTTCAGGATTTCCTTCAATTCTTTAACCTGTTTAGAAGCCTGCTCTCGAGGTTGTGTTTCTCTTCTCCTTCTTAACCGAGGCAAGGAAGGAAATTGGATATGCATGGCGACTGAGCTTTTTATTATCATCTCTTGAGGAGTCCAACCGACCAACCTGATTAAACCACTCTGACCTGAAATAAGCCCGGCAGAAGGAGCTACAAGGGCCGCTGTTATCCCGTTTGACCGTGAGATAGGAATATGCATGGAGTCAGGTCGCAGAGCTTCCACGGTTTTTACCTGAGGATTGATTCTGCCGGTTTCTCTGTAATCAACGGTTGCGCTTATAGAGCTTATCTCTTGGAGGCCTAGATAACATGAGCCATCGATCATGCCTGGATAGGCAAAAAGGCCCTCGGCATCGATTATTTTCGCACCTTGCGGAATATCAATGTTCTTTCCCAACGCTTCGATTAATCCGTCTTTTATAAGAATTGTCCCTTCAGTAATATCCTCACCTACAACAGGGATGATGTTCACGCCTTTTATAGCAATAACGCTCGGGCTTTTTTCTTGAGTCAAACAGAAGGAAGCACAGATGATTAGAATTACAGCAAAGACGAAGGTTCTCTTGGTCATTTTGTCCCTCCCTTTTTCTCTTTCTTTTTCTTCTCCATTTCTTTTCTCTCTTTTAGATACTGAGCTCGATCAAAATAGACTTCCCCCTCGATAATTGTCTTTTCACAAAGGGTATAGGCACTCAGAGGATGTTCGTTAAAGATGGCAATATCTCCATGTTTTCCGACTTCAAGGCTCCCGGCAATCTTTTCCACACCAAGCTGGATGGCCGGGTTGATAGTGACCAGCTTCAGAGCTTCATTCTCAGAAAGGCCGCCATACTTCATGGCCTTTGCCGCATCGTTGAACAACCGCCGGATTCTCTCTCCACTGTCAGAATTTAGGGAAACAAGGACTCCATTTTTTGTGCAGTAGGCAGCACTGTAGGCAATCCCTTCAGAAGCTTCGACTTTATAGGCCCAGTTATCAAGAAAGACGGAGATTCCAATTTTTTCTTCAGCGAGTTCCTTGGCTATTTTGAAAGCTTCAGATGCATGTTCGAAACAGGCAATCTTGAACCCAAATTCTTTAGAAAGGTTAATGAATTCCAGTGTTTCATCAGCTCTATAGGTGTGACAACGAGCCACCATTTTCCCGCGAAGCATGTCTGCCAGTTGCTCCATCCTTAAGTCCTTTCGAGGCGCGATCAAATTCTTAGCAGTTTTTTTGGATTTTTTCGCTTTTAAATACCGGTCCCACTGCTCCATATAGTTTTTCGCTTTTAGAAACTCGCGGCGGATAATGGCATTTACTCCCATGCGGGATTGTGGATAACGAGGTGTTCCCACTGTAGGAGAATTAGCCCTCTTGGGGTTTTCACCCAGGGCGAATTTTAAGGTCCTGTAAGCATCATGAACGATCATCTCTTCCGAAGTCTTCCCCCATTTCGTCTTGATGACGATGTTCTCGCCTCCTATCGGGTTGGCGCTGCCGTGCATGGTATGAACCATCGTCACTCCACCTGATATTGCAGTATAGATGGAACGATCTTCAGCATTAAGAACATCCCGCATCTTGACTTCGGCCGTTATCGCTTCCGCGCTTTCATTTGTTCCTGTGAGGGCTATATGAGTATGAGAATCGATTATCCCTGGAATAACATATTTTCCTGACGCATCTATGATTCTTACTCCTTTGGGTGCTTTAATGTTCTCTCCGATCTGCTTTATGATGCCTTTGATTATGAGAATGTCTCCTTTTAGTATTTTCCCTTTGGTAACCGTCAGTATGGTGCCATTCTTTATCAGGAGATCCTGTCCGAAGGAAAAGCTTGAAAAAACCACCAGACTCACAACTAAAATGAAACCAATAGTATTTCTTTTCATAGCTTTTTCTCCTTTAAAATTCCCCGTCAGGGATTCTTTTTGCCTTCAGCTCCATACTCCATTCCTGGACAGCAATTGTTCCTTCTATCGAGTCCTTATCTGCAGTTCCGCTGAAGGCCATATCCATCGCCTCTCCCATTATTGTGGCTGCTATGCTTAAGGCGAGTTCATTGCCGCTTAAAATCCCGTCTCTTATTTCCCATTTACCCATGTTCGATGAGATGCTTCCGCTGATTTCGTTTCCATCTTGTTCGATTTCAAGGGTCGTTTCCAACTCGCCCATGGGACTAGAGACTGTGGCGCTCCATTTTCCAGCGATATTCACTTTTGTAGGCTTCTCTCCCTTGGGAGGTTTTTTGATTTCAAAGGATATACCGTCGACAAAAACTCTTTCCACCCTGGTCTTTTCAGCGAAGATTTCACCAGAAGTAAGTATAACATTGGCAACTTTTCCCGGTTCAAGGCTTCCCAGAAAACTGCTCACTCCCAAGAATTTGGCGGGGATAATGGTCATAGCCTTGAGAGCTTCTTCCTTAGGCAAGCCTGCTTTAATAGCTTTTTGGACATTTTTTGGAATGTCTGATGGTTTCTTAAGTCCCTGGGAGGTAAGTGCAAACGTTAATCTCTTTTTATGGAGATTCGCAGCATTGGCAGGATAGATTTCTTCTTCTGCTTTTTTCTTTAGTTCTTCGCCTTGATTGACATAAATACTTGTCGTTGGAGGCTTGAAGTTGAGGGACAAAAGAAGAGGAACTTTGGCATTCTTGATAAGCAGGTCGGCTACTCTCCAGGCTTCATTTGCTCCGGTGAGAAAGCCGTTGAGCTTGAATTCCTTGATAAGTCCTAGGGCACGCTTGATATCTTCCAAGTTGGCACAATTAAAAAAGACAGGGCTTTTTTTAACTACATAGGGTGAAAGAGCTTCCAAGAAAGGATTATATTCAGGTCGTTTAAGGCCTCGAGATGATTTTGCAAATTGAGATTTGTGGGAAGAGTAATGTCCAGTATCCAGAAAAGATTGTCTGAGAAAAGCCATTGTTCCCATTAAGCTGGAAGGGTAAGTTCCTCGCGCGGTCGCAAAATTCACATGGAGAGCAACAGGACTTTTTATAACCATCGGTTCTACTTTGTTTCCGTTGACGTTCAAGAGAACGCTTTGGCCGGCATAGATTCCTCTTTCAGGTACAACCAGGACAGTTGTGATTCCGATTTTGTGCAGGTCTGATACGGTAGTTTTTTTTGGTTTTAAAAGCTTAATAGCCATTAAATCAGGATGCTGGGCTTTCTCCTTTTGTCGAGGTTCAGCGGTCGATGTTCTCATAGTCCCTGGTCTTCTTGGCTCTTCCTTAGGAAGCTCGAGAAAGAGATTTGTATGGGCATCAATCAAGCCTGGATAGGCGAACAGGCCTTCAGCTTTGATTATTTCAGCATCTTCTGGAATTGAAATTTTTCCTTGAGCTCCTAAGGATTCGATAAGTCCATCCCGGATGATGATGATTCCTTTCTCGATAGGTGAACCAGTAACAGGAATAATCTTGCAGTCAACAATAGCATAGGTAGGGGTAACTCGGGCTGAGGAGGTGGCTGTGAAAAGGAGAATGACCGCAAACAAACAAATGAATAAACGATTTTTTTTGATTTTCATGTTCCTCCTTTCAATGAAAAAATATTAAAATCAATCTTCCCCGTATAAACAAGCCACGTATTCTAACAAAAAAAAACATGCCGGTCTACAAATATTGCAGACGTCTAATTTTTCTTGCATAGGGGCTTGGTTTATTGAATCCACCTTTTATTTTGCATGGTTTGATTTATCTTGCGCAGGGATTTGGATTATCTTATGTCGGGGCTTGATTTATCAAGCCCACCGCATTAATATTCTTGGCGTTTGATTCATAAGCCGGCGGAAAAGAAAAAGACAGGAAATATTCTTTGCATGGGCTTAACTCGTCTCGTGTATGGATTTACTTAATCTTGCATAGGGGCTTGATTTATCTTAGGCAGGGATCTGGATTATCTTAGGTAGGGGCTTGATTTATCAAGCCCACCTTAATTATATTTTCTATGGTTAGATTTCTGATTGAATCTTTAGAGAAAGTTTAGAGAGTAATGAATGAGAAAAAGCATTCAAAAAATATTTTCTGGAGTTGCAGAAACTTATGAGCTTGTTAATCATGTCCTGACACTTGGGTTTGATATTCTTTGGCGGAAGAAAGCAGCTCGGGAAGCGGTCAGAGCTAAGGGTTTTCTATGGCTGGATGTGTGTAGTGGCACTGGAGAAATGGCCCTTAATCTTTCACGCTTGGCAGATGAAAAAGTAAAGATTGTTTCTGCCGATTTCTGTCATCCGATGATAGCTAAAGCTCGAGAAAAGAGAAAAATTCCAAACCACTCTTTTGTTCTTGCTGAGTCAGGCAAGCTTCCCTTTGCTGATAGGACATTCAATCTTGTGACTATCTCTTTTGCTACCCGAAACATATACCCTAACAAACGCGAACTGGTTGCTCATCTACGGGAGTTTCACCGTGTTCTCAAGCCAGGAGGATATTTTGTGAATCTTGAAACAAGCCAGCCTTCTGTGAGAATTATTCAGAAGCTTTTTCATCTCTATATAAAACTGACTGTAAAACAATTGGGAGTTCTTCTATCGGGCTCTAAATCCGCTTACAGATATCTTGCTTATACGATCCCGCGTTTTTTTCGTCCTGAGGAATTTTCCTCGATACTCCGTGAAGCAGGGTTCGCCCGTATTACTCATCGTTCTCTTTTCCTTGGTGTTTCCGCCATTCACACTGCCATCAAATAAGAATTGTTTTTTTAATTTGTTCTCCAGGTTTATCTAGGTATCCCTATGATAAGGTCTGATTCCCAATTGGCCTTATCACACGCTATTATGTCTCGCACTTCGTATCAAATTATTGTAGAGTTAGATTTTATTTTGTATCATGTAGTTATCAAAGATAAACGAGGAAACAATTGTGTATAAGGCAGGGATAAAGATACTAGAGGTAAAAATCGGGATTGAATCTAATAGAGAAGAGCTCCTTTTTCACTTTCCACTCAAAACAGAAGTCAAGTCGCTTCTTACAGACTTTAAAGATGTTGAGAGCATCCCATATTCAGCAGACCTTGATGGATATATCTCGGTTGAAGAATCTGTGGAGGATCCCTCTTTTGAATTTTCGGGAGGAAAAGCCAGATTTAGGGGGCCGTATCTCAAGCTCACTCAAGAAGCTTCGGACTTAAGGTTTAGTCTGTGGGGAAACCAGGGGTTCCTTTATAGATATGCTCTCTATTTACTGGAAAGAAAACACAGGATTTATAACTTCCACGCCTGCGCTCTCTACCAAGAGAAGAAAGATCAAATGTTTGTTGTTATAGGAGGAGCTGGAAGCGGAAAGACCGTCTATCTTCTCAATGGCCTGGCTAAAGGGCTCAAACTCTTTTCAACAGAAACCGTCCACTTCCGGATTGAAAAGGATGCCGTATCATGGTTTATGGGTTCACTTGTTGATAATGTGAGACTGGGTACCTTGATGTATAATTTTCCTCAGTTCTTACCAAAAATTGAAACTCAAGAAGCTGGTGAGGAGTGGCAGAAAAAGATCGCCCTTGATCTCTCACCTTACAAAACTGACTTTGAAGAACTTAAAACTCCCAGGTCTGTCGTGATATTGTTTCCTCGGATTGAAGAAGGACGAAAAGGTTTTCTTCTGAATCTCATAGAGGATAGAAGAAAAGCCGCAAAAGCCCTGTTTGACAACATCTCACAGAAAATAGCCGAGAACGTGATTCTATACGATAAAATACCAGTTTTGGGATTTGATGAGAAACAGATGGCTCTGGCGAGGCTAAAATATGCAAGCCAGCTCGTCCATCACAAGACAATCACTAAGATTGCTTCTGTTCTCTCAAACCCAGATGATTGCTGGGGAGATCTTTTGAGCTGCTGACAAAGTCTAACTATAATAAAAAAGGAGAAAAATATGAGCAAAGCTTGGGAAGGCATTATTAGGATGCCCGTTGAAGGGAGAACAACCATGCCCAGAGAGGCGGGCGTAACCATGGTTATTGATAAAGGAATGGGCCTTCATCGCCTCGAAGATTTGATCCAGGTTGAGGGCGACTACATTGATATAATCAAGCTGACATTTGGAACTTCTGCCTTCTATGATAAGGATCTTTTGAGGAAAAAGAACGAGATGATCACTTCTTCCGATATAGATGTCATGCCAGGAGGCACTTTTCTGGAGATAGCTATCTGGCAAGAGGTCTTTGACAAATATTTGGAACTAGCCAAAGAGCTTGGATTTTCTGCGATTGAAGTTTCTGATGGAACGATCGAGATAAGTAGAAAAACCAGACAGGATGCTGTAAGAAAATCTTTGGATAAAGGTTTCAAAGTCTTTACTGAAGTGGGAAAAAAAGACCCGAAAGAAGTTCTGCCTATTTCCCTTGTTCACCAGTTGATAGGAGAAGATATGGAAAACGGGGCTTTTAAAGTTATTATCGAAGCCCGGGAGGCTGGGAAAGCCGTAGGAATATTTGATAAGGAAGGAGAGATAAAGCACGATGAAGTTGACAACATCATTGCTGGAGTCAAAGATACGAACTGTTTAATGTGGGAAGCTCCTCTGAAAAATCAGCAGCAGGCTTTAATCTTTCGTCTGGGGATTAACGTTAACCTTGGCAACATCCCTCCGGACGAGGTTTTAGCACTAGAGGCTCTAAGACAGGGAGTCAGGGGTGATACTCTAAAAAGAGCCTATTTAGAAGGGAAAAAATAGAAAGGATAAAGGGCGATTTATATTAATCCTGTTTTTCTAAAAGAAGAATCAAAACAGAATGCTCACCTGCAGGAACTTTAAACTTCACTGAGTTCCCTTCAAACACCTTTTTTGTCTCGTCATCCACTAAAAGTTCATATTTTCCCTTGATTAAAAATTGTACCTTTATCTCTCTTCTCTTTAACGTTATCACTTCAAACGAGATTTCATTTTCAGAATAAAGAAAGTGGCGAAAAACAGCGCTTCCCTTCGCCCTCAAAATCTCTTTGCCTTCTTCTTTGAGCCTGACTGCAGAGGATGAAACCTCCACATCATAGTGGCGATCCTGGATGGAAATTCTGGAAAGCTTTCCTCTCTCATCAGGATCAATCATTCCAAACCTGAATCCCTCCCAGGGAGTAAAATCTAAGTACTCTTCCAGGGCAATTAAAGCAAAAAGAGAACCCCAGCTCTGATACCTTTGTCCTCCCGCTTCTCCCGTTCTTGAATCAAAATATTCTGGACAGAGCTGAAAATTATCCCAGGTCCGGAGGAACAAGTCAGCGCTTTTTTTGGCCAGTTCAGAAGCTATGGCATCAAAATGATAGGCCTTTAAACCTTGATAAATTAAATAATTGGTCGGTGGCCAGACTGTGCCTCTCCAGCGCTGCTGGTCTTTATAAGCGGGATCATCCCGCGAGATCGTAGGTATTATGAATTCTCCCCAGAACTCTTCAGGATTGAGGAGGTGCCTGATCATTCGCAAGGCCCTTGTCTTATCTGGAATACCGGCAAGCAAAGGATAAAAATTCGAGGCTGCTTTTCTTGTCGAGAATCTGCCATCCCAGTAGCGATCAAAATAGAACCCTTCTCTCTCATCCCAAAGATGCTCGTTTATAAGCTCTTTTATTGTCTCATATTCAGCAAAGTAGTTGTTATAATCATCCCTTTTATTAAGGATATTGGCAATTTCAGCCAGGCTCCAAGCATCGAGAGCAAAGAGGCTGTTTAAGTCGATACAGTTCATAATTAATGTTCCAGTGTCCTGACTAAAGGGAGCATCGTCCCAATTAGGTAAATCATCCTGTCCTGACTCGCGCATAGCTCGTTTTTTCCCTTCTATATTTTCTTCCCAAGAGGGGACACTTTGAGGCAAAAATTCTGTATCTGTTCCCCATTCAAGGAGACCATCTCTGTTTCCGTCCCGGCGCAGTTGCCCGTTATCTTTCTCCTCTTTCCAGAAAGAATGCCACTTTACAAGATAAGGATAGGCATATCTCAGCAATTCTAAATCTCCCAGCCTCTGGAATAATTTCAAAACAACATAAGAACCTATTGGCGGCTGGGACCTGTCAGGTGTCCCACCAAAGCGGCTTCTCCAGTTGGGGATATTACCGTTGGGGTACTGAGTTTCAAGAACAGCTTTTAGAATGTCTTTCGCATGTTTAGAGCTTTCCACAGATGCCTCTAACGCATTGAAGAGTGAGCCCCATTCGCATATAGTCTCATGACCAGGATTTCCGTCAGGAGTGGAGAAGATCCAACCTCGTCCTCCAGGTGCGGAAAGTCTGTGGCTGCCAGGTTGATAGAGCATCGTCCAGAATAGATTATTTGTAATGGCCCTTGCTGTACCTTCGTAGAGTCCCTGTATTCTTACTCTTTTACTGCTGTATCTGTTTTTTTCTTCCTCCAGCATAGAATCGATTGTCCCTTTGTTTTTGTAGCGATATATGCGGTCGCTCAATATCTTTTCTTCCTCCCCTACTCCCGCCACAAAATAGATAGATCTATTGTCTTCCATAGAGAAAGAAAAAACTAACTCATCACCTGGAGAATCTGCGATTAGTTCTCCTTTGGTGTTTGTCCAGAGCAAATAATGATATTTACTTAAACCTGAACTCTCTCCTTTTATCTGCCCGTCTGGAAGAATGAGATATGTCCCTTCAAAATTCCAGGGGAAATAATGGACAAGATTAATCTTTATGTTTGAAGGAGCTGTTATCCGTCCTACGACTGTTTTTTCATCCTGACGCGACCACTCCAAAGTTAATATATCTTTTTTTGAAGGAGGCTTTATAAGAATGGGAGTTTCACTTCCTCTTTTAAAAGGAAGGCTCAAATCCAGTTTTATCCTTGCATACGTACAATCGGGAGAGTGCGGACCAACTTCGGAGATGAGATAAAAAATATCATTTTCATCGGCAACTTCGTTCTCTTTTTCAATCTGGATTCGAAAAGCAAATACACTCTCCTGATTTGGAGCAAGGACAAGGCCACCCCAGGACTTAGCCTCCAAAGCGCCTATGTAGACATCTTTCCATCTATAATCGATTTCAGCATAAATTCCTTGAATCAAGATGCAAAATGAGATGAGAGAAAGGAGAAAAATTCTAAGGATTTTCATTAAAATAATCTTCTAAGCACAAATATCTACCAATAATTAATTTACGGCAAATCTTGAACTAAATCAACATGTTTGTAAGCATCTTTTTTTTTCAATAGAAAAAGAAGAAAAAATGGCCAGGCCCCATTTTTATGCTAATTCTGTCACTGGAAAAAAGATGCTTAAATCTGTTTGTTGGTTGTATGTTAAGAATTAAAGGAATCTGATAGACCGTATATTTTAGACACCCCCCAAACGTAAATTCTTGGGTATATTTCAGGCTTTCTCTGTTATCTCTTAACCTATCTTGCCAGACGAGTAAGGCCATATTTCTTGGCCCATTTTAGGGCTTCAGTATACTCGCTTCTTTTAATACGCCGGGCTATTTCAGGATACTCTAATGCTTTGTATTCAGGCTGATACTGATTCATAATATTGATATAGGTGGTTTTGGAAAGGTTCTCGGCAACGAATTCCAAAAATTCCTCTGTTCCAGCTATCCTGTTGGGGAGGATCAAGTGCCTTACAATCAATCCTCTTGCAGTAATTCCTCCAGAATCTAACTTTAGATCCCCGACCTGCCGGTACATCTCTTTAAGGGCAAGCTTAGCATGGTGAGGATAATTGTAAGCCTCGGCCGAGTATTTCCCTGCCTGCTCAGAATCCATGTATTTACACTCAGAAAGATAGATATCAATGGTGCCATCTAAAAGCTGTAAAGTTTCTTGCTTCTCATACCCGCGTGTATTATAGACAATAGGGATTCGCAGACCCAGGGGGATGGCTTTCTGGATGGCGCTAACAATGTTGGGCACGTAGTGAGTTGGAGTAACAAGATTGATATTGTGGCATCCTTTTTTTTGGAGTTTGATCATCTCTTCAGCTAATCTCTTATCTGATATTTCTATCCCCTCCCCTTCGATGCTAATCTTATAATCCTGGCTGTAAACACTCCTTAAACTGCAGTTGGAAAAGAAAATAGCACCAGACCCGCTTTTCCCTACCAGAGGGGATTCTTCATCAAAACTTGGAGTAGCGCTTGAAATTTTTACCCTGGATGTACCCTGACATTGTCCAACTTGGCCTTCCTTCCTGTTGACCCTGCAATCTCGGGGACAAAGATGGCAGTTCTCATATATTGAATACAGTTTTTCTATGCGCTCAGAAAGTATCCCTTTCTTCTCAAGCTCCAGGTAAGAAGGGTATTCTTTCGAATTCTCCCCATTGTCTAAGGAAGTCTTGCCTCTCAAGCGGAGTGAACTGGAGGGAAGAAAGAGCACTGAACTCATTAAAAACAATGATTCTCCCAAAAAATTCCGCCTTGATATTTTTTTCATTTTTCTTTTGGATTAAGTTACATGTTTAATTTCCTCTGGAAATTCCTTGAATTCCCCTGAAGCATAAATAGCATCGATTTCTCTGAACAAGATATCAATTTCTTCATCCTTGGTGTAAAAATGAGGACCCACTCTTATAACATCTGGTTCCTTATCATCCCCTTTTCTGAAATCAACTTTAACGTTTCGCTTCTCTAAAGCCTGCTTGACAGGAAAAGCATGGGGCAAGCTGATTGAGACAGACCCTCCCCTGAGATTATTCTCTTCAGGCGTGAAAAGGCGATATCCTCTTTCCTTTGCTTTTTTCATAATCAATTCAGTAAGGGAGAGAGATTTATGCCGTATTTCAGGAATTCCAATTTTTTTCAGGACGTCCAGGCCGGCCCTTGCTGTGTAAAGGCAGGGTACTG
>CAYTBG010000038.1:0-22983 GCA_964435925.1 uncultured Eubacteriales bacterium | reverse complement strand
GAAAACGGTAAAGTAAAGCATTGATAAGAGTATGATGCCTCTTCCCTGCTCCAGGGTGAACGATCATCCCTGAAGGTTTATCAATAATTGCTAGATGATCATCGCTGTAAAGCACATCAATAGGGATGTTTTCGGGTTGGATCTCCAGAGGCTTCGCCAGTTCATATTCTATCTCCACTTTCTCTCCGGATTTCAGCTTATAACTTGACTTTCTGGCAATCCCGTCAACTTTGACCTTTCTCTCCTCGATGAATTTTTGAACCTGAGATCGGGTCAGTTCATTGATTCTCTCGGATAGGAAGACATCCAGCCTCTGATTTGATCCGGACAAGGGAGTAGTCAGGAATTCTCTTTTAGGCACTTTTCCTTTTTTTCAGAATAAGAAACATAGTTACTCCGGCAAGCAAGCCTATAATGCAAAAAAGCTGGGGAAAGGAAAGACTGAGGTAGGGAGAGGGATTGCGAATAAGGAAAGCTTTACTAGGATGATCCCCCCGAAAAAATTCAACAATATACCTGATTATGGAATAATTTATGATATAGAAGGAAAAGACCTGCCCATCAAATCTTTTCTTCTTCAGGATAAGAAACAATATAAAAAAGTTCAGAAAATTCAAAGCAGATTCATAAAGCTGAGTCGGATGAAGAGGGGTTCGGAGAGGAATTCCTGTTAAATTATGGGCGTACTCACTCTTAAAAATCACAGCCCAAGGCATAGAACTTTCCCTTCCAAAACAGCAGCTTGCGCTGAAACAGCCAATGCGGCCAAAACCATGCCCCAGGGCTAAAGCTGGTCCGACAATATCAGCTGCTTTCCAGGTGGGAATCTTATGTCTCCGAAAATACCAGAGAGCAAAAAGAATTCCAAAAGTGAGTCCGCCCTGGAAAACTCCTCCTGAGCGGGCCAAAGACAAAAGCTCACCGGGATAAAGCTTATAATAGGAGAAATTTCCGATAAAAAGAATAAGTTTGGCCCCTATTAAAGAAACAATGATAGTGTAGAAAGCCATATCAATGATTTTCGAGCTGGGAAGGTCTTGTTTTTTGGCCTGGACAAAAAGAAACCACAGGGCAAAAGCCACTCCCACTGCCATCATAAACCCATAGGTATGAATGGTTAACGGACCTATCTTTAAGAGGATGGGGTACATTTTGGCCTCCTTCTAAAAAAGAATATAAAAATAATAAAAACAGCACCAATCGTTATACTGGCATCAGAAATGTTAAAGGATGGCCAGTGCCATTTTTTTACATAGAAATCCAGAAAATCTATCACATATCCCCTGAAGATTCTATCTATTAAATTACCTAGAGCCCCTGCCAGGATAAGAGATAGCGAAATTATCATAAGCCTCTCTGAAGGCGGTGTCTTGAAAAAATAAAAAACAACAAAAGCCAACGCTGCCAAAGAGGCCAGCGTTAGCATTATGTAGAGAAACTGGCTTCCAGATTGGGAAAAAAAACCAAAGATTGCCCCGCGGTTTCTTATATGAGTGAGATTAAAAAAACCGGGAATAATGCTTTTACTGTTCAAAAAAGGTATCTTTTGGGCTACGATCGCCTTAGTCAGCTGGTCAGCAGCAAGCAAGATGAGAATGAATAAAAAATAGAATATTCTGCGGCTCATGAATTCATCGCCTTCACGACTTCCTCGCAACGCTTACAGAAGTGGGGATATTCAGAGCTTTTTCCTACATATGGAGAAAAATTCCAGCATCTCTGGCATTTTGCCCCAGGAGCCTTTGATACCTCTGCCTCTAACTCTTCGCCAGATTGCAATTGAAGTTCCACAGCCGAAACAATAAAAAGAGAGGGCAACTCCTTTTTGTACTTTTTCAAAAGCTCCTGTTGAGAAGGGGGAACTCTTAGGACTACGCTTGCCTCCAGAGAATTCCCGATACGCTCTACTTCTCTTGCTATCTCAAGTTCTTTAAGGACTTTTTCTCTAGCGAGTAACAGACTCTCACCTTCCTCAAACAAAGCATCATCTAGCCACTTCTCCTTGAATGCCGGAAATTCCTCTAGATGAATGGACTCCCCTTTTCCCTTAAAGGCAGGCATAATTTCCCATACCTCTTCTGTTGTAAAAGGCAAAATCGGAGCCATCAACGCCAGCGTGGATTTAAGCAGATTAAAGAGCACTGTTTGAGCTGATCTTCGAAGCTGTGATTTTTTACCGGAACAATAGAGCCTATCCTTGAGTACATCCAAGTAAAAAGAACTTAACTCTACAGTGAAGAAATTGTAGATAGTATGAAAGATAATATGATACTCATAATTCTCGTAGGCTTTAAGGATCTTTTTCCCTGCCCTGAAACATTTTTCCAGTACCCATTTATCCAGAAACTCCATCTCTTGAGGAGTGACACTCTCTTCATCTGGAAAAAAGTCATAAATATTCCCCAGGATAAATCTCCACGTATTTCTGATCTTGCGGTAAGCTTCAACAAGCCTCTGCAAGGTCTCCTGTCCGAAACGCACATCCTCTTTGTAATTGAGCATCGCTACCCAGAGTCTCAGGATTTCGGCTCCGTTTTTAGAGATGATTTCTTTAGGGTCGATGAAATTTCCAAGGGATTTGGACATTCCCCTTCCCTTCTCATCCAGGACAAAGCCATGGGTTATGACAGACTTGTATGGAGAAGCCTTTTTTGCAGCAATCCCCACGAAAAGCGAGCTGTTGAACCAACCTCTGTATTGGTCATGACCCTCCACATAGACGTCCGATGGCCAGGGTAGATCACTCCTTCTTCCCAAAACATTATGGCTTGCTCCAGATTCAAACCAAACATCAAGTATGTTTTCTTCTTTATTGAATTTTTTTGAACCGCATTTAGGACATTTTAAATTTGGAGGAAGAAGCTCTTCTGCTTTTTTTGCGAACCAGGAGTCAGAACCATTTTTCGAAAAGATGTCTGCAATTCTGAGAGTTATTTTTTCGTCAGCAAGAATGTGTCCACAATCATGGCAGTAAAATGCCGGAATGGGAACACCCCAGGATCGCTGCCGGGAAATACACCAGTCTGGCCGAGCTTTCACCATATTAGCGATTCTCTCTTCTCCCCAGGAGGGAATCCAGCGAACCTTCTTTATCTCCTTCATCGCCTTTTCCCTCAAATCATTTTTATCCATGGAGATGAACCACTGTGCCGTTGCTCGAAAAATCACGGGATTCTTGCACCGCCAGCAATGGGGATAGGAATGGACAATCTCATCTTCTTTCAAAAGAGTGCCGTCTCTCTTCATGTCCTCAGTAATAGATTTATTGGCTTCAAAGACATTCAACTTCCCGTATTTTTCGACCTGGGGAACAAACTTTCCTTCGCTATCTACGGGAGTATAGATATCAAGACCAAAAGCTATTCCTGTCAGATAGTCTTCATGACCGTGGCCGGGGGCAGTATGGACACAGCCTGTACCCTGGTCAAGAGTTACATAATCAGCCAAAACTAAAACAGACTCTCTATCAATAAAGGGATGACGAGCCTTTAAACCCTCCATATCTTTTCCGAGAAAAGTCATAAGAATTTTAGTCTTTTTAAATCCCAACTCTTCAGCAAGAACAGGGATTAACCGTTTGGCCGCAATATAGGCTTCTCCGTCGGCCTGGAAAACAGCATATTCATAGTTCGGATCAAAAGCTATGGCCAGATTTGCGGGCAAGGTCCAAGGAGTTGTGGTCCAGATTAGGACAAAGACTTTTTTCGTCTTTAACGCAGGAAATTTTTTAGAAAGATCTGAAATCATAGGGAATTTTACATATATAGAAGGAGACTTACGGTCTTCATACTCTATTTCAGCTTCAGCTAGTGCTGTCTGGCAGTGGGGACACCAGTGAACAGGTCTCTTTCCTTTGTAAACATTCCCTGAAGCAAAAAAGGCAGCCAGATAACGAATGACTTCCCCTTCATACTCGTGGTTCATGGTTAGATAAGGCTTTTCCCATTCGCCAAAAACTCCTAATCTTTTGAATTGGGCTCTCTGGATATCAACGTATTTAAGTGCATACTTTTTACATTCTTCCCTAATTTTTATGATAGAAAGTTCTCTCTTCTTTTTTCCTAAGAGTTGGTCTACTTTTATCTCGATAGGAAGACCGTGGCAATCCCATCCTGGTAAATAAGGAGATCTGAAGCCCTGCATGGTTTTTGTCTTGACGATGAAATCCTTTAAAATCTTGTTCATCGCAGTCCCCAGATGAATACTCCCGTTGGCATAGGGAGGGCCGTCATGTAGAACAAACGAAGGACTTTTCTCTCTCTTCTTCTGAATTTTCTGATAAAGATCTATTTCCTCCCATTTTTTAATAAGCTCAGGTTCTTTTTGCGAGAGCTTTGCCTTCATAGAAAAAGACGTCTTCGGGAGGTTTAAAGTATCTTTTGTCTTCTCACCGTCTGCCATAATTTTCTCCAGCTCGTATCTTTTTAATTTCCTATTATAAAATAAGTTGTTTTATTTCTCTACACCAAAAAGTCAATGCCATGGATTAAGACTTCAACCATTTCCGATTCCATGATTAGAGGAGGTTTTGCCTCCAAGACAGCGAGTATCCATCACGGATTTGGAGTTGCCTCTATTCAAATCTTTATAAATTTTTCGAGCCTTTTTGACGGAAAATTAATAACAGTGCAGAAAGACAGAGTTAATCCAGTAAATAGTGGGCTCCCAGGCTGACCGGGTTACCTAAGGCTGCATAAGTGATCAACAGAGCAACTTGGATTCCGTGTTTCAATCCCACCACTTTCGCATCCATTCTTACTTCTTTGTAAAACTTCTCGATCCTGTGGCGGAGATAATCCAGGTCAGCTCTCGCCCTCTCCAGACGCTTTTCTGTCCGAATGATCCCCGCATAATTCCACATGGTTGACCGGATGGATATCCAATCCTGATTGATTAAAGCCAGGTCAACCTCCTCCCCTTTTTCAGGATAATACCATTCGTGGATATCTGAGGATTTATAGGACACCGCAGGATTAAAATGGGAGGCTATATATTTGGAAGCCCTCGTTCCCCATACCAGGCCTTCTAAAAGTGAGGTTGAGGCTAAACGGTTTGCACCATGGACGCCAGTACAAGAAACCTCCCCCACAGCAAAAAGACTTTTGAGCGAACTTCTTCCCCATTCGTCAACAAGAATCCCACCGCAGCAATAGTGGGCAGCGGGAACAACGGGGATGGCTTCCTTTGTTATGTCTATTCCATATTTTAAGCATGTCCTATAGATATTGGGAAACCTTTTTTTGATATCAACTTTCGCATAAGAAGCCAAATCCAAGTAAACATAATTTGAATTAGTGTTTGTCATTTCCTCATAGATAGCCCTTGCCACTTCATCCCGTGGAGCCAGCTCTCTCTCCTTGTTGTAGTTCTCCATAAAGGTCTGGCCCTCTTTGGTCTTTAATCGGGCACCTTCTCCTCTCACCGTCTCTGAAATCAAAAAACCATCTGCATCCCGATGAAAAAGCGAGGTCGGATGAAACTGGATGTATTCCATATTGACAATTCTGGCTCCTGCTTTGTAAGCCATAGCGTAGCCATCTCCGATGGCTCCCCTGGGGTTCGAAGTATAAAGATAGACGGTTCCGCAGCCGCCAGTAGCCAGAATCGTGCTATGGGCAAAAATCGTGTTAACCCTGCTGCTTTTATTGTCTAAAACATAAGCTCCTATGCATTGCGGTTCTTCATAATAAAATGTGGGGTCCTTAGAATGATGGGGCACGGTCAACAAATCCACAGCGGTATGCTCGGAGAGAAGCGTTACATTGGAGTACTTCTTTAAAGCTCGGATAAATCTTTCCTCGATTGTTTTACCTGTCGTATCCTTTACATGAAGAATCCGCCTCCGAGAGTGCCCAGCTTCCTGCGCATAATCTAAAGAATCTGGAGAACTCCTGGCAAAAGGGATCTTGAGCTCTTTAATCAAGATATCATCTACAGCCTTTTTCCCTTCGCTGGCCAAAATCTCAACAGCTCCCGGATTATTGATACCATCACCTGATTGAATTATATCGTCTTTCAAGAGCTCTGGATGGTCATCGTGTCCAAGAGAAACAATCCCTCCTTGGGCATAATAAGTATTCGACTCTTCAAGGTTAGAATTTTTAGTTACAACGATCACTCTTAGGCCGCTCTTCGCTGCCTCCAAAGCAGTACTGGCTCCAGCAATCCCACAGCCAATTATCAGAATATCTGCATTTAAACTCTCTTTTTCACTCATAATCGCCTATCTCAAAAACTCAATGCTTATGTCCACCGATTTGTAAGAATGAGTTAAGCTTCCCACAGAGATGAAGTCAACTCCCAAGGAGGCTATCTCTTTGACTCTTCTTAGGGAAACTTTGCCTGAAACTTCCAAAGGAACTTTCCCTTTCACCCGTTTTACAACTTCTTTCATTGCTTCTTTCGGCATATTGTCGAGCATAATCATATCGGCCCCGCTTTGAACAGCCTCTTGAACTTCTTTTATGCTGGTAGCTTCTACCTCAACTCTCACTCCAGGCTTTATTCTTTCCTTAGCGCTCTTTACAGCCTGAGAAATGCTGCCAACAATCCTCAGATGGTTATCCTTTATCAACACCATTTCAGAAAGATTGAAGCGGTGATTCCCTCCTCCACCCATCTTCACCGCATATTTCTCAAGGCTTCTCAACCCAGGTGTTGTTTTACGGGTATCAAGAATCTTTGTTTTAGTTCCTTGAAGCGCCCGAACAAACTTCTGCGTGGTGGTGGCAATTCCAGACATCCTTTGGAGAAAATTAAGAGCTGTTCTCTCTCCCTTGAGGAGAGAAATCGAACTCCCTAGAATCGTGGCTAATTTCTGGCCTTTTCTAAACTTCTGACCGTCATTTAAATTCTTCTTAAAGACAATGGATGGGTCAATTTTATGAAAAACTCTCTCGGCAACATCTATCCCTGCCAGAACACCTTCTTCTTTGGCTAAAATTATTGCCTCTGACTTAGAATCTGCAGGGATTATGTTTTCAGAGGTGATATCACCCTTAGGCATGTCTTCTTTTAAGGCAGTCTCGATGAGCGCATCTGCCGCATCTTCTTTCATTTGAATAAATTATAGTTTTTTCCTGTTCGCCAGTCAAACCCCGCATTTGATTGTCAACACCTTTTTTGTACGATAAAGAACTGGTCATTCCTAACGTAAGAGTATTTGGGGATGGATGAAGCGACCATAAAAGGAATAAATGGGGCCAGGCCCCATTTTGTAAGAAAGAGGACATTCTCATACAGAAAATGGGGCCTGGCCCCATTTATTCCATACAGCCTTCGCCAAGCTAGGGTGAGAAAAAGGGAACAGACCCCTTTTTTCTTCGAGTATGTCTGAGCAAGGCGAGTTACGCAGCCGCCGAGAAGAGCGGGATTTGAATGGCGTTAAAAATCTTTTGGGAGCGAGGCCATTCCCAAATACTCTTACTAATCAACCACTGATTTAGAGATGTTTCCTATTTGCCTTTCCAAATGCTATTTATTAAAATAAGCACGCTTTATCTAGAAATCAAAAATTAAAGTAGACTGCAAAGTTCAAGTTTTCATTATATTTTTAAAAAAGAAATTTTAATTGCCAAGCAATTTCAATGGAAATAAGCAAATCCTTTTATTCGGGAATAGAAAAAATGAAAAAGAAAATAACAAAAGCATCAGATTTGAGAAGAGCACAATACATAAAAACCCTCCTGAAAAAAAACCCAAAAGATCAAAAATTCTGTGTTCTAGGGGCTGGACACGGCGGATTGGCCATGGCTGGCCATCTGGCCATTAAAGGCTTCAATGTCAACCTTTATAATCGGAGACGAAATAGGATCAAATCTGTCATACAAAGAAAAGGAATCAAGGTCGAAGGAGAAGTCAAGGGATTCGGAAAGATCGAGCTCGCTTCGACCAGCATACAAGAATGTATCAGGGGTGTAGATGTCCTCATGGTCGTTGTGCCAGCCAACGCTCACCGTTTCATCGCCGAAACCTGTGCGCCATACCTTAAAGAGAATCAGGTGGTTATCCTCAATCCCGGCCGGACAGGAGGAGCACTGGAATTCTATAACGTCCTCAAGCACAAGAAGCTGAAGCAATTTCCTTTTATAGCCGAAGCACAAACATTCCTTTACGCTTCAAGGGCTCTCGGACCGGCACAGGCCAGAATATTTTCTGTTAAAAATTCTGTTCCCCTGGCAACCCTTCCAGCTTACTGGATTCCTGGCGTTTTAAAAATTATCAATAGAGCCTTTCCCCAATTTATCCCAGGAGATAATATCTTCAAAACAAGTTTTGAAAATATTGGTGCTGTATTTCATCCCGCCCTCACGATTCTGAATGCAGGCTGGATCGAATCGACTTATGGCGATTTCGAGTATTACATTAAAGGAGCAAGCAAATCTGTTGCCCAGGTTCTCGAAAAACTGGACAAGGAACGGTTGGATGTTGCGGCAGCTTTAGGCATAAAAGTCATGAGTGCCAAAGCCTGGCTTTACACAGCTTACAGTGCCGCAGGAAATAACCTCCACGAAGCTATTCAAGACAACCCCGGGTATCTAGGAATTAAGGCTCCTGACAGGCTTCACCACCGCTATGTCGATGAGGATGTACCTATGAGCCTCGTCCCTCTTGCTTCCATCGGTGACATGCTCAAAGTTGAAACGCCAACCATAAAATCCATAATCCGCATTGCTTCAATAATGAGGGGAATAGATTTCTGGAAAAAAGGGAGAACGGTTCAAAACTTAGGAATTAAAGGAATGACTATCAAAGAAATTCGTCTTCTGGCTGTGACCGGAGAAATATAAAGTGGGGTCAATCAACAAAAAAAAAATTTTAGGAGTTTCCGTAGGCAATTGCGTTCATGTCGCAGGCATCCTGAATTTTCTAAAATTAGCTGAACGCTGCGGCTATGAAACAATTTTCCTAGGTCCCGCTGTTTCTGTAGAAAAAATATCAGAAGCTATAAAACAGCACAATCCAGACCTTATTGCTATCAGTTACCGTTTAACTCCCGAAGTGCTTAAAAAATTATTGACTGCTTTAAAAAAAGAGGTTGAAAAAAACAGATGGCAGGATAAGACTTTTATATTTGGTGGAACACCGCCCACCGCCGAAGTCGCCCGTAAAAGCGGACTGTTTGAAGCTGCATTCAGCGGCCTTGAGCCTCAAGAGGACATAACCTCTTTTCTCAAAGGGAAAATCGAAAAAGTAAAAAAAGATGAAATTCCTCCACAGAACCTCATCGACCGAATAGCTTTCAATGGTTCTTATCCTCTTCTCCGCCATCATTTCGGCCTACCTACAGTCAAAGCTACTGAGGAAGGGGCCAAAGAAATTGCGCTCTCTGAAACAGTGGATGTCATTTCCATCGGACCTGATCAAAATGCCCAGGAGAGTTTTTTCCGTCCGGATGAAATAAAAAAAGAGCAAGATGGCGCAGGAGGAGTTCCTTTGAGGAAACCTGAAGATCTTGAAGCCATTTATAAAGCAACACGCTTCGGCAACTATCCCCTTCTCCGTTGTTATTCAGGCACAAGAGACCTTATTAAATGGGCAGAGATGTCGCTTAAAACCATAAATATTGCCTGGGGAGCTGTTCCGCTCTGTTGGTACAACCAGCTCGATGGCCGCTCTGACCGAACTCCTGCGGATTCCATTGCAGAAAATCAGCAGGTAATGAAATGGTATGCCAAGCATAAAATCCCTCTCGAAGTCAATGAATCTCACCACTGGAGCCTGAGGGATGCTCATGACACCGTTGCGGTAGCAGCGGCTTTTCTAGCAGCTTATAACGCAAAAAAAATGGGGGCAACTCATTATGTGGCCCAGTATATGTTCAACAGTCCGGCTCAAACCTCTCCCTTGATGGATTTAGCTAAGATGCTGGCTAAAATAGAGCTTATCGAATCCCTTCATGATAAAAATTTTACGAGTATTCGCCAGACGAGAACAGGTTTAGCCTGTCTTTCTCCCGATCCCGATGTTGCCAAAGGCCAGCTCTCCTCTTCCTGTTTGTTCCAGATGACCCTGGAACCAAAGATAGTCCATGTAGTCGGATTCTGCGAAGCAGACCATGCAGCAACTCCTTCAGATATAATTGAAAGCGCCAAAATCACGCTGGGCATCATAAAGAATTTCTCTTTGGGTGCTCCTCAAATTCTTGATGACCCTAGGATAAAGGAGAGAAAGGAGGAGCTTGTCGAAGAAGCAAAATATCTTCTCCAGGCACTTAAGAACCTCGCTGCTGCTAAAGTCAAGGATCCCTGGACTGATCCTAAAACGCTTGCCCAAGCTATTCACAAAGGCCTTCTTGACGCCCCTCATCTTGCAGGCAATCCATACGCAGCCGGGAAGGTTCTCACTCAAATCAGGGATGGAGCCTGTTATGCTGTTGATCCCCAATCAGGAAATCTGTTGAGTGAAAAGGAAAGAGTCTCTCGAATTTAATGAAAAATACTCCAACCCTCACTTTTGAAGACCACTTTAACATTTCTCTGGGTGACCTCCAAAAAATCTTGGATATCTCGCTGTCCCGTGGCGGCGATTTCTCAGAAATATACCTGGAGTATAAAATCTACAATTTTATCAACATGGAAGAAAATATCATCAAAGAGACTGCAGAGAGCATAAGTCTTGGGTTGGGCATAAGAGTTTTATCAGGCGAAAAAACAGGATTCGGTTATACCAACGATCTCTCCTTTGCCAAAATCAAAAAAGCTGCCCTTACAGCAGCCTCTATTGCTTCAAGCCGCACCCTGAGGGAGGCTTCTGCCCTGAGTCCAGTCCGATTTCATCATAACTTTTATCCAGTCCTAGAGTCGCCTTATAAGGAATCTCTGGAGAAAAAAATCTTCCTCGTCAAGGAAGCCTATCATTCTGCCCAGAATTTCGATCGAAAAATAAAGAAAGTCAAGGTTTCGTTCCAGGATCATACTCAGTTCGTGACCATTCTCAATTCGGAAGGATTAAAGGTCTCCGATGTCCGTCCTCTCATGAAACTTGCCTGTCTGGCAATTGCTGAAAAAGAGAACAAAAGAGAGGCGGGCTTCTCTGGAGGAGGAGGAAGAGTGGGCATGGAATATTTCTCCGCCGACCTCACTCCTAAGGAAATAGGTCAAGATGCAGCAAAGGAAGCCTTGGAGCTTCTCGAAGCGGCCTTGCCGCCGGCCGGGGAGATACCTGTAGTGCTTGCCCCTGGTCACAGTGGAGTTTTGGTTCATGAAGCAGTAGGACATCTACTTGAAGCAGATTTTAACCGTAAGAAAACCTCAATCTTTTGGAATAAGATGGGGAAAAAAGTAGGCAGCAGCCAGGTTACGATCTACGATGACCCGACTATCCCCTATTTTCGAGGCTCTTATAATATAGACGATGAAGGTACAATCCCCAAAAAAACCCTTCTTATCGAAAGAGGAAAAATGGCAGGTCTTCTTCAAGACAGGCTTTCAGCCAAATTGATGCGAAGGCCTCTCACTGGTCACGGCCGGAGACAAGACTATTCATGCATTCCTATTCCAAGGATGAGCAATACCTATATAGACAGAGGAAGGCACTCCCCGGATGAAATCATTAAGTCTGTGGAAAAGGGGTTTTATGCCCACAAATTCCTGGGAGGTCAGGTGGAAGATTCAGGAAAATTCACCTTTTCAGTCAGCTCAGGCTATCTTATAGAAAACGGAAAACTGACAGCACCTGTGAAGCAGGCTACTCTTATCGGAACTAATATTGAGATCTTAAAAAACATTGAAATGATCGGCTCTGACCTTAAATTTGGTCTTCAAACAGGAACCTGCGGCAAAGAAGGCCAGGCTGCTCCAGTTATCGACGGCTGCCCCACGATAAAAATTTCCAGGATGACAGTGGGAGGGCAATAGTGAAAAAGGGAAAAAAGCCCGTGGAGCTTAAAGAACTGGCAGAAAGCCTGGTTACTTTCGGAAAAGTCAACGGAGCGGACGAAGTGGAAATATCCATCTTGGACGGCTATGAATTCAGCGTCGATGTAAGATTCGGAAAAATAGAAAACCTGGTTGAGGCAGGTTCCAGGTCTTTGGGCTTGAGAGTCATCAAGAATAAGAAAACTGCCTTTGCCTCTTCCTCAGATTTATCCAAAGAGACACTCGAGCATCTTGTGAAAAATGCCATAAAGCGGGCGAAGTTAGCCAGCCCTGATGAATTCTCGGGACTCCCCGCTCTCTCTAAAAAAAGAATTGATATTTCTTCCTTAAAACTTTATGACCCCGAAATCCCAAACCTGGATTCAGCCAAGAAGATTGCTCTGGCTACGGAGACAGAAAAAATCGCTCTCGAAGATATAAGAATCACAAATTCCCATGGATCAAGCTTTGAGACCAGAGAAATCAGAATAATTTTTGCAAACTCGAACGGCTTCCTTGAGGAATATGAGCAAACATTTTGCGGCCTGAGCCTTGGTCTCCTGGCTGGAGAAACAGACAATCAAGTTGAAGACCACTGGTCCTCCTCAAAGCTCCATTTTAAAGAGTTAGATTCACCAGAAGAAGTCGCCAAAAAAGCAGTTGAGAGAACAGTACGGCAAATTAAGCCCAGGAAGATAAAGACACAAAAAGTTCCTGTTATCTTTGAACCCACGATGACCTCCTGGCTACTTGGTTTTCTCTTTGCCTGTATCTCAGGGATTTCCATCTACCAGAAAACTTCCTTTTTGGTCGATAAGCTGGGAAAAAGGATTGGAAATGAAAGAATGACTGTTCTTGACGACGGTCTTATGCCCGGAAAGCTGGGAACAAGACCTTTTGACGCCGAAGGTGTACCAAGCCAAAAAACTCTGGTTATGGATAAAGGAATTCTCAAAAACTACCTGTGCAACACTTACGCTGCCCGGAAACTGAAGCTCAAATCAACAGGAAGCTCAAGCGGTACCAGTGTCAGTCCCAGTAATTTTTATCTTAAAGCCGGAAATACCTCTCCGGAAAAAATCATCTCCTCCCTGGAAAAGGGCTTAATCCTTGTCAGAACCATCGGGCACGGGCTCAATCCTGTAACCGGGGATATCTCCAGAGGAGCATTCGGCTTATGGGTTGAAAAAGGAGAAGTTGCCTATCCGGTTTCAGAAATAACTATCTCCGGGAATCTCGGTGAGATCTTGAATAATATAGAAGTTGTTGGAAATGACCTTGATTTTCGGAGTCCCCTCGCCGGCCCGACAATAAAAATAAAAGAGCTGACAGTAGCCGGCCAGTAATGAAGCAAAAAAAGGAACAAAATCACCGCAACCTAAAAAAGGAAATTCCTACATTTTAAATTGTCAAGAACTCAGGCTTTCATTACGTAAAATACGAGAACGATTCTTAATATTAAGGGATGGTTCTATTTTTGTGCATTTTTCAAACGGTTTTCCTTTTTTCAGGGAAATAGAATCATCCCCATTTGTTTGGCTTGCTTGAAGGATTGAGGGAAATATAATAGAATAAAACTCGGTATGAAAAAAAAGTTCGTATTTATCTTCCTCTTGTTGATCCCCTTGATTCTTCCCGCTCAGAAAAAGAAGTCGCCCAAAGATCTCCCAGACGTATACAGAAAATGGTTTCAAGAGGAAGTCGTCTATATTATTACTAAAACTGAAAAAGAAGTATTTCTTCAGCTCGTAACGGATAGAGAGCGAGATATATTCATTGCAGCCTTCTGGAAGCAGAGGGATCCCACTCTTGGAACCTCTGAAAATGAATTTAAAAAAGAGCACTACCGCCGTATTAATTACGCTAATCAAAAGTTGGGCCGAGCAATTGCAACCCCTGGCTGGAAAACAGACAGAGGGCGGGTTTATATCATTTTGGGGCCTCCAATGAATATTCAAAGGTTCACATCGTACACAAAAGTCTACCCTGCTGAAATCTGGTTTTATCAGCAGGCACCACGAGGAGGGCTGCCTCCTGCATTTAACGTGGTCTTCTTTGACAGAAAAGGCATTGGCGAATATGTTCTTTATTCGCCTCTCAATGATGGTCCTCAGAGTTTGTTGATCGGATATCAAAAGGGCCCTCAGGATTACTTAGGAGCTTACAAAAAGCTTTATGATTATAATGCTTTCTTAGCCCAGGTTTCTTTATCACTGATTCCTGGAGAAGCAACTTCTCCCGGGCAGCCAACCATGGCTTCTGACATGCTCCTTCAAAAAATAAACAAGGTGCCGCAAAAGGAAGTTAAAGATATATATGCAGATAAATTTCTGAAATATAAAGATATAGTTGAGGTTGAATACACAGCTAACTATATCGGAAATGAAAATCTTGTTCATGTCATCACAGACCATTCTGGAACAACTTTTATTAACTATCTCATTGAATTAGAAAGACTTTCTCTCAACCTATATCAAAGTACCTATTACACCGATGTAAAAGTTAATGGCGTTCTGACAACTCTTTCAGGCCAAATAATTTATCAATTTGAAAAGATATATTCTGTTAAGCTTAATCAAGAACAATTTGAAATTTTGAGGGACAGCTCTTTTGCTATTTATGATATATTTCCTCTTATCCCGGGAAGCTACAAATTCTCTATTCTCCTGAAGAACACGGTCTCAAAAGAATTCACTTCTTTTGAGAAAGATATCTATATCTCCGAAAATAAAGGCCAGGTGCAAATGACACCTCCATTATTGGCCTATGGCCTGAAACAGAGTAGTGCTTCTCCGTCATCTCTCATTCCTTTTCGAATCAAAACGGGGCAACTTCTTTGTTCCCCAGGAAATATATTTTTAAAAAATGATACTTTATATGTTTTTTTTCAGATTCGCGGTTTAAATGACAATATTAGGGATAATGCCAAAATAAATTTTACTTTTTTCCGAAGAGAAGAAGAGTTCCTTACCATATCAAAAAAATTAACTGAATATTCTGAGGCTGGAGAAGATATTTTAGCTGACTTTTCTCTAAGAGATTTCCCGGCCTCTGATTACAAACTTGTTTTATCTCTCTCTGACCAGAATAATCAGCAAATCCTGACCGGGAGTAAACATTTCTCTGTTTCTCCAGTAAGGCAAATTGCCCGGCCTCAAATTTTTTCCAAGGTTATCTCTTCAGTTAAAGGAGCATTAGTTTTCTATATCAAAGGAATGCAGTATTTAAACAAAGGAGATATAAGAAAAGGAAGTGAATTATTGGAGAAAACCTTTCACCAGAACCCGGGGATAATTGATTTTGCCCTTGGTTTAGGCCGGGCTAACCTGTTACTAAAGCGCTTTGAAAAAATAGAATCCATTCTTCTGCCGTTTCTTGATAGCTCCAATCCTAACTACGAAGTTTTAAGTTACTTAGCTGAAGCCAAGAAAGGCTTAAGTCAGTATGAGGAAGCTGTAAAATACTATAAAGACATCATATCTCATTTTGGATTGAGCCTGGATATTTTAAATTCTTCGGGCTATTGTTATTACAGATTAGGGGATTTTTCAGAAGCTCGAGCGGCCTGGAAAAAGTCACTTGAAATAAACCCAAATCAGCCAGAAATAAAAAAATCACTTGATTCAATAAAGAATTAAGCATGAAAGGTGTCAGATTCATGAGAAAAAAAAACCCCCTTATATTCTCCTTGATTTTAATGTTTGCTTTAGGCTCTTGCCACCTTTATAAGCTTGAGAGAAAGTTGGATGCTGAGGATAAAGAATTCCTGTCTAAAGTGCATTATATTATTTCCAAGAAGGAAAAGAAAATCTATTTGGAAATGCCCAAAGAAGATAGAGAAGATTTTAAAAAGGAATTCTGGAAACGGCGGGATACAGATCCGGATACTGAAGGAAATCAATTCAAAACGTTGTATTTCGAGAGAATTAAAGAAGCCAACCGGCTTTTTACCTCAGGCAGGGAAGGCTGGCTCACCGATAGAGGAAGAATATTTATCCTGCTTGGTCCTCCAATAAATAAATCTCTTTATCCTTTTGGTGATTCCACCGTTCCCTATTCCCGACCCCAGGAAATATGGCATTATCCGGATTTCCCGGTCATTTTTGTTGATTACCAGGGAACCGGTGATTATCAATGTTATTATTTAAGTTTAAGCCATCAAGCTTGGATTAATGAAGCTCTCTTGGATGCAAAAGAGCCATATTTGCAGAAAGAGGGAATATTTGACTATGGCTTAAAAATAAAGAAAATAGACAATAAAAATTTTTTAATTGTTGAGATAAACAAACAGTATCTATGGATGAAGGAGAAAGAGAAAGGGGAAGGTTTGGTGACAATCCTGGAAATTGAGATAGAAATATTTGATATGTCTCATCAAGAATTGTGGAAGCATAAGGAGAATTATCAAGTAACAAACCCCGAAAATGCATTGAGCCAGGAAGCACTGAGCAAAGAAATCATAGAGATTGAGCTTGATTTGCCTCCAGGAACATATATGCTTAACTCTAAAATAAAAAACCTGACAGATGAACAACAAAGAAATAAGAGCAAAATTATAAAATTAGAGTAAAAGGAGATTAGATTCATGAAAACTCCAAAATTGATAAAATTATTGCTTTTATTGGTATTAATATTTTCTTTGCCTTTAATGAGTGCAATTAGAGGAAGAATAAGGATTTTAGTAACAAACTCTAAATGGGAACCTTTATCCAGAGTAAAAATAACTCTTATCAGCACCAAAACAGCCACAGTTAAACACACGATTTTTACCAACACAAGGGGTGTTGCTATCCATGGTTCCCTCGAAAATCACGTTTTTGAATTCACATTTGAAAAAGAAGGATACCAGCCCCAGAAAAAAATGATTAAAATCCCGGCAGGACTTTTAAAAAAAGAGGACATAATGCTGCTCACCATAGAAGAAACCATAGAAAAAATGGAAGAGAGAGACCCCTATGCTCAGGCAGTTAATAAATATAATCAGGCAGTCTTCTTCCTGAAAAAAGAAGAATATGAAAAAGCCTTTCCCTTGCTTAAAGAATCAATTTCCTTAGATGATACCCTTTACCAGTCTCACTACGAGATTGGAAAAATATATTATCACCAGGAGAAATACCAAGAAGCTGTTGGTTGTCTTGAAGAGGTAATTTTACTGAATAAGGAATATGCACCTGCTTACAGGTTAATGGCTGCAGTTTATGAAAAGATGGGCAAAAAGGATGAGTCAGAAAAATATACAAAATTAGCTCAGGAAATAGGCGGGGAAAGCGGAATTGATAAATATAACGAAGCGGTTAAACATTTTAATGATGGGAACATTGATTCAGCCATCCTTCTCTTTGAAGAAGCCATTAAGCTCGACTCTAAATTAGCCGATGCTTACTATCAATTAGGTATGGCTTATGTGAATAAGGGAGAAAACGAAAAAGCTATCTCCAACCTTGAGAAATACCTGGAACTTGAACCCGAAGGAAAAAACGCAAACACAGCCCAATCCATTCTTAAATTTCTCAAGGAGCAAAAATAGAGAAATTATTTTTTCTTTTCCTCCTGAGGATACATACTCTTCAATTTTTCCAGAATAGTCTTTACCTGCTGGATATTGGGAGCCTCTGGATATAATTCCACAAACTTTCTGTAATTTTTTATGGCATTTTTCCCGTCTCTTAAAATCACGCATGAGTTGGCCAATAATATGTAAGCATTAGGGTTAATTTTACTGTCAAGCTCAATGGCTTTGGAAAGATGAGGGATGGCTTTTTTGGCCTGTCTCAAATTGAAATAGTTCATTCCAACCAGGCAATGAGCCTGAGCTGTGTTTTCGCTCTCCTCTGACTCTGAAACCTCAAGGTATTTTATAAGATAGGGATTGGAGCGGGAATACTTTTTCTCTACATGAAGGATTTCACCAAGGGCAAAGAGAGCCAATTTATAATTTCCCTGGTTTTGGATGGCTTTTACAAAATGTTTTACCGCCTCGTCAACATTCCCCTTTTGCCTTAACAAAATCCCCAGGTTATAATGAGCTTCTGCAAACTCCGGCTCAATTTCAAGCACCTTTTGAAAATGTTTGATGGCTTCATCTGTGTTTTTGCTTTGAAAGGCTTTTTTTGCCTCAGCAATCTCCTCTAAAGCTTCCTTTGACATTGGCTGAATTGACGATTTCCGGGCTCTGAGGATAATATCAGCTTCAAATTCTTTTGCTCCTGTTTTATGGATGATCACCGGAACTTTTGTCTGAAAATAGTCTTCGGAATGTCTTACTTCAATAAAGTAGGCTCCTGGATTGGGAATCCCGGTTAGGTGGAAAAAGCCTTCTTTGTCTGATTCGGCCCAGGCAAAGTAATTTGTGCCTATAGTTTGGACAAGATAGGGCCAGACTTCAGGAGAAAAATCAGCTGTGCCCATAATTTCAGGCTTTTTTTGTTGTTCGTTATAGGCTAACCTGATTTCAACCTTGATCCCGGCCAAAGGCTGCTGGTTTTCACTATAGACATGGCCAACAATATCAATTTTATCAAAATCAAGATATCTGGAAGGCTCCTGTGCCTGGGCATTGAGCCTGAGGCTCAAACCCCAGACAAAAAGAAAAAGCGTCAGACACCAGACAAATAACTTTTTCTTCATCTCTCTATCTCCTTCTATCTCATATAATCTTAAGATTTAGAAGTATAGCATATTTTAGGCAAAAAAGAAGGGCAGCCTTTTTTGGCTGCCCTTCTTAGAATCAGTGCAAGCTGAACTTTAGCTTAGAACTCGATTTTTACTCCTACAAAGAAAGCCATCGGCGGGAACCACTGGGTGAAATTTCCATAGTTAAGATTGGGTGTTTCCACGGTGTAGTCAGCGCCATAGGTATTTGTATCTAAGCGAATTCGGCCAATGTTATTGCTTCTTGAAACCTCGATCTGCTGGTTAAAAACATTAAAAATATCTGCGTAGGCAGAAATTGAAAATCTGTTCATAACGTTGAATTTCTTTTCTAATCTCAGGTCCAGTCTCCAGGTAGCTGGGTAGCGGCTACTGCCCTGCGGTTCAAGTTTGTAGGTGCGATAGAGGCCATCGTGCCAATCATAAGCGGTTGCTTCTTCTGTATAAGGCTGTCCACTGAACCAGAATAAGCTCAGTCCAACGTTGAATCCCAAAGGCAGGAAGTAATTGCCGTTGAATTTGACCATGTGTCTGATGTCATTGTCTAAATATCCAAATGCGTTGTAATCCTGCATTTCACTGTCGCCCCAGGTTCCATCAGCATCAGTGTCTTCAGATCCTTTTAACTTGGACCAAGTGTAAGAGGCAAGGAACTGGAATTTGTCATCACCGAGGTTCTTTTTGAAGCTCATGATAAAAGCATCATACTTTTTGTAGGTAGTACCCCAATCAGGGAATTCAGCGTTATCAAAATGCCAGACGCCGTCCAAGTCAGCGTTTAAGTATGGAGCAACGTCATAACCATAGTCAAAGTCATCAATCCTGTTTCTCCAGGAACGGTGCATGTAATCAACGCCTACGGCAATAGTATTTGTGAGCATGTGCTCATATCCAACTCCAAATTCATCCATGTGTGAAGGCTTGATGTCAGGATTAGAGGTGCTGGTTGAAGCACTGCCTCTGCTGTAGGTTGCCCAATGAGTCCAGGTGGGGAATCCGTAAGCTGCTCCATAATAAAAATCATAGGAATAGCTGAATTCATCAGGTTGATTTTGTTGAACTAACCAATCTCCATAAATGTCATAATATCTTCCCCAGTTGGCGTGTATTTTGTTACCTTTAAGATTGTAGGCAATACCGATACGGGGCGCCAGCATGTCGCCAAGTCCCCAGTCGATGATATCTTCTTTGGCATGATTTTTCCACTTTCCCATCTCAGCTCGCAAACCAAGGTTTAAGGTCAGGTCAGGTATAACTTCCCATTTATCCTGGATAAAGAAAGTCCATACTCTGTTATAATTTTTTTTCGAATAATCAGCTTGAGGTCTTTCAGGATAAACATATCTGTACATAGGTGTGGCTGCATCATCTTGGTCGAGTCTTATATATTCATTTCCAGGATAGCTCTCGGAATATCTACTCAGCCTGATATCGAGCATTTCTACTCCAATTTTGAGGTCATGAAGGCCAAAACCGGTTTCAGCAAAATGGCTCAGGTTTACCTGGACTTGGTCGTTAAAGCGTTCTGTATAATAATTATCGTAAGAACCGCCGTAATAAACTCCTCCCCTGTAGTAAACTGTATCAATGACTTTAGGTTCATTGTTGAGCTCGTTTCTCTTTAAACTGTAGCGGATGGTCACGTAAGTATTAGCCCCGAAAATGGATGTCCATTCAGAGTTTAAATTCCAGCCGCCCTGGAATCTGTTTGCATCAAATTCAGCAGGAAAATTACTGTAGCCAAGATAGCCGCGGAGATCTGGGATTCTTATGGGGTCTTCCATCCACTGGGCCATGACTGTATGGTTGGCATGCAGCTTGAAGGTAAGCTTTGCTGAAGCATAGTGGCCCTGATAGTATGCCTTTCCTGCAGTAGGCGTGAGATCAGTAATGTAGTCAGTGAAATCATTATACACAGCCGAGGGTTTCCATTTGTTTCTTCTTTCCCAGGAAACAAAGAACCATAACCTGTCTTTGAGAACCGGTCCACCAATGTTAAAACCTGGTCTTGTCTCGGTAAGATAATGGGTGGCATCTGAAAAGTAATATCTGTTTCCTATGGATTCTGCATTCCAGTCCACTTTGGTAATATGAACTCTGCCCATACCATGAAAAGAATTGCTCCCTGATTTTGTAACGATATTGATAACAGCTCCTGTTCCTCGACCGTACTCTGCCGGTGCACCTGAAATAACCACCTGCATTTCCTCGAAATTATCGAAATTCATAGCTGTTGACCAGGTCTTGGTCATAGGATCAGTGGAATCCATGCCGTCGAACAAGTAAATATTATCACTACCAGAAGCACCAAACATAAAGGGATTGTTGGCGTCAATGGCTCCAGGCATGATGCCCATGATCATCTGATACTGGCGGTCGTTGGCCAAGGTTTCAATGACACCTTTGGAAATATTTATCTGACTTGTACTTGATTTGGTATCAACGACCGGGGAGATTGCTGTAACAGTAATTTCTTCTTCTATGGTGGTTATTTCCATGATGACTATAATACGAGTCGTTTTTCCAAGCTCAACTGCAATATGGTGGTTTATGACTTTTTTAAAGCCGGGCATGGTAAAAGTGGCTTCATAATTCCTGCTCACAGGAAGTAGTGGAATTCTAAAATTCCCTCTCTCGTTAGTTACAGCGGTTTTTGCTCCCTGCAGAGCTTCTCCTATAAGAGAAACACTAACACCAGGAATGGGCAGTCCCTCTTCATCTGAAATAATTCCTTCCAGTTTACCGTATTTATCAATAGCTGAACTTATTGAAAAACAAAGCAAAACAGCAAAAACTACCATCAAATTTTTCTTTAAATTCACTTAATTTCCTCCTTTTTACTGATTTTCCTAAAAACCATGTCCTGACTTATCAGGACATCCCAAATACCCTTCATAATTATTTATCTTTTAATAATCACCCCCTTTTCTTGTAAAGTTGTTACCATATGCAATATTTAGTTTCTTGCATTATATAGATGGAATTTAAAATGATGCAAAAATCGTGCCAATATCTTCTTATTTATATCCTATTTAGAATTAATATGTTAAGGATTAAAATTAACATCTTAAAAGCTTATATTATTCATTATTTTGAATTTAATCCAATTTTTTGAATCCCTGAACTTTCTTCTCCTTCCTCTATTTGTTAATAATCAGAGAGTGGGAAGGATCGGCACCGGTTTTCAGATTAGGAATCCTGACTTGAAGCCGGAGACTAATTTTAATATCGATTTTGGATCACGCTATAGGCTGAGAAACTTTTATGTATAAGCCTTTTATTTCAGGAATATGATCTATGACGGGATCCAGATCATCTCCACGGGAGAGTGGTTAGGAAGACTTGAAGAGTACAAGAATGTCAATGTCGATAAAATACTACTACAGGGAGTTGAGATGATTAGTCAGTTTAACCTGGATTTTGGTCTTTCCGCGACTGCCAGCTACTCTTATATGAAATCTAAGAATCTAACCAACCCGGAATTAAGGTATGCGGATACATACGGGTCAAGATTGAACCTGAATATCCGTTACACATTTCCCAATGATCTGTTTTATGTGGAATATCATGTCCGCCACAACGGAAGAAGAAAAGATGTTGACCTGGGAACAAATCCGATCGGTCTGTTTTTACCAAGATTTACCGTTCATTCACTGCGAACAGGGATTACACTTTTCAAGAACAGTGCTTTCCCGCAGCAGCTTGGAATTATCATAAATAACTTAACAAACACTCTCTACGTTGAATTCTCGAATGCCAGCTTTTTCCGTCCCGCAGCCAAACGACACATCCTATTCACTTGGCTTTTCCGTTTTTAATCTGGTGTTAACTTTATTTTGCTGGGCATTTATTCCTTCTTTTCTCTTTTCAATTTTCGTTTTTCCTTTGGATTAAGCTTGGCCTTTTTCTGATGTTCCCTTTTGCCTTTATCTTTTTTTCCCTTATCACCCATATCTATTTCTCCTTGCTTGAAAATGACTTACGCCGAACTGTTCACTGTCTAATCGGATGTTACCAATATTACCGGTTAAAATCAATATTGCTTTATGCGATTCTAAGAAGTAGAGTTATTTCAATCTGTCTGCAGGACTCAATACTCGACGAACTCCTCGATTCAAGACATGTGTATAAATCATTTGTCCCATCCCTGGCGTGGTGGTCAACAAGGATCACAGCATCATAGGTCTCATCAATCCCCTCCATCATGCTCAGGAGGCCACCCGACCAATCCCTGAGAAGTATAGCCTCAGGATGGAGTTGCTCAGGAAGAATATTGCGCGCGCTTCCATGAGAATCCCGCACAAGAATCTCTGTGGCTCCAGCCTTGGTTACATTCTGTGGAATCATAAACTTTTTAAAACTTTTAACAGGCAATCAATATCTTCGAAGTTATTGAAAATATTTACAGATACTCTGATACCTTCTCCTCGAGCGCCGACAAAGATTTTATTTTCAGCAAGAGTTTTAATGCATT
>CAYTBG010000037.1:0-23656 GCA_964435925.1 uncultured Eubacteriales bacterium | reverse complement strand
TGTTGATTTTAAAGCTAGTTACGAGCATAATTTGATCTCAACTGTCAAAGATGGGAATTAAAAAATTGCTATTTAAGAATTCTAATTTTAATATAGATATAAGGGTGGTACTTAGAGGAACGTCCCCCAGTAATTGACAATTGATATCGGAGAACTGATAATTATTAAAAGAAAGAAATGAGTCTAAAAGAATACAAGAAGAAAAGAGATTTTAAAAAAACTCAAGAACCTGGAGAAACAAAAACAAAAAAGACGTCAGAAGGGCTAATTTATGTTATCCAGGAGCACGATGCCTCTCATCTCCATTTTGATTTACGCTTAGAGGAAGATGGCGTGCTTAAGAGCTGGGCAATTCCCAAATCGCCTCCTCAGGAAGAAGGAATAAGAAGGCTGGCTGTTGAGACAGAAGACCATCCTTTAGGCTATGAGAATTTTGAAGGCATAATTCCCAAAGGTGAGTATGGAGCAGGAAAAGTCAAGGTTTGGGACAGGGGCGATTATTTTCCTCTTGAGGCGACCGTATCAAAGAGAATTATGGATATAAACGGCAAAAAAATGCGCGGAAGATATTGTTTAATAAAACTAAAGCCTAAAGATTCAAAAGATAAAAATTGGCTTTTTTTTAGACTCAAAAGTAAATAGGGAGCGGGCTGTTTTTTGATATAAAAGTAAATATGGATGAAAAAAGGCAACTTTCTTGCTTTTTATGCAAAAAGATACAGAAAAAGAAATATATCCGTATTTACACACGAAATAAGAGACAGAAAAAGTAGCATGTCTCTTTTTAATTTATTTTAATTTTATTCGAAAGGATGAAAAATGAAGGAAGACACTGAGAAAATACCATGTCATGTTTGTAAAAAAATAATCCCAAAAGCAGCTGCCCTCCACTCAGAAGGTCAGGAATATGTCCTCCATTTTTGCAGCGTTGAATGTATGGATTATTGGAAAAAAGATAAGGAGAGTAAAAAGAAAAAAGAATAAATAGACTGCTTGGCTGTATTGTCCCTTGAACACAATTCTTAATAAGCGGATAATAAAGATAACAATTTCATAACTGAGAAGTCTCTTGCAATGAGAGCTTCTAACTGAATCTTAAAAGGAGGGATCATGGTCGAGGAGATGAATCCGGAAAAAATGAAAGAGATGGAGCAGAAAGTCATTGGAATGTGCATCTGCCGAAGCTGCCCGACCTATGTTCAAGGAGCTGATCCTATAGGATATTGTTTTCCGACAATCGGCAAGAATGTAAGGATTACTGAAGAAGATCAGTGTATTTGCCTTTCATGTCCTGTTTTTGCCCAACAGTCGCTAACAAAAACATTTTTCTGCACACGCGGCTCTGAAAAGGAGCAAAAAGGGGGCGCATAAAAGAAAATTCTAATTTTCAAAACGCTCGCTTTAGCGATGCAGTAATTCGTCATATCTTTTACGAGGCCTTCTCGTATTGATCTCTTCAAAAAAGTTCTATTCCTGAAACTTTCATTCCTAAGATTACGTATATACCTACGATAGTAGTATAACAGAGAGAATTCTAAATAATAAAACATGAAATCACCAAACTCCCGGGAGGATAAAGATGGCAAAAAAAACTAATAAAACTGGGTTTATTGTCCTAATCATTCTAGCTTTTTTAATTATTTATGGCTGCAGGGGCCAAACGCCTGCTAACAACAAAAGTGAAAAAGAGGAAGATCCACCTATCCCGGTTGAAGTTTCAGAAGTTATTAAAGGTTCGGTTTCAGCCAATTATTCGGGCACAGCCACCTTGGAGGCTGAAGGTGAAACATTAGTAGTAGCCAAAGTAAGTGGAGTTGTTGAGAAGATTTTTGTGGAAGAAGGGGATAGTGTTAAGACTGGACAAGTTCTTGCTAAATTAGAAGATGAGGAATTTATCCATAGACTTGCTCAGGTGGAATCAAAATTAAAAGAATTAGACAACGAGTTCCAGCGTAACAAAGAATTATTTGAGAACAAACTCATCAGTGCCGAAGCCTATGATCGCACAAAATATGAATACCAGACGCAAAAATCCACCTATGATTTGACAAACCTCAGTCTCAACTACACTGAAATAAAAGCACCCATCAGCGGTATTGTATCGGAGCGTTTTATCAAGGTGGGGAATATGATAACCGTTAATCAAGAGACCTTTCGTGTTACAGATTTTGATCCTTTGCTGGCAGTGCTTCATGTGCCAGAAAAGGAATTGAGTAAACTTCAGGCAGGATTTCCCGCAGAACTAATGGCTGATGCTGTCCCCGGGGAAATATTTTCTGCAGGAATACTGCGTATTAGCCCGGTAGTGTCAGCAGAGACAGGCACATTCAAGGTTACTGTTGGAGTCACGGATAAAACCCGGAAGCTGAAACCTGGCATGTTCACCCGGGTTAATATTGTCCATGACATGCATGAAAACACATTACTCCTTCCCAAAGATGCTATCCTCACTGAAGACTCAGAATCAACTGTCTTTATAGTAACAGAGAAGGTCGAAGACAAAGAAGAAAACGAAGAGAAAGGCGAGAAAACAGAGGAGACAGCAAAGACAGAGAAGATAGAGAAAGCAGAGGAGAAAGAGAAGCCAGAGGCTGAATCAAACTCAGAAACTGATTCTGAAGCGAAAAAACCTGTCAAGTCTTTGGTTGCAACCAAGCAGAAGATAAAAATCGGGTATATCAATTCCACCCATGTTGAAATTCTTTCAGGTGTTAAGCTCGGCGATGTAGTAGTCACGACCGGCTTAAGCAGCTTAAAAGATGGGGCGAAAGTTAAGGTCGTCGAGAAATGAAAAATTTAATCAATGCTTCTATCCGGCGTCGAGTTACAGTATCTATGTTTACGATAGCCATTCTCCTTTTTGGTCTTGTTTCTTTTTCGCGCTTGAAAATAAACTTGCTTCCCGAACTAACCTTTCCTACCTTGACAATCAGGACCGAATATCCTGGAGCAGCACCAGCAGAGATAGAAAATTTAATCACCAAACCCGTGGAAGAAGTGATCGGGGTGATTAAAAATGTTCAGGAAATTAGCTCTATCTCCCGGTCCGGCCAGTCAGATGTCATCCTCGAGTTTGCGTGGGGTACTGATATGGATTATGCAATTCTGGAAGTTAGAGAAAAGATGGATTCATTGGAACTTCCCTTGGGCGTTCGCCGCCCCTCAATTCTGCGGTTCGATCCTTCTCTCGACCCAATCCTGCGCTTTGGTCTGTTCCGCGAAAAACCACAGGAGAGCAAAAAACAGGTCACTGCTGAAACTCATAAAACCGAATCGAATACGGGAAACGCTGTCTCTTCAGAGACTTTTAATGAAGAAGAACTCAAATATCTGAGGCGCTATGCCGACGAACAGATAAAAAAAGAGCTGGAAGCAGCACTGGGTGTGGCTGCTGTTAGAATTAGCGGAGGGCTGGAAGATGAGATACAGATCTTTATCGATCAGATGAAGGTGGCGCAGCTTAAGCTTTCGATAAGTACAATATCCAGTATCCTTCGTGCTGAAAATGTGAATCTCTCCGGGGGTCGCTTGGAAGAAGGTACCCACCAATTTTTGGTCCGCACCCTGAACCAGTTTAAATCCATCGAAGAAATAGGTGGTGTAATAGTGGCCCAAAAAAATGGTGCGCCCCTCTATTTACGGGACATTGCCGCTGTTCGTCACGGATTCAAAGAACGTCAGGCTGTTACACGCATGGCGGGCACTGAAGCGGTGGAAATAGCAATTTACAAGGAAGGTGACGCAAACACGGTTTCTGTGGCTCGTGAAGTTGATAGAAGACTTAACCGGGTTAAAGAAATACTGCCATCAGGTCTAAAAATGGTGAAAGTCTATGACCAGTCAACCTTCATCCAGCAGGCTGTCAATGAGGTTATTAATGCAGCTATTATTGGGGGTCTTCTTGCCGTGTTTATTCTTTATTTTTTCCTTCGCAAATTCGGGGCAACACTTATCATATCACTCTCCATTCCGGTCTCGGTCATCGCCACGTTTAACCTGATGTACGGTGCTGACCTCTCTCTAAATATTATGTCTTTAGGGGGAATAGCTCTGGGCATCGGTATGCTTCTTGATAATTCAATCGTGGTCTTGGAGAATATCTCCCGTCACAGAGATCAAGGAAAAAAAGTTCTCTCCGCTGTCAGCGATGGTGCTGGTGAGGTGGGAACCGCGGTAACTGCTTCCACCCTGACCACCATAGCTGTGTTTTTTCCCCTGGTTTTTGTCCAAGGAATTGCTGGGCAGCTTTTTCGCGATCAGGCGTTAACCATAACATTTGCCCTGATGGTTTCCCTTTTGGTGGCCCTTACCTTAATTCCGATGATGGCTTCTCTTGAGAGCAGAAAAAGAGAAATTGTAAAACCCCTGGAGATAAAAAAACCTCGCAAAGGCATCAGGAAATTATTAATAAACATCCGAATGTTTATTTTCACCACTATTCCTGTTTACGTTTTTAAGTTCGTTTTTGGATTATCCCGCATCATCTCACGAATTTTTCTTTTCCTTTTGAAACCGTTTTTGAACACTTTTTCCAAAGGCTACGCAGTGGTCGAGAAGCGCTATCTTCCATTTCTAAGATGGGCATTGGGACACAGAGGAATTGTCCTCGTCGTTGCAGCAGGCTTTTTCCTGGTCACATTGCTCTTGATTCCCAAGCTGGGCATAGAATTAATCCCCCAGCTTTCCCAGGGAGAATTCAGTATAGAGTTTCGGCTGCCACCCGGAACTCCTCTGGAAAAAACCGATCAAACCATTGCTGCCATTCAAAGATCAGTCAATGAGATTGACAACGTTAAAATGACTTTTTTGGTTACTGGAAGTGGAAACCGTTTCGATACAAATCCTGAACACGGTGGCGAAAATTGGGGGGAGCTGAATGTAGCAATGGTTCCAGGCTCTTCTCGGATGAATGAAGAACAGGCCATGACAGAGATTCGGGGGAATTTAGAAACTTTGCCAGGCCTCCAGTATAAGTTTTATCGTCCTACTTTATTTACGTTTAAAACACCGATCGAGATTGAGATAGCGGGATATGATCTTAAAAAACTTAAGGGGATTAGTGATGAGATAGTCCAGCAGATGAGATCCATCGAACGTTTTGCTGATGTGAAATCATCGGTAGAAAAAGGACATCCAGAGATCCAGATACATTTTGATCGTGAGAGAGCTTCTGCTCTTGGCCTGAACGTCTATGAGATTGCAGATCGAGTTGTTAAGAAGGTACGAGGAGAGGTGGCAACCCGGTATGCCTGGCATGACCGGAAGATTGATGTCTTGGTTCGCGTGCGTGAGGAAGACAGAGCATCAATAAAGGACATACATGATTTAATCATCAATCCAGAAAGCGATCGGCCTGTTCCTCTGGACGCAGTCGCAAATATTCTTGTTGGAACAGGTCCGGACGAGATTCGCCGCGTAGATCAAGAAAGGGTTGCCCTTATTTCAGCAAATTTGACCTACGGAGACCTTGGTACAGCTGCAAGGGAGCTAACAGGGATAATTAATAATATGGATATTCCCGGTGACATTGCCGCCAGTGTCTCAGGACAGAATGAAGAAATGGAGGTCTCTTTCCGCTCATTACAGTTTGCTCTGCTTTTGGCAGTTTTCCTCGTCTATCTGGTTATGGCATCACAGTTTGAGTCCTTTCTTCATCCCTTTGTTATCATATTTACAATACCTCTAGCCTTCATCGGGGCTGTTTTTGCCCTGTGGATTACAGGTTCAAAAATAAATGTTGTGGTTTTCATCGGGTCGATTCTTCTTGCAGGTATTGTGGTCAACAATGCCATCGTTCTGATTGACTTTGTCAATCAACTCAGGTCAAAAGGAATGGAAAAGATGAAAGCCATTGTCGAAGGCAGCAGTTCTCGTCTCCGTCCTATTATGATGACCATGTTAACAACGACATTGGCCCTTTTACCTCTTGCCATCGGTCTCGGAGAAGGTGCTGAACTCAGAGCACCGATGGCCATAACTGTTATCGGCGGGCTTACGGTTTCAACTCTCCTGACCTTAATCGTGATTCCTGTTGTCTACAGTCTAATAGATAGAAAACCATGAATATAACCGATTTTTCACTCCGTCGCCCTGTGATGACCCTTATGATATTTTTGTCTTTTGTTGTTATCGGTTTGATCTCTTCCAGACTGCTGCCCCTTGAATTTTTTCCTGAACTGGATGCTCCTTTTGTCTCCATCAACATTCCATATCCCAATTCAACGCCTGAAGAGATCGAGCGTGAGATCACCCGACCTGTAGAGGAGATTCTGGCCACTATAAGTGATGTTAAACGCATGGTCTCCGATTCTTCAGAAAATTCAGTCAACATTTTCCTTGAATTCGATTGGGGAATTGACACAGACGTTAAAACCATAGAAACCAAGGAAAGGATAGAAAGCATCCGTAACGAGCTCCCTCTGGATGTAGAAAGAATTTCAATACAGAAGTTCAACACTTCTGATATGCCGGTTTTAATAATGAGAATATCAAGCAAGCGCGATCTTTCCAACTCATATGACATGCTCAACCGCCTCCTGAAGCGCAGGATTGAACGAATTAGAGGCGTCTCTAAGGTAGAGATGTATGGAGTAGAAAAAAAACAAATACTTATTCAACTTTTAGCTGACCGTATAATAGCCCACAAGATTGACCTCAATCATTTATCTCAAGTCCTTGGAAACAGCAATTTCATGGTAACAGCCGGTCGCATCACTGATGCTAACCGACGCTTTACGGTCAGGCCCATGGGGGAAATCAGCACTGTCGATGAGATCAACAACCTGATCGTTGGAGATAATGGTCTTAAACTTCGTGATATCGCTTATGTCAGTCATGAGATGCCAGAGCTGGAATATGGAAGACATCTCAACCAAACCTATGCAATCGGTCTGGATGTTTTTAAGGAAAGTGGTGCAAATATAGTCGAAGTCGGAAGGCATGTTAAAGGCACGATAGCTGAAATCAGTAAAGACCCGAGGATGGAAGGAATCAGTCTCTACCTGATGGATGATTTATCTGACGGAATCGTAAGCTCCCTCAATGAGCTCCTCAAAGCCGGTTTATTGGGAGCAGCCTTGGCCCTAATAGTCCTCTTTCTGTTTCTTCGCCAATGGTCTACTACTTTCATCGTTGTTCTTGCGGTTCCCTTCTCTCTGCTTGTCACGCTTGCCTTTATGTATTTTATGAACCTCTCACTCAACATCCTATCCATGCTGGGGCTTCTCCTGGCTGTGGGGATGCTGGTAGATAACGCGGTCGTGGTTACGGAGAATATCTACCGTTATCAAAAGCTAAATCCCGGCAAAAAAAATACTACTATCTCTGCTGTGAAGGAAGTTGCCCTGGCAATTACTGCCGGAACTTCGACAACAGCTATTGTTTTTCTGCCCAATATCATCAGTAGCAATAATGAGATCGCCATCTATTTAAAGCATGTAGCATTATCCTTCTGTGTTGCCCTTGGTGCTTCCCTGATACTGGCGCAGACCGTTGTGCCCCTTCTGGCCTCACGGATTAAATCTTCTCCTTTGAACAATAAGAAACGCTGGATCGATAGGTTGATTCCCCGGTATGAAAGAATTCTTAGCTGGCTGCTTAAGCACAGAAAAACTTCGGCGGGCATTCTTCTTTTAACTCTTTTTAGCATTGCTATTCCGGTAAAGTTCGTAAAAAGTGATATGTTCCCTCCGCAGGAAGATAGAAGGCTTTATCTTTATTATTACATAAACGATAGCTATACCCTTGAAAGAGTTGAAGAAGCTGTGGATAAAGTCGAAGATTATCTTTTTGTAAACAAGGACAAGTTCGAAATCGAATCTGTTTACAGTTTTTATCAGAACAATTATGGTTTATCTACGATTAACCTCAAGAAAGGTAGGGAAGCCAAAAAATCCCAGGAAAAGATCAGCGAAGAAATAAAAAGTGGTCTGCCAGAACTTACTGTGGGTAAGCCCTCGTTTGAAAGATCGAGATCAGGAGGAAGCACAGACGATCTGAACATCTACCTGGTCGGCAGTTCAACCGAACAGCTGATAAATCTTTCTCATGAAGTGGCCTGGACATTGGGGCAAATTCCGGGATTTAAAGATGTCCGGTCTAGAGCTTCGGTGGGTAATAAGGAGGTCCTTGTTGTAGTTAACCGGGAACGGGCCAAAAAATATGGTTTTACGCCTCAGGAGGTGGCCAGTAATATTGCTGTTGCCATGCGGGGAGCTAATCTCCGACGCATGCATGATGAAGAAGGTGAAATTGAGGTGAAGGTAGAATTCCAGAAGGAGGATAAGAGAAACCTGGAACAGCTCCGGAATATTAGCCTTTTTGGAGAAAACAACAATGCCGTCAAGCTTTCGACTCTGGCTGATTTTACAGTCAGACAGGGACCCCCCAACATACACCGGGAAAACCGCATAACCTCGCTGGGAATTGCGATCAATTTAAAGGATCTAACGGTAAATGAAGCCAAGGGGAAAATCAGCAAGGTCTTAGGGCAGTATGATTTTCCTCCTGGTGTTAGCTGGAACTATGGGCGAAGCTTTGATTTTGAAGGAGAAGCGGTCAAAACTATGCTGATCAACACCCTTCTGGCTCTGGCTTTGATCTATTTTGTGATGGCCTCTCTTTTTGAATCCCTGGTATTTCCTGGTGCCATCTGGTCATCCATCATCTTTGCTATTGTCGGGGTTTGGTGGTTTTTCCTGATTACCGGCACTACCTTCTCTATTATGGCTTGGATCGGAATTCTGATATTAATCGGTGTTGTGGTCAACAACGGCATCGTGTTGATTGATCATATTAACCAACTCCGTGCCCAAGGATTAAGCCGGTATGAAGCAATCGTCCAGGCCGGTGCTAACCGAATTCGCCCGATTTTGATGACTGCCGGAACAACAATACTCAGTCTGGTTCCTCTCTGTTTCACAACCGTCGCCATAGGAGGAAACGGCCCACCGTATTTTCCGATGGCCAGAGCCATAGTCGGCGGCCTGGCTTTCTCAACCATGGTCACGCTGATCATACTGCCAGAGATTTATCTTCTATTGGATGATTTGCGCCAGTGGTCCCGACGCATTCTAAGCTCTGCCTTGAAATAATCCCTTCTCAGTTTTATCGACCATCACTTTTCTATCCAATATTCATGCATGCTTCATTATCACCGTAAGCATCTCAATTTCTGTTATTAGAAAAGGCTTTAGGAAATAGCCTGGCTCCCTTCATATTTTTAACGCCATTCTCCATTCGCTCTTTTCGGCGGCTGCGTAACTCGCTTCGCTCAAACATACTCGCCGCCCGACTCTGTCGGATTCCCTCGAAGAGCGAATTTCGAAGGCTAAATCTTCAATGGTCGCCGCGGCTATTTCCCAAAACCTATGCTTTAGCAATGAGTTTTAATGCATATAGAGATGCTTTCCTCATCACCGAGAACGAACAACTTAAATTGTTAGGGAAGTTCATTGACGTCACCGTTTGAGCATGGTAAGTTTATTTAAAGATGTCAGCGAAAAAAGATAGTGGTAGTTCAGGAGAAAGAGAGTGGCTACAGGCAAATAATTATCTATAAAGTGAAGTGGGAATGAAATTTGCGTCCAATAACATGAATCTAGCCAAGCACAAGCCAAATCCCTTAGATCCTGGATTATCGATACTGATAAAGATAGCTTGATGAATTAAGGTAATTATATAGGCAAGGAATTAAAAATGATAAGAAACACTTCTTTAATTTTAGTTTTAATGGGATTACTTGTTAATTCTTTAGATGCACAAAAACTGCAATATGGATTAAGTATAGGACTTAGCCGCGCAAATTTAAAAGAAAGTATTGGCACGATTCATAGGGAAGAAGAATATAGTAGTCTCTGCGGCGGCATTCTAATCGAATATTCTTTGAGTAAAACGCTGGCAGTTCATTCAGGGATTCTATATTCTAGAAAAGGTATTGACGGCTCTCTTAGTAGTTATGGTCCGTTCCAAGTCATAACCCCGATACATTTGAGAACAGATTATTTGGAGCTACCAATTGTCTTGAAGTATAGCTTTTTTCAAAGTATATACCTTGGCATAGGTTCATACTATTCGAGAAAAATCGCCGGAAAACTCAAACTTGATGGACATGAAAGTAATCTAATTAAGCCTGAAGAAGTTGGATATATTCTGGAGGCAGGATTAAATTTCAAATTACATAATAAAAAACATTTTATTGAGGTGAGGCTTAGCAGAGGAATCACTCCAGTATTTTCAATAGCGGGAGATTATAAATATCGCAATATAAGTTTAGCAGTCTTATACGGGCTATATTTTTAGTTTGCAGCTCTGGGGTTATAGATTTGGAGAAATTGCGTTAATTTGAATAAAAATTAGAAAAGAATCGAATACAGCAGCAAAATAATAATTAGGCATTGGGGGAAGTTCTTGAAATTATTAGTGCTCTTAAAATAGAATGTTATCAACTTGATAGTCATTTAAGAAAATGATCGTCTCTAATATATAATTGAAGGATGAAAAATGAAAGTAATTGATCTGGAGGATAAATACAAAAAATTATAACTCTGAGTTATATTTAATATGTTTTAGTTAGTATGGAATATATTTAGAAAACATTAAGAGCTCTCAAATTAGGAGCCTAAGTCAGAAAAGAGGAGGAGGAAACTAAGATGAGCAGTTCCTATTCGTTCAGCAAAATAGGAAGCTTTGAAAAATGCAAATTACAGTATAAATATAGATACATTGATAGATTGCGTCTTAGAGTTGAGACCATAGAGGCATTCATGGGCATAATTGTCCATGAGACTTTGCAAGAGTTTTATGATCTTGTGAAAAATAAAATAATCAAGCCAAAAAAATGGCTCCTTTCTAAATATGATAAATTATGGAAAAAAAACTATAAAGACTCGATCAAGATTGTAAAAAAGGAATTTTCTGCAGAAGACTATTATAGAAAAGGGAAAAGATGCTTGATTGATTATTATGAAGAATATAAGCCTTTCAACCAGACAAAAATTGTAAAGACAGAAGAGTCTGTTTTTTGCAAGCTAAAACAAGATTCCCAGGAATATAGATTTACTGGAATAATTGACCGCCTTGACTGGAACGATACAGAAAAAATATTCGAAATCCATGATTACAAGACTTCGGCGACACTAATGACTCAAGAGGAGGCGGGCCAGGATTTTCAACTAGCCCTTTATCAACTTGCTCTGCTTAGCAGATGGCCGGAAGCTGAAAAGGCTAAACTTATCTGGCATTTTCTTCTTTTTAATAAACAGGTCGAATCTTCGAGGACAAAAAAACAGTTAATGGAAATACAGAGTATCGCTGTAGATAAGATAAAGGCAATCGAAGCTTGTGAGGATTTTCCTCCCCAGAAGAGTGTCCTCTGTGATTGGTGTGATTTTCAGCAAATCTGCCCGCTCTGGAAGCATCCGAAGAAGATGGAAAAGCTGGACGAGAACAAATACAGAAAAGATCCTGGAGTGAAATTAGTGACCTGCTACTCAAAGTTAGAAGAGGAAAAAAAGCAATTAAGGGCGAAAATAGCAGAAATCGAGCAGGAACAGGCAAAAATAGCAGAAGCTGCCGTAGAATTTGCTGAGAGAGAAGACAGCTGGGTCATAGATGGGCCTGATAAGCAGCTGGTCGTGACAGTGAAAGAAGAACTCGGTGCGCCATCTCGAAAGGAAGATTCGGAGAAGTGGGAGGGATTACGAAATATTTTAATAAAGAGTGATAAATATGTTGATGTATCAACTGTAAATAGTAGTATGTTGAACAGGATGTTAAAAAGCTGGCCTCAAGAATTCATCGATAAAATAAAGGCCTTCCTCAGCAAAAAGACCATAAAGAAAGTAGATTTAAAGAACAAAACGTAAGAAACAATCAGTAAAACAGATTAATACAATCTAACATGGATAAAGATAAAGGTAAGAAAATGGATAAAAAAAGGAGGACTTCGAATATGTTAATCCCAACGATAGTGATGGCTGTTTTTTCCATTATTCTCCTTTACATCGGATACTCAAAAGGGCAGGGTCAGCATATCATCGGCCTAAAATACGCCCTCAAGATAACAGTTCAGATTCTTCCCTTATTGATTTTTGCCTTTATCATGGCCGGCATGATTCAGACTCTTTTGCCCCGTGAGCTCATATCCAAGTGGATAGGGGAGGAGTCTGGAATACGGGGGATATTAATCGGCACTCTTGCCGGAGGCATAACTCCTGGAGGGCCTTATGTAAGCTTACCCGTCGCCGCTGGATTTCTGCGTGCTGGAGCCGGAGTAGGAACCATGGTTGCTTTTGTGACGGCCTGGTCATTATGGGCACTTACTCGTTTGCCCATGGAAATCGGGATATTGGGGTGGAAATTTACAGTTGCCCGCCTTGTCTGCACCTTTTTCTTTCCCCCGATTGCTGGCCTCTTGGCGCAGCTGTTTTTTTCAGGTTTCAAGTGAATATTCATGGGGATATCATTTTCAGGGAACTTTTTGAAAATTATTACGTAATTAATATAAACTCAATATATATTTTTACAATGTCATTGCGAGGAGCGTAGCGACGCGGCAATCTCAACCTTTTCGTAAGGGATTGCTTCGCCCCCAAGGGGCTCGCAATGACAAGAGAGGGAATCTTCTGCGCTCCTCGCGATGACACTGGAATAATTGCGTTTGTATTAATTTTAGAGATTGATTCCTAACGTGGTGAAGGAAAAGCCTCAGATTAAAAAATAAAAACGATTCAACTGAGAACACGCTAATTATAAATACAAAGAAGGAGGAAAGAAGTGAAAAAGAAAAAATCATACTTTAAATTCCTGTTTTTCATACTCACTCTATCGTTTATTGGCTCGGGTGCGCTGCCAGCCGAGGAGAAGATAAGCAACGTCCGGTATGAAATATGGATAGAGCTGGATGATCAAAACAAAATGCTCCACGGAAAAGAAAATATTACCTGGCTCAATAACACTCGAGATGATGTCCAGGATATGTGGTTTCATCTTTACTATAATGCTTTTAAAAACGAGAAAAGCACCACGATTCAGGAATCAAAAGAAGAATGGTTTGGAGCGTTTGGCATAAAAATAAAAAAAGGAAAATGGGGTTGGGTGGATGTCACCAGTATTAAGCTGGCTAGTGGTCCAGATTTAAAACCGACCATGGAGTTTATCACCCAAGACAAACCCGTTCATCCAGACGACCAGACAGTCATGCGAGTGCTTTTTCCTGAGCCCGTAAAGCCAGGCGAGGAGGTTCATCTTCAACTTGAATTTGAGTCAAAAATTCCAAGGTCTATTCATCGCTCAAGCTATTACCAGAATTCTTATTTTATCGCCCAGTGGTTCCCGAAGCCCGGCGTCTACGAAGAAACGAAAGGCTGGAACTGTCATGAGTATCATCTAAACTCTGAATTTTATGCAGATTTTGCCGAGTTCACAGTCCATATTACCGTGCCTGAAGATTTTGTCGTGGGAGCCTCAGGTAAGCAGATAAAAGCTACTCCTGATGATGGGAAAAAAACAGTTACCTATACTTTTTACCAGGACAATATTCATGATTTTGCCTGGACAGCAGACCCCGATTTTATAAAAGTCGAGCGTGATTTTGTCGCTGATGAAGAAGTAAGCCTGGAAGAATACGAGGAAGTCGCCCACATGCTCCAGCTTCCCCTGGAAGAGGTTAAGCTTCCTGATGTTAAGATGATTCTTCTTATAGAGCCCGAGCATAAATCACAGATCGACCGCCATTTTAAAGCCTTGAGGATGGCCATAAAGTATTACGGGCTCTGGTATGGTCCTTATCCTTATGAAACCGTGACCATGGTTGACCCTCCTTTCAGGACTCGCAGCGGAGGAATGGAATATCCGACCTTATTCACTGCAGGGACCAGTATCTTAAGAAGCAAAAAGGTGCTTTCTCCTGAAGGAGTCATTATCCATGAATTCGGACACGGATACTGGTACGGGTTATGTGCGAATAATGAATTCGAGGAAGCATGGCTTGATGAAGGGATCAACACTTATTCTGAAGGAAAAGTTACAGCGATAGCTTACGGACCGGGTGCCATGTCAATGTCGTTCAAAAGGATTCCTCTCTCCTGGTTTTGTAAGCTTCCTGAATATTACAACTATGAATTAGAGAGGGCAGCAGCATTGCATGTTGTGGAGCTTGATCCGATTACGACTGTTTCCTGGAAATTTTATGACAGAGGGAGTTATGGATTAAACGTCTACATGCGCGCCTCAACCTGTTTATACACTCTTGAAGGATTGGTTGGAGAAGAGATGATGCTCCGAATCCTGCGAACATTTCAGATGCATTTCCGCTATAAACATCCCCAGACCCAGGATTTCATCGATGTCGTTAATGAAATAACAGGAAAAGATCTGAGCTGGTTTTTTGAAGAATTGTTTTTTGGCACTTTAAATTTTGATTATGGGATATCTTCAGTCGCATCTAAGGAGAAAAAAAAGTACGTCCGTGGGGTTTTTGATGTCGATGGCAAAAAAGAAGAGATTATTTCAAAGAGAATAAAGAAAATGGAAAAAGAAGATAAAAAATCCGACGATAAAAAGTATTACGTCACAGAGGTAAAAGTAAGGCGGTTTGGTGAAGCCCGGGTGCGGGGCGATGCAGTTATGAAACTTAAAGTCGTATTTGAAGATGGCTCAGAAGAAGTAATAAACTGGAGAGGACAAGAAAGATGGAAAAAGTTCACTTTTGAAAAGCCGGCAAAGGCCAAGTATGCTCAGATAGATCCAGACAATATCTGGCTTATTGATTCCAACCTAACCAATAATAGTCTCAAGAGGAAGCCGTCTCGAAAGGGTATTTTTAAAGTGGCCACTGAACTTCTCTTCTTAATACAGAATTACCTTCAATGCGCCGCGTCCCTAATTTGAAAGGAAAGGAGAAGGAAATGAAAATTCTTAATACATTCGAAAAAGGATTTCAAACCACCAATACAAGATTAAAAATGGTGGTTTATCTGTGGCTCATAAATTTTATATATTCAGTGCTGATCGTCACTCCTGTTTATTTTTTGATGAAAAAAGATTTATCCTGCTCGCTCATGGCTGATCAGATAATAAAAGGGACGGGCTTACTATGGCTGGGTGATATCATCTATAAATATCAGGATGTATTTCCAGCCCTGGTGGGATGGTTTCTTATCCCGGGAATTTTCTTCATGCTGCTCTATGTTTTCCTGTATGGAGGCATAATCGGCAGGATTGCTGCCCAGGATGAGAAAATGAAAATGACAAGTTTTCTGGCTGATTGCAGCAAGTATTTCTTAACTTTTTTAAGAGTTTTCTTGATATCGCTCGTAGCCTATTTAGTGGTTTTTGGAGGCATTCACAGTATTATTTCTGCTTTATTTAACCTTTGGAAAAAAAGTGCCTCAACAGAATGGCCGCTTATTCTTTCATCCATTCTTGAGTTTCTGATTCTGGTTCTCCTTTTTTCGATTGTAAGAATGTTCTTTGATTATGTCAGAGTGAGACTTGTGGTTGAGAAGAGCAAGAAGACGATAAGAGCAACGCTCCTCAATGCAACTTTTATCGGAAAACGGTTTTTTAGGGCCTGGTTTCTCTATCTTCTCGTAGGATTGATTACTGTTGTTTTTGGCGTTATTTATCTTGCTTTATACCAGCTTTTACCAAAGATAGGGATTCTTCTGATTGTGGGCTTTATCTGGCAGCAGACGTATGTCCTCTCGAGAATGTGGACGAAAATATTGTTCTATTCTACAGAATATCATTTCTTAAATTTTCATAAAGAGTAAGCTCAGGATAATATTTATTCCAAATTTTTTACATCCCAAAAGGAACCTTTTTGGACTATGGTGCGTCTATAAGGTTAAATGGTGTGTTTTAATGCTTAAGATGATATTTTAGGAGGAGTCTATGAATCCAAAGAAATTATTTACAATCATTCCTTTTTTCGCTCTTTTGATATTGTTCCTTTCTTCCCTTCCCCTTACCGCTGAAGCTTCCTCTGGTTCTGGTGACTTTCTTTCTGCACTTTTCGGCCAGGAAGAAAGTGAAGAATTCTCCAAGGTATTGCCCCTAAGATCTGATGGCACCTTTAGCCTCAAGAACGTAAACGGTTCTATCACCATCACAACCTGGAAGGAAGACAAGGTAGACATTAAAGCCCTAAAAACTACCAAGGGCGATCCTGATAAGCTGAAAGAAGTAAAAATTGAAGTAGAGGCAACCGCAAATTCTGTATCTGTAAATACAATCTTTCCCAAATGGAAAAATATTAGAGTAAGCGTAAATTATGAAGTTAAAGTTCCCCAGGGAGTAAATCTCGGTAAAGTAAAGTCAACAAACGGAAGTGTTTACATAACTGGGCCGGTCGGACATACTAACGCCTCTACCACCAACGGAAGAATTGAGCTGGATGGGGCAAAAGGCACTGTATCCCTTTCCTCCACCAACGGAAGAATAGAAGCAGTGAATATTAGAGGAGAACTTGATGCACATACGACAAACGGGACGATTGTGCTGGAGATGCTTTCTTTTAAGGACGCAATAAAAGCAAAAACCACGAATGGCAGTATTACTCTAAGGGTTGGTTCTTTAGAGAAGGTTAATGCTGATTTTAGTGCCAGAACAACAAACGGAAGTATATCCTTGGATTTACCTGTTACTCTTAAAAGTATGAAAAAATCAAGACGCAGTCTTGAAGGTCAGATTGGTCAAGGAGGACCTGAGATCTCGCTCAGGACAACAAACGGTTCGATTAAAATTACAAAATAAGAGTTTAGTTCTTCTCTCCGTAAAAATAAAAAGAAAGCATAAACCTTTTTTTTCGCGTGAGACCATTTTTTCAAGCCACTCTCTTTCCCTAATTAAAGGAATCTGAGACAATTACCTGATTTACAGCTTAAAGTTTGGCTTTTATCTCATCCAATCGTGTCTTAGCAGCTGGTACCATCTCGAAGAATTTTTCGAGCTTTTCACAGACATAATCACTACAATGAGCACAATTGACAACACCTCGTTCCCTGCCGCATTTTCGTATTTCACAAGTCTTGGGGTGACTGAAAAGATTCCCGCTATCCGATAAGCAGCCTTCGCAATTAATATCTTCCGGCTTAATGTCTGACTTAAATTCTTTTGACCAGAGTTGAGCGACTTCCGCTCGCTTCTCATCATCGTTAGTTTTTGTTGCCAAAAATGCCCCACACTCATGACAGGTAATGCCGCAAATAGCAATCATTTCATCCATCTATACCTCCTGGATTTTGAGAGAATCCTTCTGAATTAGGGTTATATATTAACAGCAGTCTTATTTTGAAGCAACTTTTCTCTTGTGTTGTTAGTGAATAAATAAATAAGCAATATGAATTTATCACAAAAAAGGGGGCTGGTCTTTTTTTATACTTTTAAAAAGGGGTTTTGAATGAAGGGGGCTATCCCGGTTTTATGTACCCCATTTTAAGTTTTCTTTTTTCTTTTTGCCATAAGGATTTAAGTCCGATATAATTAAGAAAAATTCATTTGGAGGTAAAGCATGAAGTTTAGAAGTTATTTTGTCGAAGATATACCTCGTCGAAAATTTCTACAGATGAGCCTTAAAGGAGGAATTGCGCTGGCAGCAACGCCCGCTCTTATGACAGAGCTTTTATCTTATAAGGGCTCAGGAAAAGCTGGAGCTAAGCTGGTGCTCGATCCTCAAATCCTGAAAAAAACCATAAAGCATGCCCTTGAAAAAGGGGGTGAATTTGCAGAAGTATACGTGGAAAATAGAATTTCTCGCAGTATATTGATGGAGGAATCTAAATTCAAGAGTGGAATATTCGCCTTAAGTCAGGGCGCAGGTGTAAGAGTCATATCTGGAGATAAGACTGGATATGCATACACAGACGATATCACCGAAGAGAAACTCATGAATGCTGCTGAGGACGCCTCTTTTATTGCCAGAGAGACTAAAGCAATAGGCCCTGTGGATTTAAAGAAAGCCAAGAGAAAATCTTTTATTACAGTCAAGCTTCCTCTTGAAGGAGTGGCAGATGAGAAGCGCCTCGAGATTATGAAGCGAGCTAACCAGGCCGCTTTAGATTATGACCCAAAAATTAAGATGGCTTCAATCAGCTATTATGATGAGACCAGAGGGAGAACCGTTGCCAATAGTGAAGGACTCCTAGTGAGTGATGAGCTGCCGCTTCTGTTCTTTATCGTTCAGACCCTGGGTGTTGGAAAAAATACTCGCCATATGGGACGAGAGAGGCTCAGCCGCCATTCTGGATTTGAAATGTTTGATGAAGTCAGTCCTGAAGAGGTAGCGCAAACATGTGCTCGAGAATCAATTGCCATGCTTGAGGCCAAAGATGCTCCGGCAGGAATAATGGATGTTGTCATGCAAAACGGATGGGGCGGTGTTCTTGTCCATGAGGCTGTGGGGCACCCTCTGGAAGGAGATGGTATTGCCAGGAAGACCGGAGTATTTACGGGCAAAATGGGACAGAAAGTGGCCAGTGACGTTTTTACCATGGTGGACGATGGAACTTTGCCCAATTTCAGAGGAACTACAAATTTCGATGATGAAGGAACCCAGATGAAGCGGAATGTCTTAATAAAGGATGGAGTTCTTGTGAAATACATGACCGATATACTTTCAGCAAAGCAGTTGAAAATGGAGCGCACCGGAAATGGAAGGCGCGAAAGTTTCCGTTACATCCCGATTCCTCGTATGACCAATACTTTCATCGAAAAAGGGAAGGATAAACCTGAAAATATTCTCGCCTCCACCAAGAAAGGTTTGTATGTCCAGAGCCTTAGCGGAGGAAGTGTTAATCCCATAACAGGGATGTTCAATTTTACCTGCCGCGAAGCTTACTTGATTGAAGACGGAAAGAAGACGACTCCTGTCAAGGGAGCAACTCTTATCGGAAGCTGCCAGGATGTCATCGTAAACGTAGATGCGGTCGGGGATAATCTTGCTTTTGGTCCAGGAATTTGTGGCAAGGGACAGGAAGCCGAGGTATCGGCAGGACAGCCCACTGTGAGGATTCGTGGCATAAACGTGGGTGGCAGCAGAGCAAGAAGATGAATGAATCGAGAGAAAGGAGATAATCATGGACTATAAAGAATTATCAGAACAACTTGTTAAGAAATGTTTGAAGCTGGGCGCCGATGAAGCCGAGGTTTATGTAGAATCAGGACTTAACCTCAACATCAGAGTGCGCAACGGGGAAGTAGAAACGGTTCAGGAGGCAGGTTCTCACGGTGTCGGTTTCAGAGTCTTTGCTCAAAAAAGAATGGCTTTTTCAAGCTGCAATGATTTTTCAGATAAAGCCCTGGAGAATTCTATAGAAAGTGCAGTCAGGTTTGCTAAGAACACGACTCCTGATGAGAATAATGTGCTTCCTGATGATAAAGGGATAACAAAAGTTGGAAAGCTCTACGATCCCCAGATAAGTCAGGTCCCGAAGGAAAAGAAAATAGAGATGGCCAAGAAAGTAGAGAAGCTAGCTATGAAAGATAGCCGGATTACTAAGAGCAGCGGTGCCAGCTACTCAGAAGGAGAAGAAGAGATTTTCCTGGCTAACTCGAACGGATTAAGTAAGAGTTCAAAAATTTCGGATTGTTCTTATGGCGTTTATGTTGTGGCGGAGAAAGGAGAGCAGAGATCTTCAGGAGGGGAGTACTGTTCGAGGCGGTTTTTTGCTGATTTGAAGCCACCCGAAGAAATCGCAGAAAAGGCAGCAAAAGAGGCTTATGAAATGCTCGATCCTCAAATGATCGAAACGCAAAAAGCCGCGGTTATTTTTGATCCTGATGTGGCCAGGGCAATTTTAGGCGGCATCTTAGCAGCCATAAACGGCGAACGTGTTCTTCAAGGGAGAAGTTTTCTGGCAAAAAAATTGAACCAGAAGATTGCTTCAGAGTTGATAACGATAATCGATGATGGCACGAGGCCAAAAGGATTAGGCAGTAAGCCCTTTGATGGAGAAGGCGTCCCGACTCAAAAAAGGATAATTGTTGATAACGGCATCCTTACGGGTTTTATGTATAACACCATCGTTGCTAAAAGGGCAGGTGTGAAGAGCACTGGAAATGCCTCAAGACGCGGTTTTACAAGTCTGCCGGGCATTAGTGCTCATAATTTTTACATGAAAGCGGGAAAGAATTCACGTGAGGAGATTATCAAGAGGACAGAAAAGGGGCTTTTGCTTAAGGGTGTTACCGGTTACGGCATAGCGCCGGTCAGCGGAAATTTCAGCGGAGGAGCTTCTGGTTTTTGGGTAGAAAACGGGAAGATAGCCTTTCCGGTGAGAGGTTTGACCATAGCCGGATCCGCGTTTGAAATGCTTAAGAATATCGACATGGTTGGAGATGACCTTGACCTAACTCGGAGCTTCACAGCCCCCACATTCCGCATCAAGTCAATACAAATCGGAGGCAAATAAAAAAGGGGACAGGCTACTTTTTATTAAGTTGATGTAAATCGCAGGCAGATAGAAAAAGAATAAAAGTGTCATTGCGAGCCCCACAGGGGCGAAGCAATCTCATAAAAAAAGGTTGAGATTGCCGCGTCGCTGCGCTCCTCGCAATCAGACTGTGTCGCAATTTAAAAATATGAAAAAGTTTGATAAAAATTTCCCATTTAAGGCTATAATTAAGGTGAACAAGCATATTAAAGACTCTTTTTTAGGTAGAATGTTTTGTTCGTTTCCCATTTTAAATCTGGCAATTAATTGCGACACAGTCTGAGTGACATTATAAAAGTGTTACCGAATTATTGGAGCAGAAAAGGGGGCCTGTCCCCATTTATATATTCCAGCGGAAGGAAATTTTTATTAAGAATATATTGTCTCCTGGGGCTGTAAACAGGTCCCCCATATCACGACTGAAATTGAAATTTCCGGGATTTGCCTCGTCCGCTCGATTCTGTGTCCAGACAAAATAGAGTATAGAACCAGGCAAATACTCCCACCTTAGAACAATTGTGCCTCGGAGGGATTTGAAGTTAAAATCTGGATTCTCATAAGAAAAATCCGGAGCCGGTCCAGGCCCATCAGGATCAACTGTATATTCTTCAGCGGAATCGGAATAAGAGATCGTGGATCCGCCTTCGCCAAAGAGGTTGTACTCATATTTTTTTGGTCTGGCGAGTTCTTTGAATTGGTTATACTCTCCTACAGCCAGAAGAGGCTGGAGGTAAAGCTGCAGGCTCAACCTGGGATTGAAAGTCCAGTTCAACCTGATATTACTGGAGAGCATTCTCTGGAAATAGCCGCCAAATATGTACCGAGTTCCAAATGTTTCAGTCATCAACGGATCATCCACTTTATCTACCCATTGGATACTCGATTTTTTAACATAATACTCCGGGCCAAAAGAGAAGCTGATGTTGGTCCTTGGCTTCCAGCGCAGAGAGATACTGCCGCTCCAGTTGTAGCCATCAGTGGGCCTTGAGTAGTAACCTTGGTATGCTGAAATTACTATCGGTTTCCGGCTGTCGGTACTGAGGCCGAAGTCAATCTGATAACCGGAGGGGATGAGGGCTAGAGGCCCTCCTCTTGTTAAATTGTTACTAATGGTTTGGGGATTATAAGCAAGCATCGTGTTAAATCCCCAGTAATTTAAGAATTGGCCCTCGACAAGGAACAAGTATCCATCCCAGGTTTTATTGCCACCGAAGTCATAGTTTCGGAAAGGACCACCATAAACTAGCCAATTTCTAAAGACTTTACCAGGCTGAGGTTGATAGTAGCCTGTAAGCAGATGGGCATTGATTTTGTCAGACATTCCGTGTTGGAATCCGACATCATTCGGGTCAAAACCTGGAGACAATGCACCAAAAGCCGCATTAAAAAGGAAATTGCCCTTTTGCTTGTTTATATAGAATCGCCCACCCCAGCCGCTGAGAGAGGTCGCCTCTTCGTTCACCTCAACATGGGTAGCATCCGGACGCTGGTAATAATGTAAAGAAGATTGCTGTAACTCCAGAATTGCCGCTTGGCTCCCTTCGACTCGTGTACCCCCAAACCAGCCGCCAGTAACCCAGGTTTTATTCTTATCAAGAAAAGTCCAGCCATCAACGGCTAGCGAGAAAGCATTTTTGTTTAAAATACCGTCAAGGTTTTGATTACTTAAATCTCGAACAACAGATGTGGCAATAAAGCCGAGCCCTTGTTTCCCTTCATTAAACTCTCTCAGAGTCCTGAGTACTCCATAATAAGAAAAAGGTTCCACTTCTTCTTTAAAGCGTTGCCCGCCAGAATCAATCTCTGCATATTCCCTTGCTGTCAGGGCATTGATGAATCCTATGTTCCAGCCTTTTCCCACTTTACCTGTGAGTTTAAAGGCTCCTAATATTGTCGACCTGTCCGGGAAATTCACATGGCCGTCCTGTTCGACATCGCCCTGGGGAGCCCTGCCGATACGGCGGCTGTAGAAGAAAGAAGGCGAGCTCCAGCTTATACTGGCATTGCTGGTCGCTCCTCCTCGGCCAAACTGATCGAAGATGGTTGAGCCTTCGATAAAAAACGGTCTCTTCTCCGAAAAGTATGACTCAAAATCACTCAGGTTGACCACAGCCGGGTCAACCTCAACCTGCCCGAAATCAGGATTAACGGTTGTATCCAGTGTTAAATTGCTTTTCAAACCGATCTTAAGGTCGAACCCTGTATTTCCTAAATATTTTTTTCCTGTCTCAAAAGGATTGCCTGATTCTTCAGGGCTGTATTGAGCCTGGACAATAGAGTAGGGTAGGAACTCCATGAGCCGGCCAGGACGAATATCCTGGATTCCCAAAAGTTTGGCAAAACGGGAGACATAACCGCTGTCTTCTTTGGGAACCCAGACAAAACCGGTTCTCTCGTTTTTCCGCTTGATGACTCTGCGGAAATTCACTCCCCATACATATTCATCTTTTTTCGAAAAACGCAGTTGATTATAGGGGATTTTGATTTCAACAGTCCAACCTTTCTCATCGATCAGAGCTTTCCATTCCCAGATACCATCCCAGGTCGTATCATTCCATTCATCATTGTAAAGAGTCCAATCAACGATGGAGCCGGCAGGATTTACAGCAAACTGATAACCGGAGCGCCGGTCATAATAGGGATCTACAGCAAATATAAACCAGTCAGAGTCGACAAAATCATCCCGGCGTCCCAAGCGGCTTGTGATCAATTCCGGATGCGAATCATACAGGCGAGCAGCCACATAAAGAGATTTTTCGTCATACGCTACCCAGATCTTAGTTTTTTCAGTGGGCTGGGCGCCGTCAGTCGGATCAGACTGGATAAAGTTACTGTATCCTTCTTCCTGCCAGGCGGTTTCCTCTAAAACACCATCAATACTAATTGGTCCGTTGGCTCGGGTAGCATGAACGGTCTTTTGTGCTTGAGGAGTGGGGAGCTGAGCTAATAAAAATAACGGTAATAATAAAATAATTATGAAGGCAGACTTTATCCCCATATGATAGCTCCTTGTGGAAGATCGTTAATTAAGAAAATATTATTATCCATCAGGTTCATTTATTAATACGTCAAAAAAGACAAAAAGGATGCATCTATATCTAATACGCATCAAAATCCTTTTTGTTTACAAAAATAGCGAAGAACGCTAAAAAAGGAAGGCCTTGATCATGGAAGCATCTCCAAATCCTTGATTGGAGAAGGTTATGGGAAATAGCCTAGCTTCC
>CAYTBG010000036.1:0-23824 GCA_964435925.1 uncultured Eubacteriales bacterium | reverse complement strand
ATCACCAGATCCAAGCCGGCTTCCTCTGCCTTAACAAGGTTGCGGACAGGGAGTTCTATGGATAAAGCTTCATCGGTACAATGTGCAGAACCGGCACCACAGCAGTTCCAATCAGAAAGTTCGTCTAGCTCAATGTCCAGTATCCGGCAGACTTCCTGCGTGGATTCATCATACTCAAGCCCAGTGCTATGCAGAGAACATCCCGGATAATACGAAACTTTCACCCCGCTTCTCCTCTTTTGAGTTTTTTGAAAAGCCTTTTTATTTCTTTTCTTCCTTTGATCATCCTGGGGAAAATCTTGAGCTTTCCCTCCTTGAACAGCTTCCACCCCACTTTTGCATCTTCCAGGAGAGCCCCACTCTTTATATTTGAAACAGTCTCTCCACTTTTTAGGGTATATACACCAATCATCCCCAATTCATACAGCCTTCCTGTGCTCTTAACAGATGAGAGAACAGCCTTGTTAAAAACGGATGGCCGCTTATCTCCCAATTTCAAACCAGATTTGAGCGAGGCAATTCTCATAGTATCTATAATCTTGGCAATATCAATGTCGTTAGGACAACGGGTGGTGCATGTTTCACAAGAAACGCATACCCAGATAGAAGCGCTTTTTAACACTTCATCTTTTTGCCCCATTCGAATCATATGGATTATCTGGTGCGGCAGGATATCCATAGCAAAAGCGGCGGGACATCCGCTGGAACATGTTTTACACTGATAACAGAGTGAAGCGTTTTCACCACTGCTGTTTCTCACCTCAGCAAGCCAGGCGTTGTCCGGAACAATTACGGATTCAGACTGCATAATCGATCTCCTTTGTAATTGGCGGCAATGTGCCATACTTCCGAACCTCCGCCAACAAAGCAGGGTCGCTTTTAATTTTCATCATGCTTACACCGCGTCATAAAAAAAAGTCCTTTGTTTTCAGTTTGTAGAGAATCCCCCAGGATATTTGTTGGAATGGAAGCGAATATTAGGGGCAAGATAACTTATTTTTTCTACTTTTTTGTATAATGGCATGGCTTAAGTCTTAGTATTATTATAGGTATTAGTGTAATTATAGATGAACTAAAGATTAGCATATAATTACAGAAAATTTTAATTGATATATTTTTGCTTGTCAACAGAAAAAACAATAAAAAACAGGAGAATGCACTGATTCGTAATTTTATACAATATTCCTGATACCACCGCCGAAAAATTCCAAAATTGATTTTTAATCATATATTCCCTATAATTCTCGTCAACAACATTTTGTTACTTTTAGGTGCGCAATGTCAAATAAACACACAATTTTGAAACAAAAAAAGAGTACATAAGAAAAAATGAAGAAAAAAGAAGTCCTCGTCTTAGAAGAGCTTCTCGGATCTAACAAAAAAATTGCTTCTGAAATTCGAGAAAAGCTCGGAAAAAAAGGAATTTTAACCATCAACATCCTGGGCTCGCCCGGGGCAGGAAAAACATCTCTTTTAGAAAGAATAGCTGAGAGATTGAAACCTGATTACAAAATGGCAGTTATCGAAGGAGATATCGAGACAGAAAGGGACGCTGAGAGGATAAGAGCCAAAGGCATTCCCGCCTGGCAGATCATCACGGGAGGAGCCTGCCACCTGGAGGCTAAGATGATAGGCAAAATCTTTCCTGAAATCCCAGCAGATATTGACTTTCTTTTTATTGAAAATGTCGGCAATCTTGTCTGTCCTGCAAGCTATGATTTGGGTGAAAACATCAGATGCGTGCTTCTCTCTATTCCAGAGGGAGACGATAAGCCTAAAAAATATCCCAAAGCTTTCACAACATCAGATTGTCTGGTTATAGCCAAATCTGATCTCCTCCCTGTGCTTCCCTTCAATCTTGAACATGCCCAGAAAGAAGCTTTGCAGGTAAATCCGAAGCTTGAAATTTTTATAACATCAGCCCTTAAGGATTCAAAAATTAATGAACTGATAGAGTATTTCCTCTCCGCCCTCCATAAATTGCGTCAGAAGAATGCATGAACTTTCTATCGTGGCCAGTCTATTTGAAATCTTAGAGGAAAAGGCAAAAGAAGAGAAAGCCAAAAAAATTCTCTCGGTTAAACTTAAGGTCGGTGCTCTTTCCGGAGTTGTCCCCGAATTCTTAGAGACAGCCTTTGATATCTATAAAGAGGATACTATCGCCTCCGAGTCTAAATTAAAGATAGAAAAAGTCCCCTTTAAAATCCGATGCCAACGGTGCGGTACGGAAATGGTCAAAGATGATTTTGTCTTCATCTGCGACAAATGCAATTCCAGGGAATTGAAAACTCTCTCCGGGACCGAACTGCTTCTTGAAAAAATAGAAATGGAAGTATAAATTGGGGCCAGGCTCCATTTTTCCATTCTAACCATTTTTGCTGAAAAAATGATGGATAGCACCAATAGAATTGACATTCGTCCATGTCAATGATAAAAGCTCTTATGTTTTTTTAAAGGAGATGGGCCGATGAAAAAATCCAAAAATCATTATCTTATCTACGGATTTATAACCTTCTTTTTCTTTCTATGCTTATGCGGAGCGGGCTGGTCACAAGAAAAAAGCCTAAAGAAAATTACTTATGAACAGGCGTATCTGGATGCAAAACCCCACATCCTCAAGCCTGCGCCCCTCATCCCCATGTCAAGAACCCCTATCCGCGCCTGGCTTGATGACGAACATTATCTTTTTTCCGAGAGGAATGAGGAGGAAGAAAGGACAAAACTCTACAAAGTGAACACCAAAACAGGTAAAAAAACTCTCTTTATTGACTACGATCAAATCCAGGAAACCTTCCCCAAAGGATTAAAAGCTAATCAACCCTCAGGCTTTACAGATGATTACAGCGGCTTGCTCTACTCATTCGAAAATGACCTCTATTATTACTCGCTGGAGAGCAAAAAACTCAAGCGCCTCACCGCAACGCCCGAGGAAGAGAAAAATCCGCGCTTTTCTCCGAACGGAAGATACATTGCCTTTACACGCAAGCATAACCTTTATCTCCTGAATGTTGAAAGCAGGCTGGAATATCAATTTACCTCTGACGGGTCTGATACGATCTACAACGGCTGGGCCTCCTGGGTTTACTACGAAGAAATCCTGGGAAGAAGTTCCCGGTATGCGGCTTTCTGGTGGTCTCCTGATAGCAGCAGAATCGCTTTCCTGCGTTTTGACGACAGCCCTGTTCCTACCTTCCCTCTTTTTAGAGCCAGGGGAACCCACGGCGAGCTGGAGATCGAAAGATACCCCAAAGCAGGCGATCAAAATCCCAAGGTCAGGCTAGGCGTTGTCGCAGTCCCTAGAGGAAAAGTGGTTTGGGCTGACATTGACGAAGAATCTGACCATTATGCAACCTGGCCTTTCTGGTTTACTGATAGTTCCAAACTCACATTCCAGTGGATGAATCGCGATCAGAACAACATTAAAATCTACACAATCGATCTTAAAACAGGAAAGAAGAAGGAAATATTCGATGAGCGACAATCATCCTGGGTAGAATTTTTCGAGGACCTGTATTTTTTCAAGGATGGAAGCGGCTTCCTCCTCAGAAGCGATGTCGATGGCTGGAGCCATCTCTACTATTATGATTTAGAGGGAAAGCTTAAAAAGAGATTAACTGAGGGAAAATGGACTGTCACGGGGATATCCTTAGTGGATGAAAAAAATAAAAAGGTCTTTTTTACGGCAAGAAAAGATAAAACAACGGAAACTCATCTTTTTCAAGCGAAACTCAACGGCACGGATTTCAAACGCCTGACCAAGGAGCCGGGCACCCATAGCGTTTATCTCTCCCCAGGAGGGAGCTATTTTATAGATCGTTTCTCCAGTATCCGTACTCCTTCAAGGCAGGACCTATATCAGACTGACGGAACCTTTTTAAGGAATATAGAAGAAAGCCGCACTCCTCTCATGGAAGAATATACTATGGGGAAAAAAGAGCTATTTTCTTTTCCCACCGGGGACGGCTGGACCCTTCCCGCTTACTGGATTCTCCCTCCCGACTTTGACGAGAACAAAAAATATCCCGTGCTTTTCACAATATACAGCGGCCCGGGTTCAAGCAGTGTCTCCAATTCATTCCCCTCCCTCTCCTCTCTTTATGCGGCTCAGGAAGGAATCATCATATTCAGCGTTGACCACCGGGGCTCCGGTCACTTCGGAAAAAAAGGAATGTCTCTCATGCACCGCAGCCTCGGCAAATGGGAAATGCATGACCTTATCGAAGCTGTTAAGTGGCTTCACAAAAAGCCTTTTGTCGATAAGAAAAAAATCGGGATAACGGGAGGAAGCTACGGCGGTTACACCACCTGTCTTGCCTTAACTTACGGAGCAGATTATTTCACCCACGGATACGCCCGCTCATCTGTCACGGACTGGAAGCTCTATGATACTGTCTACACAGAACGCTACATGGACAGGCCTTCTGAAAACAAGGAAGGATATGAATTCGGTTCGGTGATGACCCATGCTGATAAATTCAAAGGCATTCTTTTCCTCTCTCACGGAGTCATGGATGATAACGTTCACCTGCAGAATAGCGTGCAGCTGATCGACAAACTCATAGACCTCGGCAAAAAATTTGAATTCATGCTTTACCCTGACCAGAGGCATGGTTTTAAGGACAAAAAGAGAACTCACTCCAACCGACATTATGTAGATTTCTGGTTCAAGAACTTTCTCAACCGCTGATTTGTAAGGATTTGGCTTATATTTTATGGGAGCTTGACCTATATTGTGTAGGTATTTGATTTATCAAACACACATTTTTAATCATATAAAAATCTATAAATTTGATAAATCGACGCAATTTGCATAAATGAAAGGTGGACTTGATAAATCAAGCCCCTACATAAGAATCATATTCCTGCGCGCAGGAAACCTTGTTTTCTGATTTTTGACTGTGATACATTAAAGGCAAGTTCAACCAAGAGGAAAATGAAATGAGTCTACTAGAAATAGCATTAAAACTTTTACTGGCTGTTGCCTTGGGCGGCCTGATCGGCCTCGAGAGAGAATCCAGCCATAAACCTGCTGGATTCAGGACGAACATCCTTATCTGTATTGGCGCAACTATGATGATGGTCCTTTCAGGGCTTATTTTCCAAGGAAAAGAAGGAATCGAGAATCACCTTTCGCGAATTGCTGCTGGGGTGATTACAGGCATAGGCTTTATCGGCGCGGGGACGATCATCCAGGCTGGGGGAATTGTTGTCGGCCTCACCACGGCTGCCACTCTGTGGGCTGTGGCAGGTCTGGGCCTGGTGATAGGCGCTGGTTATTATTGGATAGCGATCATATTCGCCGCCATAATCATCCTGACATTGGTCATCTTCAGGCATCTTGAAGACCAATACCTGAAAAACTCGATTTACAAATATAGCCTCAAAGCGAAATACTCCAAGGACACCTTGCTCAACATCAAGAGAATAGCTGCTCACGAAGGTCTGAAATTCCGGGAACTCAAACTTAAAAAAGAAGGCAGTACCTCCGTCATCGACTTCTCATTCCAAGCCACAGATGAAAAGGAACAAAAATTCAACCAGAGCATTCTCAGTCTGGAGGAGATATTAGAGATAAAGATTGCTTAGAAATAAACTTCTTCTTGCCACCACAAACCAGGGGAAAGCAAAAGAGATCAAAAGCTTCCTGGAAGAATTGTCTCTAGAAATCTTCACCCTTCAAGAGCTGAATCTGAAAAAAACTTTTCCAGAACGCGGCAAAACCTTTGCCGAGAATGCCAGAGGGAAGAGCCTCTTCCACAGTGAAGGTTGGGAAGGGCTTACCCTGGCTGAAGATTCTGGACTCGAAATTGAGCATCTCAAGGGAGCACCCGGAGTTATATCAGCCCGATTTTCTGGCCCTCAGGCAACAGACGAAAAGAACAACCAGAAGGTTCTGGAACTAATGAAAAGCGTGCCCTCTGAGCAGAGGAAGGCCAGATTTGTCTCATGCATGATTCTCGCCCAAAAAGGAAAGATCATTAAGGAAATCAAGGAAAGCTGCGAGGGTCTTATAGCCTTCAGAAAAAGAGGCAGCAACGGATTTGGCTATGATCCCATCTTCTACTACCCGACCCTGGGAAAAACCTTTGCTGAACTCTTGCCTGAGGAAAAGAACAGGGTGAGCCATCGCGGCCGTGCGCTTAAGAAATTGAAAGAATTCCTTCTCGAATATTTAGACTCACCCGGATCTTAATCCTTTTTTAAATGAGGGGATAGGAAATTTTCTTTCTTTATTTTTTCCTGGGTGTCTCCCCAACGGTTATGAGGCCCTTAATTTTGTTGAACATTTTTTCTCCGATTCCTTTCACCTTCATAATCTCTTCAACCTTTCTAAACCTGCCGTTTTTCTTCCTGAAGTCGATGATTCTCTGGGCCACTTTCTCTCCAATTCGGGGGAGCTTCTGAAGCTCAACTAAAGACGCAGTGTTGATGTTGATCTTTTTTTCGCCGGCCTTCGGAGCTGCCTGAGCCTGAAAAGAAATAAACGTAGAAAACACAACGCCGAGGACAACACTCATAACTAAACCCTTGATCATAAAATTTTTCATGGTAACCTCCATTCAGTCCTTCTATATGCAACTTTGAGGCCAACTTTCGGGAAATTGTATCTCCTTTATTTTCAGCAAATTTTAAGCCTCTCGCTTTTAAAAAAGTAAATGCGAGTTTACAAAAGTCACTTTTTAGGGGAAACAAAAGTTTCCACAATTCTATGGGGTTTTTAGGAGCGGGGATGGCTTTTTTTGTAGACTTCCAGGAGCTGCCTTAAATTAAGATGGGTATATTTTTGAGTTGTGGCTAAGCTCTCATGTCCCAGAAGTTCCTGGATCACCCTTAGGTCCGCACCCCTGCTCAAAAGGTGGGAAGCAAAAGAATGGCGAAGAGAATGAGGGCTTATCTTCCTCTGCACCGCCGTGAGACGGATGTATTTATCAACAATCCTCTCTACAGAACGAGAGGAGAGTCTCTCTCCCCGGTAATTTAAGAACAGAGCGTCAGCCTCAATATTGCCTTTATTGATTTGAGGTCTGCTTCGAATATAAAAGGCGAGGCTATCCTCGGCCTTCTTTCCGAAAGGTATAAGCCTCTCCTTTTTTCCCTTCCCTCTGACTCGAACCAACCTCTCTGAGAAATGCAGATCATCAAGATCGAGTCCTGCCAACTCGCTCACTCGCATTCCGGTTGCATAAAGTAGCTCGAGTGCGGCTTTATCCCTTAAATCTAAGGGCTGAGTCGTCTGAGGTAAGTCTAGGAATTGCGCCATCTCATCTTCGGATAAAAAAGAGGGCACATGCTTTTCCTGCTTTGGAGTAGCCACAATCTTAGCAGGGTTGTCCTCCAACCACTTTTTTTTGATGCAGAACTGGAAAAAAGAGCGAATCGCGGCCAGCTTGCGGGCCACGGTCGATTTTTTGTTTTGATTCTCCTGAAGCTTCGCCAGAAACCCACGAAGAATAACATTGTCAATCCCTCTCAACACAACCTTTCTTTCTTCCAGATACCCGGCAAACTGGAGTAAATCCCTCTTATAGCTGGCGATTGTATGAGGAGAGGCGTTTTTCTCGTGCTTAAGGAAGGCGAGAAACTGGCTAATTTCTTCTCTCATTTTATGAAATCTAGAGGTCTTCCCCTTCCTCAGAAGTGGCGTCCTTCTTTTCCCAAATCTTCTCCCTTTCCACTATCTCCTTGTAGTTGCATTCTTCATTGCTGCAGTAGAGAAAAGGATCTCCCTTTATGACATTTTTTCGAAGCACAAATTTCCGGCCGCATTCAGGACAGGGCTGAGCGATGGGCTCATCCCAGGTTGCATAATCACACTTCGGGTACTGGCTGCAGCCAAAAAAAATCTTTCCCTTCCTCGTTTTTTTCCTGATGAGTGTCCCTCCGCAGTTCCTCGGACAGGTGATACCTGTATCCTTTCTCTCTGTCTTTGTGTAAGTGCATTGAGGATAATTCGAGCAAGCGATAAAAGTCCCGTATTTTCCCCGTCTTATAACAAGACCAGACCCGCATTCGGGACATTTCTCTTCCAAAGGCGTTGCTTCTTTCTTAACCATGCTCTCCCTGTGTTTACACTCAGGATAGCCCGAACAAGCTTTAAACCGTCCGTAACGCCCCTCCTTTATGACAAGCTGGCGACCGCACTGGGGACAGACATCCTCCAATGGAATTCCTTTCTCTTTCACGCTTTCGCGCTTCTCTGCCTGTTTTAAATCCTTATCAAGGAAAGAATGATACGATTTTAAATAGTCCACCCAGTTCAGTTCTCCCTCGCTAATCCGGTCGAGCTCTTCCTCCAAACGAACCGTAAATTCAAACTCCATCAAATCAGCAAAATTCTCGATCAAAAAATCAGTCACAAAAATTCCAAGGTCTGTGGGAGAGGCGTTTTTCTCGTGCTTAAGGAAGGCGAGAAACTGGCTAATTTCTTCTCTCATTTTATGAAATCTAGAGGTCTTCCCCTTCCTCAGAAGTGGCGTCCTTCTTTTCCCAAATCTTCTCCCTTTCCACTATCTCCTTGTAGTTGCATTCTTCATTGCTGCAGTAGAGAAAAGGATCTCCCTTTATGACATTTTTTCGAAGCACAAATTTCCGGCCGCATTCAGGACAGGGCTGAGCGATGGGCTCATCCCAGGTTGCATAATCACACTTCGGGTACTGGCTGCAGCCAAAAAAAATCTTTCCCTTCCTCGTTTTTTTCCTGATGAGTGTCCCTCCGCAGTTCCTCGGACAGGTGATACCTGTATCCTTTCTCTCTGTCTTTGTGTAAGTGCATTGAGGATAATTCGAGCAAGCGATAAAAGTCCCGTATTTTCCCCGTCTTATAACAAGACCAGACCCGCATTCGGGACATTTCTCTTCCAAAGGCGTTGCTTCTTTCTTAACCATGCTCTCCCTGTGTTTACACTCAGGATAGCCCGAACAAGCTTTAAACCGTCCGTAACGCCCCTCCTTTATGACAAGCTGGCGACCGCACTGGGGACAGACATCCTCCAATGGAATTCCTTTCTCTTTCACGCTTTCGCGCTTCTCTGCCTGTTTTAAATCCTTATCAAGGAAAGAATGATACGATTTTAAATAGTCCACCCAGTTCAGTTCTCCCTCGCTAATCCGGTCGAGCTCTTCCTCCAAACGAACCGTAAATTCAAACTCCATCAAATCAGCAAAATTCTCGATCAAAAAATCAGTCACAAAAATTCCAAGGTCTGTGGGGATAAACTTCCCTTTTTCTTTAACGACATAAACACGACCCTGTAAGGTGGCAATAATAGGAGCGTAGGTGCTTGGCCGACCTATTCCTTTTGCTTCCAGCTCCTTGACCAAGCTCCCTTCTGTATAGCGCGGGAGAGCCTGGGTGAAATTCTGCTCTGACTCAAGGTTAATGAGCGTCAGTCTTTCTCCCGCCTCTGCTCTGGGAAAAATCTTATCCTTCTTTTTCAGACTGGAGTAGAGGATAAAAAACCCGTCAAATTTGATAACTTCCCCCTTGGCCTTGAACTTGTATTTCGAGGCTTTGATATCAAACACTGTCTCCTCAATAAGGGCCGAACTCATCTGAGAAGCGATAAATCTATTCCAGATGATGCGATAGAGGTTGTATTCTTCCTTTTCGAGATAAGGTTTGACAGCATCAGGAGGAAGCGAAAGCGTAGTGGGACGTATAGCTTCATGGGCATCCTGCGCTTTTCTTTTGTTCTTATAAATACACGACTTTTTGGGAAGATATTCCTCGGAATAATTCTTTCTGATATATTTTCTGGCCCAGGAAAGAGCCTGATTAGAAACACGAACAGAATCTGTCCTCATATAGGTGATCAAGCCCACTGATCCTTTCGGGCCGATCTCAAGACCCTCATAAAGCTTCTGAGCTACATACATCGTCTTTTTCACAGGAAAACTGAAAAGCCGAAAACCATCCTGCTGAAGGGTGCTGGTGATATAAGGTGGACTGGGATTTCTTTTCTTCTCTTTTACCTCCACTTTCTCAAGGTCAAAAGGCAGGTTGCGAAGCTCAGAGACTACAGCCGTTGCACTTTTCTCATTCTTTATTTTGGCTTTTTTGCCATCTATCTCCGTGAGAGCTGCCTTAAAAGGGGGAGGATTAGAGGCTTTAAGCTCGGCTGTAATGGACCAATATTCTTCAGGAATAAAATCTTTGATCTCTCGCTCCCGGTCACAGATCACTCGCAAAGCTATAGACTGAACCCGACCTGCACTTAATCCTCTTCCAATTTTTTTCCACAGCAAGGGACTTATGAGATACCCTACTAATCTATCAAGAAGTCTTCTTGCCTGCTGCGCATTGATTTTGTTCTGGTCAAGCTCTATTAAATTCTCAAAGGCCTGCTGCACAGCACTTTTAGTAATCTCATGAAAAAGAACTCTGTATATATTTTTATTGAAGGCGCCGAGAACAGTGCTCAGGTGCCAGCATATCGCTTCTCCTTCTCTATCAGGGTCAGCGGCAAGCAGCACTGCTTCTGACTGTTTGGCAGCTTTTTGCAATTCTGCGACTGTACTTGTTCTTGCCGGAATGATTTCATATTCAGGCTCAAAATCGTGCTCGATGTCCACACCTAAACTCTTTTTTGGCAGATCCCGGATATGCCCCATGGATGCTTTGACCAAAAAGTCAAAGCCCAGATATCTGTTAACTGTTTTTGCCTTGGCTGGAGATTCAACAATAACCAGACGCTTTCCCATCACAGTCTCCTCTGAAAATATTTCCCCGGCCTCTGGAAAATGAGCCCCTTAAGTTCCAGTTTGAGTAGAATGGAGAGAATTTCGGATACAGAAAACTCTGTTCCTTCGACCAGGTCGTCGATTTGGGTGAGGGAGTCTGAGCTTAGAAGCTCGAAGACTTTCCGCTCCTGAGAGCTCATCGAGGGAGGCTTCTCTTTCTCCTCTTTTTCCTGAGAAAGAAGCTGTTCTTTTAGAGGCGAGGCAAGTTCTTCTGCTACATCTTCCCAGCTTTCAACCAATTTTGCCCCTGTTTTAATAAGCCAATTCGTGCCTTGACTGAGATTAGAGGTGATATTCCCGGGGACAGCCATAACCTCTCTGTTCTGTTCCAAGGCTAAACGGGCTGAAATAAGAGATCCGCTTCTCTTTGTTGCTTCAACCACAACAACAGCAAGGGAAAGACCGCTGATAATCCTGTTTCTTATAGGAAAATGAAAGCCCAACGGAGCAGATTTCAAAGGAAACTCAGACACAACAGCCCCCTGCTCGATGACCTTGTGAAAAAGAGCATGGTTTTCCCTCGGATAAATGTTTTCCAATCCTGAACCTAACACGGCTACAGTTTTTCCTCCTTCAAGAGCTCCCCAATGAGCGATGGAATCCACACCACGGGCTAAACCGCTGACAATCACGATTCCTCGAGAAGCCAGATCTCGAGCTAGCTTCTCGGCAACAGCCCTCCCGTAAGCTGAGGGCTTCCTTGCTCCGACTATTGAAACAGCCGGCCCTTTTAGCGCTTCGATGTTTCCCGCACAATAAAGGACGAAAGGGGGATCAAATACTTCTCTTAAATATTCAGGATAATTCTCACTCTCCAGAGTTAGAATAGAATATTTTCTTCTATCCAGTTTTTCTATTTCTCTGCGGGCTCTATCCAGTATCTTCGAGGAAGTCAGGGCCTGTGCTTTCTCTTTCTCAACGCCTAAGGCAGCGAACTCCCGGCTGCTGGCATTAAAAGCATCTTTAATAGTCGGAAAATGGTCAACAATTTTTTTGGCTGCTTTTAGATGCTCAGCCAGAACAAGATTTAAAGCAACCCAATACTTTCGGGTATCTTCCACCTTTAAGCAATGCAATATGTGGGAGGAATGGCAAAAACAGGAACGTTAGTATAAGAGATCACCTTCTCGGTCGTACTTCCCAAAAAGAATCGTTCTAGCTTGGTCTGGACACAAGTGGAGATAACGATCAGATCAAAGTGGTGAGTTTCTGCGTAATCAACGATTCCGACAGGGGCATTTATTGCCCGGGAGACTTCCTCCGAGACTTTTATATCAGCTTTTTCTCTCTTTTTTCTTTGTTTAAGTCTTTTAAGCAGCGAATTAAACAGATCATCCAGTACCTTGGGCGAAAATTCGTAGTCATGAAGCTCGAGCACGTGCAGAAGGGTAAGATCGGACCCAAAGCCTTTGGCCAGCTTCCAGGCAAGATCCCTTTCCACTTCTTCTCGATCTGAAAAATCTGTGGGTACAATAATTTTTTTAAATCGAGGCTTTCCACTCTTTTTCTTGGTCACAAGGATGGGAACAGGAGAATTCCTTAAGACCTGGTTGGCAACACTACCGATAAAGAGCTTCTCTATGGCAGACATCCCTTTTCTTCCGATCACGATCAAATCGACTTTCTCTTCCTCTGCAGTCTCTATTATCGTTTTTGAAGCAGAGCCTTCTTTGACAATGGCTTCTAAAGGAATCCCTTTAGCTTTCTTCAGCGCCGTAAGTTTGTTTTTTGCTTCTTCCTTTATAAAATTTAATCTTCTGACCAGGTCTTCTCTTATAACATAAGCCGCATCGTAAAGAGCTGGAGAAAAATCAGGAACAACATGGAGAGCGACAATCCTGGCCTTGAAGGTCTTCGCAAAAGCCTCTGCATAAAGAAGGGCCTCCTGAGCTTCATCCGAAAAATCTGTTGCCCAGAGAATCTTTTTCAAGAAAACAGACATCATTATCTCCTGACAAAAACTTTACTCAAATTTCACGAATATTTTAACAAGAAAAAATAAAAACACAAGCAGAAAACAAAAATGGGGCCAGGCCCCATTATTTAAAATTGGGGCCAGGCCCCATTATTTCCAAATATCTCCACCCCATTTAATAAAGAATAATAGTTAATTCTTCCCACCTCATATTATATAGACGAACAACTTTCTCACATTTTCTTTCTAAAAAAAACGATTTATAAAAAAATTGGGGCCAAAAAATTTGGTCCAGGCCCCAGTATCTAGGTCCCATTATCTAAAAAAATAATCTAATTAACCTATTAATGACAAATTAATCGATCAATCTACGTCATTTTTTGTTGGAAGGGAAAAACTAATAACCATGACGAGAGTAAAAAGGTGTTTGGCTGATGGTTTAACTTATCATGTGATAAACAGAGGCAACGGCAAGCAAAAAGTCTTCCATAAAAATCAAGATTTTAATGCCTTTATTAGATTAATGAAAGAGGCAAAAAAGCACTTTCCTTTAAATATTTACGCTTACTGTTTGATGCCCAACCATTTTCATCTTGTCTTAATGCCTAATCAATCCCATCATCTAAGCAAATGGATGCACTGGTTAATGACAACTCATGCTCGCCGCTATCATTATTTTTATAAAACAACTGGCTACATATGGCAGAGTCGATTTAAAAGTTTTATCATTCAAAATGATGAACACTTAATAACTGTATTACGCTATGTTGAAGGAAATCCAGCGCGGGCAAAATTAGTCCTCTCATCCAAAGATTGGCTCTGGTCAAGCCATAGAGAGAGAATAGGCAAAGAATCTGGAAAAATATTAGATCGTCTCCCTATTCAACTGCCTGCCAATTGGACGGAGTATATTGATGAGCATTTAACATGCGTAGAATTAGAAAATCTGAAACAGAGCGTAAATCGCCAGGCTCCATTTGGAGATATCGAATGGCAAAAAAAGACGAGCCAACAACTAGGTTTAGAACAAACTCTTAGATCTCGAGGACGTCCAAAAAAGAGGTTTTGATAAGGAAAGGAAAAAATGGGGCCTGTCCCCATTTATCTACAAATTTTTCTTATTTTTCATTTGACAAAAAGCGATTAATAGATTAATCTACTAGTGGAGGTAAAAAACATGGCTACATCAACTATTCGCATTCCTGAAGATAAAAAAAATATACTTAAAGCCATCTCGAGTCTGGAAAACAAAAAAATGAACGATATCATCGTCGAATTAATAGATGAATATGTTGAAAGACACAAGGAGACACTCGAGCTGCTTTCTATACCAGGATTACACGAAAGCTTAATCAGATCTTCTAAGGAATTCAAAGAAGGTAAAGGAGTAGCACTAGAGGATGCCAAAAAAGAATTGGAGAGTTGAACTATCTAAAGATGCTTTAAAATATTTAAAGAAATTAGACAAAAGCACATCCAAGAGAATCTTAGATAGCCTTGAAAGGCTTGAAAAAACAGAAAATCCTTTACTTCACAAAGACGTCAGGCCTTTAGCCGGAAAACTAAGAGGTTTTTATAGGCTCAGAGTGGGCATTTTTAGAATGATTTTTGAGCTGGACAACATAAAGAAACACATCGGGGTTCATGTAATTGCCCCAAGAGGCAATGCTTATTAGCAAAATTAATTTCCGGCAGATAAAAAGGATACATCAAGGAAAAAATGCGAAAAAATGGGGCCTGGCCCCATTTTTATTTGGCCCCATTTTTATTGGCCTAATAGAATCGAGGCGCGCGAGAAAAAAGCTCCGGCCACAGCTCCGGTCATAAGACAGGCCAGTGTTGCCGCCAGAAGAGCCCTGAAACCCAATCGCGAGAGGTCTTTCAACCGCTCCGGCACCAACCCTCCTATTCCTCCTACAAAAATAGCAAGCGATGCGATGTGAGCAAACCCGCAGAGAGCATAGGAAGCAATGATAGCCGAGCGCGGATGCAGGAGAGTTCCCTCAGATATGAGTTGAGAGAGGTGTTGATAGGAGACAACCTCTGTGACGATAGTCCTCTCTCCGATAATCTTGGCAACTTCGAAGGCATCAGAAGGAGGAATCCCCAAGACAAGAGTAAACGGATAAAAGATATAACCGAGGAAGGCCTCGAACGACCACTCAAGATTTAAGTTGAACAAATCGTTTACATACCCTCCGAGCCATCCAAAGATAATGTTAAGGAGCGCCAAGATCCCCAAAAACGCAGCGAGGAGAGCTACAATTCCTCCAAGATAACGCAGGCCGCTGTTGGCTCCGTTGATGATGGCCATCATAAGGTTGTCATCGCGTTCATAATAGGGCTTGACGTGGACTCCCAGAGTCTTAGGTTTTTCCGTTTCAGGCATTATAAGCTTTGACATCACGACCGCAGCGGGCGCGGAAAGAAAAGAAGCTGAAACCAGATGACCGGCGATCGTAGGAAGCACCTCATAAAGATAAAGAACATAGAAGGCCAGCACCGTCGAGGCGATGGTTCCCATCCCTGCCGCAAGAATAGTCGTAAGCTCTGACTTTGTCATCTCTCTCAGGTGAGGTTTAACAATCAGAGCAGACTCGATACCCACGAAAATGTTGCTCGAAGTACAGAGAGCCTCTGCTCCGCTGATCCGCATCAACCGGGTGAAAACATATGCAAATCCCCTGATTAAGAGAGGCATGATTTTCAAATAATAAAGAGCACCGATCAGGGCAGCAAAGAACATTATCGTGGGCAGGGCCTGGAAAGCGAGAAAAAATCCCAGGGATGTCTCCCCGGCTTCGTTAGTCGCCCCTGGGGGTAAGGCCAGACGGCCAAAAAGAAATCTGGTTCCTGCTGTTGCGCTGTCAAGAACTATCAAGACGATCTTGTTCACAAACAGGAAAAATTTTACTCCCACTGGCACCCAAAAAATGAAAATCGCAAAAAAAAGCTGCAAACCAATCCCCCAAAGAACAACACGCCAGTTGATAACTTTCCTGTTAGAAGAGCAGAGCCAGGCGACTCCAGCCAGGACAAAAATCCCAAAAAAGCTGACAAGGTTGTATATATCCATCCTTTAACTAACTCTTAAAACTATATTTTATTGTTCACTTCAAGCAGGACTAATTTGCGGCGAGATTTTTGCCCTCGGACAATTTTCACTCGGGAGGGAGGAAGGCCGAAATGGGAAGCTAATGCTTTTACGACTTCTTTGTTAGCTTCGCCTTTGGAAGGAGGGGCGGACACTCGAATCTTATACTCTCCAGAACTCACTTTCTCTATGCCGGGCTTGCGGGCACGGGGCTGAACTTTGATGTTTAAATAGATTTTATCTTTCTGGTTCAAGCCAAAGCCTCACCACACAGATTTTCAGTTAAATGCTGGCGATGAAGACAGCGCGTGCTCTCTCAGCTGATGTGCGTAATCTGCGAGAGTTACAGTAAAGAATTGATCCACAAACATGATCAAAAAAATAACAATAATGGGACTTATATCAATCCCTCCCATTTTATTGGGGGGAACAAACCTCCTTATTGGTCTCATTACTGGCTCTGTTAAATGATAAAAGATGACCGCAAGCTGATAGAGGGCAGGAATCCTGATCCAGGATAGAATAACCCTGAAAAAAACAATCAACATGTAGATCGTTAAAGCACCGTGGATAATTCGAGCGAAGGCACTTAGAAAATTAGCAAAAAGAATCACTTTTTCATTCTCAGTTTATCAACTTAATCTTCTCGTAGTCTTAGTCCAAAATATTTTTATACTTAGCAAATAGTTCTTTGAGCTGAGGCTTGGTGGCGATATAACCGCTCAAGTGCAGAGAGAGGTTCGGCTTCATGGGGTCATTAGATTTTATGACAACATATTCCCTCATAACTCCTTTTCTTTTGCTGGCAGGTATTCTTATCTCAACTTCTGCCTCTTTCCCTGCAGCGATCTTGAGAGGAAAAGTAATCTTTTTACCGCCTGAAAAAAAAGAGGCACGCTTGTGCGTGCAATTGACTCTTAATTCCAAATCGCCTCTGTTTTTAACCTTTGTTTTAGCTTGAATCTCTTCGTTTTCCAGGATCAGGCCAAGGTCAATAGCGTAACGGTCCAGGAAAATTCTGGGCCTGGGGGGAACCTCTATCTCGGCTGAGACAGTGAGACGCTTGCGAGGTTGCGCAGAATCGTTTGATTCCACATCGATATATTTGGTGTTCTTCCCTTGAAATCCCTTGGTATTATAGGTTAATTTTATTTCTCCTTCAGCCCCAGGGGCAATTTCTTTTTTAGAGAGGAGGGCTGCAGTGCATCCGCATGAAGTCTTGACTCTTTTGATCACAAGGGTTTCATCGCCCTCGTTTTTGAAAACAAAGGTATGAGTTAAAACCTTCCCCTGTTTCATCTTGCCAAAATCCTTTGACTCTTCTCTGAATTTAATTCTTGGTCCCTTGCCCGCGAAAATCGGGCCTGCCGAAAGAAGAAGACAGGCTAAAATGAGAACGAGGGAAATTCGACTTTTTTCACTCAATAGTCTATTCATTGTCTGTTCCTCCGGATTTTTATAAATATTAACATTTTTTCCTGGTGAGAAGCAAGCCTAGGGTCAAACTTTGAAAATTTGAGTTTTTCGTAAAAAAATGCGTAAAAAAGGGGACAGGCTACTTTTTCCGATGTTCTGTCTACGAGTGGAGACTGCCCCATTTCTTAAAAAAAAGTAGGCTGTCCCTTTTATTTGGGATAATAAAACATAGATAAAAATTTGGAATGTAGAGAAGGAGAAGAGAATAATAGAAGTTTTGGAGGCCTGACCCCATGGTACTGACCCCATGGTAATTGAATCTTCCTGCCCTGCATTTTTTATAGAGCCGTCGATTCCTTGACAGCCAGTTATCCCTTATCTATAATTTTAACGTTGGAGAAGATTCCTAATTTTTTATTTTTCATAACTCATGAAGAAAAAAATAACTAAAGCCTCCACCCTTTTGCTCGCCGCATCTCTCCTTTTCTTATCAGTGGCCAGAGGCGAAGAAGTCCTGAGAAAGCTTAAGGTTGTCACCGAACAGGCAAACATCAGGTTAAAACCCAGTATAGGAAGCATAATTATCAAGCAAGTCCCTGAGGGCACAATCCTCGAATCAACCGGACAAGAGGGCGAATGGTTCTTGATTCAGTTAACACCTGACGAGCTAGAGCGAGTCACAGGTTATGTTCATGACAGCATGGTTATCATTATTGAAGGCCCTCCAAAAGAGCAAGAAGAACCAGAGATAATAGAAGAACCAGAGATAATAGAAGAACAAGCGATAATAAAAGAACAAGAAGAAACAGAAAAACCAGAGGAAGAGAAAATAATAGAGGAAACACCACTTCAAGAGCCTGTTATTACACCCCCCTCTCAGCCTGTTGTCACACCACCTCCCTCCTCTAAACCTCCTGAATTCATTTTTGATCTTGTTTTTTCCGGTGGAGGAAGTTTTATTTCTGGAGGAGATTTGAACGATGGAGCACAGGGCTTTGCTGACTACCGCAGCAATATCCTCGCAGTCCAACCACAAGGACAGGCCAAACCAGCTCATCTAAGCTATATCTTAGGAGGAGAGCTTACTCTGGCTCTATCTTCTCATTTTTCGCTGGGAATAGGTGTAGACTATTTTCTTGGAGAAAGGGAAAGCTTGGTCGAATTCCCAGATGACCCATCCTCAGAAACCTTCACCACCCATCCTAAAATACAGGCAGTTCCTTTAAGGCTTGCTATCTCCTACTATCCCGTTCCCAATTTTTATGCAAAAATTGGAATTGAGTATTACCTTGCCAAATGCGCCTATTACTATCGCTCCGAAAGAGTAGGGTCATGGGAGGAATGGCGGGGAGAAGCTACAGCACAAGATTTCGGAATTCTGGCCGGGCTCGGATTTGAGTTTGAGCTCACCTCTTCTTTCAATTTCATCATAGAAGCTACACTCCGCTACGCCAGAATATCAGGATTCACAGGAAGAGACAGGTCCAAAGATTCAACAGGCACTAACCACATAGAAGAGGGAACACTTTATTTTTACCGGGTACAAACCGCCGGCGAAGATTCCTATCCGCTCCTTTTCATCCGGGAGGATACACCCACTGAAGCCAACGTCTTTGATCCCAGGGAAGCAGTCATAAATTTTTCTGGCCTGAGTTTGAAAACCGGCTTCAGAATAAAATTTTAGTATTCAATTCGATCCCATTTTCTTCAAAAGAGCGATATGGTAGGCGTGTATGCCCCTGAACAAAGGGGAAATCTTAACGACTCTTAAGCCAGCTCCTTCAACTTCTTTGTAAAACTCGCGGCGAGGTATCATCTTTATCCGTGTCCTGCTTTTCTTAATCCTTCTCCTTAGTATTCTCTGGATATTATGGAGTGAATTCTTCTGGTAATAGGAGAGAATCACCCAATCTAAGGAAGCCCGGCAAAATTCTTTAAGAATAAACTCCCGCTCTTCTTTTCCATGGACATGATGGAAAAATCGCATGGAGAGAAGAAGAGAAAATGCGCCTTTCTTAAAAGGCAAGCCTTGTTTGGCATCCGCCACAACACCTGAAAGAAAACGAGTGTGGGGGTATTCGCCCTTCTCGCGTGCGCGTTTTACCATATGAAAAGATAAATCGCTGCCCACCAAAGTGAAGTCCTTATCGAGAAGCAAGTCAGAGAAGCGCCCATAACCGCAGGGAACATCCAAAACAAGAAGAGGACCTTCCCCTATTTTGCGGAGAATTTTCCGCAGAAGCCTCCCTTCTCTTCCATGGACGAGCCTCTGGTCAATTCCTCGGTACCTTTTCCGCTCATACTCTTCAACTTCTTGTTTTTCAAACGGCATATTCGATGACTCCCTGATGTTCATCCCTTTTTCTCGTTCTTAGAGATTGCCACGTCGCTTCGCTCCTCGCAATCAGACTGTGTCGCAATTTAAAAATATGAAAAAGTTTGATAAAAATTTCCCATTTAAGGCTATAATTAAGGTGAACAAGCATATTAAAGACTCTTTTTTAGGTAGAATGTTTTGTTCGTTTCCCATTTTAAATCTGGCAATTAATTGCGACACAGTCTGAATGACAGCAAAACCTATTCATGACTGTTTGTGAAAATGGGGCCTGGCCCCATTTTTATCTTTTTTCATTCTATAAATACATATTTGGGGCAGCCGTCAATTTTTATTCGATCGTCTTTGAAGGGGATCTCTTCTCCGTCGCGGCTCAACATTCCCGTAATTCGCCTCGGGAAAACATAATCACACGAAGCGCCTTTAGTCCAACAGACAACAAAATTATTCTTTCCCTTACAAAACGAAAATATCAGTGCCTCCGGATGCGGAATTATTCCTGTAAAAGTGCTTCCTTCAAGGAGTGGGACCATGGTTTTCAGCGCATAAAAGCTGGGCCGTTTCCTCCATTCCTTCTTGCGGCTGTCGATAAGCCCATAGCCCGGGGCAACCAACTGCCACCAGTAAATCCTCTCGACTAAGCCGCTTGCCAGGCAAAGGATAAAATAGCGAACAAGATAGTTGGCCTGCTCTTCCTCTGAAACGTTTGGCTTGCCTGAGGCAGGCGAGTATTTCCCCGCTCCTTTCAAGGGCCAATTGACCTCTGTTATCCACAAATCACGCTTTCTCCCGCACGAACCATCCACCACCGCCTTCAGCAGAGCAATCTTCCTGGAAGTATCCCAGCCATACTGCAAATTTTCCGGGGCTCCCATCCTATCAACATAAAGAAGAGAGCTCACCTTAGAAAAAGGAATGGCATTCAAGACAGGCGGATAGAGATGAAACTCAAAATCAATCACTGCCGGCCCCACGAGTTTAACGTTGTATTTTTCAGCCAGAGATACGGCTGGGAGAGCAAGCTTCAGATACTCTTTGTAGCTCCAGACTCCCCACTTTGTCCTGTTCCAGGCATGACCCACTTCAAAAAATGATGCATTCACCCCAAAGCGGGAAAAAACCTCTTCCAGGAATTGCTGCCAGCGCGAGGGATTGAACACATCATCCCTCTGCTGAAGGAGAGCAACCGTGAGCTCAATATCGTATTTCGGGAGAAGCTTAAAGAATTTTTCGAAGACATCGAGTTTCCCTCTCTCCCAGGAAGGAATCCTGATAAGGGTTTTCCGGACTCCGGTCTCTTTTAAAAGCTCAAGGATTTCCTCTGCTCTCTCTTCTGAAGGAGAAACTGAAATAGCTGCAGGACTTTCTATCCTGACCGGCTCTTCATACATTTTTTTCCGGTACTCCCGATAGCGGGATAAGATGGGAACCGCCCTGCGAATGTTTGAAGCCAGGAAGCCGAAGTAGCTCGATGTATGTTTTAAATGATAGCGAAGCCTGTCTTTTTTTAAGGCGACATTATGGGGCTGGTCAGCATATACGTTCCAACGGAATTTAAAACTCATCTTACTGAATCTTTAATTTCTGGGCCAATTGTCTCAGCCTTAGTTTTTTCTTAAGCTCAACAAATTGAGTGTATGGAGTTTTATTTATTCTATACCAAAACCAATGGAATCTCTTCACATGATTTGTCCCCAAATAATGCTGCAAAAAAAAGCGCTGAAAATCAAGGGGCACTCCCAGGCGAATGAGATTCTTCACCCCGCTCAAAAGGCCTATTCGCTCCTTGAGCCTGATGCGGTTGGTGTCAATAAGATAAAACCTGAATTCTCCTTGCTTATTTTTCTTAACCAGGATGTTTCCATCGGAAAGATCGCGATGGAGAATTCCTTTTTTATGGCAGGTAGAAAGATGCTGGCTTAAGGAAACAAGGAGTCGACGAAGCTCAGAAGGAGGAAGTTTAGGGAAGAGGAAGCGAATCTCTTCGACTCCGCTTATTCTCTCTGCCAGAAAAAAGCTCTGGTCCAAGAAAAGCCCCTTTCTTTTCTTTAAGTAAGCGACAGGAGGAGGCGTCTCTATCCCCCTCTCAACCAAAGCCACAGCCCCGCGCCAGGAATTAAAGGCCTTTCCGCGCAGAAAGAGGCTTTTCAGCCTGTTCACTCCCCTGGATCGAAACTCTTTAATAACAATGTCTACTTTGCTTTCATCTTGCTGAGGGAGAGCGACAACGCCCACTCGATTCCGCCTGTCAAGAAGAATTTCTGTATCCTGGTCGCTCAAAAGACGGCTGCAATCGGAAATCGCCTGGACAAAAAAAGGATGATTGTAGGATGTCTTTATTCGCCCCTTGAAAGGAGGTAAGGAAAGGGGTTGATCATACTCATGTTTCATCGGATTATTCATCCTCCCCGAATGATAAAATTTTTCTCCAGTATTTTGATAAGAGTGCGGCCAATGGCCTCTGGTGAAAATTTTTGGCTGACCAGTTGATCGCCTCTCTCAGCGATTCTTTCCCTTAAATCCTCATCTCTTTTAAGCTCAAGGATGGCCTGTGCCAGAAGATCCGGATTAGATTCCGGAATGAGAAATATGTTTTCTCGATGTGAAAAAAATTCCTCAACTGCAGGAGTTTGACCTGTGATGACGGGTTTCCTCATCCCCATCGCCTGGAATATCTTATGAGGAACTACTCGCCTGGCCTTTTCTGTCCTGCCGAAGATTCCCAGACAAATATCCGAAGAGGCAATCCTTTTAGGCAGCTCGCTCTGAGGCAACCAGCCCTCAAAAAGAACGTTACTTAAGCCGTGCTTGAAGGCTAAATCCTCCGCCAGAAGGAGTGTCTGCCCTGAGCCTACTAATCTGAACTGGATCGACGGCTCTTTGCTGGAAATGATATTTGCTGCCTCCAGTATGCAATCCACACCATGGAGAGGGAGAAATGAACCAAAAAAAAGCACTGTGAATCGGTTTCCCTTTTCCGCAATCACAGAAGGTTTAAAAAGATCATCATCAAATCCGACAGGCAGCACTTCTACTTTTTTTGAGGGGAGGCCGTACTTCTGGCAGAAATAATCTTTGTGCGCTTGAGTGTCGGCCAGAATAAGGTCTGATAACCTAAAGGCCCAGTAATCGATCTTGAAATTTAACCGGGCCTGCCAGGAGTTGAGGGGTTTTCTTTTCCAGTCTATTATTTTCGTCTCAAAACGAGCAGCCAAAGGGTCGAATACGATCTTTTTTGAAGAGAAAAAAGAAAGAATCTTGGCCAAAGGAACATCCTTCTGACAGAATTCAGGGACAAAAAAGATATTATGTCTGGTATGAGAGCTTAGGTATCGAGAAGCCAGGAGGGGATATCTCAACCAGAACTTATATTTTGGTGGAAGCCAGCATTCTGAAACCTCAACGCCATTCAATCTTAATCCCTTTTTTATGACTGTATTCCTGGGGTATGCAGGATCGTAAGCGCCAAAAAAACATAATCTCATTTTTTGCTTATAAATATCACCCCTTATCCTATTCTGTCAACAGACATGGATAGCAACACCAGCTGTGAAAAAAGTGAAAAAGAGGGACTTTCCCCTTTTTTATCCGACTAAACTGTAGGGGCTTGATTTATCAAGCCCACCGCTTTTAATTATAAAGGAAAAAAAGGAGTCTTATTGAAATTAGGATAAAAAATTAGTATAATTATTTAAGTTGGGTATCCTAAGTTAGCAAGGTGTAAACTTAATTCTAATTGTCGGCAGAACTAACATAACATTTGTATGAAAATCTGCGTTTTATTTTGACTATACTCACTACCTAAGTGAAAACGCGATAAATGAAAATTTATTTTCTACGGCAAGTGAGGTGAGAAATGTTTGATAAAAGAAAATTTCCAAGACTGGGGGAAATATGGGAACTGGATTACAGGAAGATAGGCTTAAAAGAGTTTAAAAAGGACCCCCTCAACACCTTCACTGTGAACATCAGCGGCGGAGGAATCCGTTTTGAAGTTGATGAGGAAATTCCCAACGGAACCATGCTTGCTCTCGAATTGAGATCAGCGATCTTTCCCTCCACTATAATCGGTATTGGGAAAACTATTTGGTGTAAGATGGGAAGGCGGGAAGACAAATATGACATTGGCATTGAATTCTGGTGGACGGGTTGGAGAGACAACGACGCCCAAAAAGCGCTGTCAGAATACGTCAGCGAAAAAATCCCTGAGCAGAGCTGAAGCACCTCAATAATAGCACTTCTTCCTCAAAGAGTTCATTTCCTGGAGCATTTGCATCCTTTGGATTCCTCCAGCTTATCTGTAGATTTAAAAGGTGGGCTTGAT
>CAYTBG010000035.1:10577-24192 GCA_964435925.1 uncultured Eubacteriales bacterium | reverse complement strand
GAATGTCGTTTTTTCCTTAGTCTTATCTTCTTCTTTGATGGCAAGAATATCGATTTTTTCTTCAGGGAGTGAAATATCTCTGAGGTCTTTTTCTATTTTCACGCCACCCATGAACTTTGCTCCCTCCATGATCGAAATTTTGGGGGCTTTAAGATCTCCTTTCAGCTGACCTTCCTTTGAAATAAAGATCTTTCCTGAAGCGTCAATATTTCCTTGCACGGTTCCGTTAATAGTAATATTCTTAGCTCGAATATCAGCTTCGACTTTTGCTCCACGTCCCACTAAGATATTATGATTCGCGAGGTCTATTTTCCCCTTATATTGTCCTTCGATCACAACGTCTTCCTCGCCAGATAATTCGCCTTTCAGAAAAAGAGATGGACCTAAGCGCGCTATGCCTCTGGGAATAGCTTCTTCGGCAGAGTGCTTTTTGTTTTTCCCTGGTTGTTTGAGTTTTGGCATTTTGCCTCTCAATTTTCCCCTATTTACGCGCGTATTATAATTTCAATCTTTTTATATGTCAACACATTCATTTTATGTTACGCCATATAAAAAAAGTAAAAAAAGGGGCGAAAAAAGGGGACAGGCTACTTTTTCAGTGAGGAAGAGGATTGTCTCTGGGGTCAGGCCTTGCCATCGGGAAAAGATATTTTCCCTCGCTCTCGTCCTTATAGCATTCCCTAAGATAATGCCTGATCCCAACTTAAGAAAAAGTAGCCTGTCCCCTTTTTTGTCCGCTTTTTTCGCCCCCTTTTCACTCTTGACCTCTATTTTTCCCATGATATGAGCTATAGGAAGGGCGCTTATCCTATGCAAAGAAACTCGATAAAAGTAGCATGTATCATTCTCGTTCTATTTTTCCTGGTCTCTTCATACAGATATGAAGCGTTCATCCAGCCTCCAAGCCAGGAGACAGATGATTATGTAATTTTGCTCCACGGTCTTGGACAGTCGAAGCGTTCCATGGAGAAAATAGGAAAAAGCCTGTCAAGTCTTGGCTACAAGGTAGTAAATGTTGGTTATCCTTCTACAAAGTATCCGATAGAATTCTTAGCAGATGAAATACTGAGTGATATTATTGAGCCATACAGCAAGCACTCTCAATCAAAAATACACTTTGTAACTCAACAGAGTTGCGATGAGCTTCGCAGTGGGCGAGTGGGCGCGAGTTTGGCCCCTTCAGCAGCTAATCCGTGTCCTGGGAGGGTATTTCGTAAGACGTGGCTCGGGAGACACCTTATACCGCTCTGTTTTAGCCCGCTATGTACAAATGGCAACCGAAGGCGGAGTTGTTCCAGGCGATATTCCCAGAGGGCAGACTGAGCAAGGATGGCAGATTGGGCGATCCCAAGATTGGTTTGTTGGATTATATGTTGCGCAGTTTCGATTCGAAAAAAGGACGTGATCTTGTCTTCATCCCTGTTGGAGTGAATTACGACCGAGTGCTAGAAGATCGCTCATCACTGTTGAGCCTTGATGATGATACTCCAAAAAAATCGAGACTCGGAGTAGTCAGAAAGACATTATTTTTTATCGTCCGTAACCTGTGGCTGATGTTGCGCGGTGGCTGGTATCGTTATGGTTATGTTGTAGTAAACTTCGGAACTCCCATTTCCATGCGATTATATGGAAAGAGATACAATGTTGATTTTCGAAACCCAGACAAGAAAGCGCGTATGGAAAAGGTGCAACTTCTGGCTCAAGATCTGATGCTGGCAGTGGGAAGAACTATCCCCGTAGCACCTGTGTCGTTGGTTGCGTCTGTTTTCTTGGTTAACCCAGATAAGACTTTTTCAAAGCAGGAAATAAAGGCTTGTGTCCAAAGCTTGATCAGCGAGCTTGAAGAGCATGGAGCTCTCGTTTATATTCCCCGCAGCAATCATGATTATACGATTGAAGTCGGGCTGCGCATGTTGACTCTGAGGCGCCTTGTTATAGAAGAGAGCAACCTGTTCCGGGCAGCACCGGAAGAAATCAAAGTTCTGCACTACTATGCCAATGCAATCGCACACCACGTAAGCTCTGACAAATAGGAGCCGCACAGAAAGCAGGAGGCCATCTCAACATTTAACATTCTTATAAAAATTTTAAAAGAATTTTAATGGCAAATATTGAGATGCTTCCAGATGCTGCCCCTTTCTTTCCCTTTGGCGACTGGTCATTGCATTAAATTTGACTATTGACTCATTGCTTATTATTTTATAATCAAATGAAATTGATGATATTTTTGCTGCGTTTTATAATAATAAAGATTTGCTTCATTTTTGTAGCAATTGATGTTAGCTTGATTTAGATTCAAGCTGTTTAGCAATGATTCAATATTACCCGGAGGAGGATTAATGGACTCAGGAAATATCCCTGTTTTGAGCGTCAATGAGGATACGATTCCCCGCGCCTATGAGAAAGCCATAAGGAAAGTCTGGGAGAAAGGTGCGAGCATCCGGACCGAGTATGATCATCCTGGAGATCCGCCGAGCCGGGATGCGACAGTGATAATCATTGTTCGTAATCCTTTTGGTCAACCTCGATTTCACCGCTCCTTTGCCGATGGTCTGGGTGGGTTGGCTGAGTATGTTATGGAAGTAGTTCATGGCGCCCACGATTACTGGGTCAAGCCGCTGGAAGAAATTTTGAAGGGCACTAAAAGCAAAGACACCCGCTGGACCTATACCTACCACGGTCGGCTCTTTGAATACAGGATCGAGGATAAGGTAGTAAATCAAATAGGCTCCATGATTGATAAGCTTTCGAAGACTGGTTACACGAGGCGAGCCCAGGCTATCACCTGGAACCCAAAGCTCGATCCACCCACAGATGACCCGCCCTGTCTGCAGCGAGTCTGGGGACGACTTTGTGATGATGGAGAAGGGGGGTATATATATAACATGAATGCTCATTGGCGGAGTCGGGATTTATTCAAGGCGTGGTTTGAGAATGTCATCGCCCTGACGACCCTCATGAGAAAAATTGCGGAGGCGATCTCTCAGAGGACGAAAAAAAGGGTGAAACTGGGCAGGTATGTGGATATCAGCGACTCTCTTCATATCTACGGTTCTTATTTCCGGGAGATAGAAGGGGATCGAGAGAAGGGGATTAAGAATTTCTTTGAGACATTAGAGAGTCGCTCCTTCGAAGAGAGAACCTGGAATTCTGATTTCATAAAACCCCACTTCATTAACGACGGAGTAGGGAAGGGGCTGAGGCCGATGCTGGAAAGAGAGAAAGATATGCCGGAAAAAGTAAGGAAGGCGATAGCGGAAGAGCTCCGATTGATGGAAGGGGAGGATTACTTAGTCTAAAAGGGATTGGAAACCCTTTCCAAAATCTTTTTTTGCAAAGGAGGAAGGAATGAAAATTTTTGAGGAGATAGCAGATGAAGTCCAAAAGGGCAATTCAGAGTCTGTTGAGGAGCTGACAAAGAAAGCTCTTTCAGAGGATATATCCGCAGAGGAGATTTTAAACAACGGTCTAGTTGCAGGAATGAATATCGTTAGTAAGAAATTTAAAAACAACGAAATTTTTATTCCGGAAGTCCTGATTTCTGCAAAATCTATGTACTCAGGACTGGGTATTATTAAGCCTCTTTTAGCCGAGGCAAATGTCAAATCAAAGGGCAAAGTCGTTATCGGAACTGTAAAAGGCGATTTGCATGATATCGGGAAGAATATAGTAGCCATGCTGCTACAAGGAGCTGGCTTTGATGTCGTAGACCTTGGGGCGGATGTTCCTAAAGAAAAATTTTTAGAATTCGTCAAAAATGAGCGTGCCGATATTTTGGGAATGTCAGCCCTTTTGACCACTACTATGATATACATGAAAGAAACAATAGAAACATTAAAAAATGCGGGTTTAAGGGAAAATGTAAAAGTAATAATCGGCGGTGCCCCTGTCACGGAGTCTTACGCTGCCCAAATAGATGCGGATGGATATGCTCCGGATGCTGCATCTGCAGTGGATCTTACAAAGAGACTCCTTGGTGAAACTTAAATAACAGGGATCACCTCTTAATAAATTAGCTTAAATTCTTAGGAAAGGAAAATAACTTAAAAGGAAAAAAAGAAAATGGGCATGATGGAAAAAATGATGGATTTCATGATGGGCAAAATGAGTAAAGAAGAAAAAAAGGACATGATGTCTAAGATGATGGATAAGTTCTTCGCCGATATGACAGTAGAAGATAAACAGAAGATAATGGAGGAGATGATGCCGAAGATGATGGAAGGAGTTAACATGATGGAGATGATGCCTAAGATGATGATGAGCATGATGGAGATGATGCCCCAGATGGTGACGGAAATGATGCCTATGTGTCTAGTAATGATGCTTCCAAAAATGCCCAAAGAAAAGAAAATTGATTTTGTCCTAAAGATGGTTATTTCCCTGATGGAACAGGGTAGCGCTGGGATGTCCGAGGAAGAAAAGAAGGATTTTGTGTCGAAAGTAACCGATAAGGTGAAAACCTGAGATAAAAAGAAAGATTTCACAAAAAATCTTATCCCGAGTATTGTTTTTGCTTGGGATGACGTTTTTATAGAATTGGATCATGGAAATAAAGTTTTTCCCAAAACTATCAACTAATCTCGCCGGGAGAGTAAATCAATTTAGGTTAGAAAATTTCTATACAGAAGAAGAAAGAGCACCGGAAAACTTGGCAGCAGAAGAAGAAAGTTTCTGCAGCCAGCCCAAAGCTTGGTTATTGGTTTTTGAGGGGGATCAAATAATCAGCACTATCTTGCTTCATGAAAGAAAAGTGATGTTTAACAAAGGAGAGGTAAATTTAGGAGGTGTCGGTAGTGTCTGCACTCGTAAAGACAAAAGAAACCAAGGCATTGCCACATCGATGCTAAAAGAAGCTGTGAAGATTTTAAAGAAATGGGAGTGTGACATTGCTTATCTTTGTGCCAATATTGAAGAAACAGGATCATTGTATGGCCAGGTAGGTTTTGTTCCTTTGAATAAACCTTATACTTGCTATGGGCGATCAGGCAAGCTGCACGAAGGACATAATGGGATGATTGCACCCCTCAATTCTTCAGGCATATTTGAGGAGGTTCTTAGCTCAAAGGATAAACTCCATTTAGGCCAAGGGAACTGGTGATGATCTCAAAGAAATAATAATGAAGAATTGAAAAATGAATTAAAAAAAGCTAAGATAAAGATTTCCTGCTGACCTCAAAAGGACTGTAATAAAGATAGAAATTAGGGTTGCCAAGAGGGTCAGTTTGACGATTCAGAGGGGCAAAATTTCTGCACCGGAAGAAAAACTTCATGACCTAATTTCTTTGATATAAATAGATTGAGAAAGAGCGGACATAACTCAGCGGTAGAGTACGAGCTTCCCAAGCTCGGTGTCGCGGGTTCGAATCCCGTTGTCCGCTCTTTCTCTATCATTTAAGATTTTAATGCCTCCTTTGATATTGATTTCCCTTTAGCAAAGCAAACTATGGATTTAGATGATGAATAAACCAAAAGAGAATAATGTACAGGAATGGAAGCTTATCTTAGATGAAAAATCCCTTACTGGATCATTGAATATGGCCATTGATGACTTTCTCTTCCGATCCCTAAGCAGTGAGCCTCAGACTTATCTCCGATTTTACGGGTGGGAGAGGCCGACGGTATCCCTTGGATATTCGCAGGACATTCGGAAGGTGGTCGATATGGAGTACTGCCGGAAGCAGGGAATAGACATTGTTAGAAGAATGACAGGAGGAAAGCTAGTATTGCACCATAAAGAAGTGACCTACTCCCTGTGCTCTTCAGACAAAGAAACTTTCACTTCAACGCTTGCAGATTCTTATAGACTGATATCGCAATCTTTGATGCGGGGATTCGAAAAAATGGGATTAAGATCTTACCTGGCGGAAGCGCCCCCTAATTCTTACGTGAGAGGAAATCTGCCCTGTTTTTCCTTTCCTGCAAGGGATGAAATTGAAGTAGAAGGAAAGAAATTAGTGGGCAGTGCTCAAAAAAGAGCTGGCTCGAAATTTATCCAGCATGGTTCAATTCCTTTAGAAGAAGATGAAGGATTTTTAGCGCCTGTTTCATTCTTAAAAAAGGAAAATAGCAAAGGGCATATGATATCTCTTTCTCGTGCTTTGGGAAAGAAGGTCAGTTTCGATTGGGCAGTTGAGTGTTTGAGCTCGGGAGTTTCTGAATTTTTCAAGGTTAACTTCACACCGAAAGTTTTTGATACCAGGGAAAAAGAAGCAATCGCAAAGATCCAGGAAGAGCGATATGCCAACAAAGAATGGACCTATGGGGTTAGGCCTTCATAACTTGCATAATTTTGTAGTGGGGTCATTGTAGTGGGGTCATGTAGTGAGGTCAGGTCTTGTTTTTTGCTTGTATGAGATATTTAAAACAGGCAAAAAGCAAAAAACAAGACCTGACCTCACTAACCAAAGAGGTTGATTTTTTTATTTTTAGATGATAGGATTTTTTCTAATATAGCGAGGAATCTTTAAACAATGAACGAAGTCGAAGAGCTATCAAAGCTCGATGAAAAAAGTTTACCGCCGCTGAAGTCAATTCTGTTGGATGACCTGCATCAAAATGTTTTAAAAAACCTTTATCTCGAGCTTGGTACGGGCCCAGTTCTCTATCTTCTTTCTCCTTCTTATTCTGTTGTGAGTCCAACTCCTAACGAGACCATAAACGACTTTATAAGCAAGAAAGAAAATCTCCTCAATTACATCAAAGAATACATCGTCCAGAATTTAGCTGTCTATTCGGTTCTTTTAAACGTGAACAGCTATTTCGCCGAACAAAACAGCTGTTTGGTATTAGCCCGGCTAAGGGAAAGAGATTCAGGTGGAAGACAATTTGAGATTAAATTTTATACTCATTCTCCTCGAGAAATTATGACTAATTACAGGGATAAGATTTATATCGGGAGAGATTTTATAGACCTTTTCCACTTCAAGAGAAAATATCTAGGCGTTAAGGAAATAATTGTCTCCGCAAAAGACCAGTATGAGGTCTTGCTTGATAAAGCAGAGGAAAAGTTGAATGAACCGTTAGAGTACAAGTCCTTTTTCCAGGAGATAAAGGAATCTGTAAGCGAGTTGCAAAGTGAAAGTTTTACGATTCTTCAATCTCTTCCTCCTTATCTTGATTTTAATAAGCTAAGAAGTAAGGATTTGATTGAAATAAACGCACAATACCGAACCATTAATCATTATCTTATAGAGCTTACTGATGTAGTGGCTGAGTTCGAGAACCTCTTGCGGTTTAAGAAAGAAACGAATTTCGTCCGTTATGTCACAAAATACAAAAAAGACCTGGCTAACGCCATCTCGTTCTTCAATATAAGAATCAACGGGAGTTTAACCGATAAGATTCACAACATGAGAGCCAAACACTAAAAAAAAACCCGTTCCGGAGAACGGGCCTTTTTACCTTACAGCTTACTCTTTTACTCTGTGTCCTGTTCGGTGTGGCCTTTTTGCTATGCCTTTTCTCTCCGCACAAGGCTCTTTGCAGCTTTGGCTATTCTTCAATCCTGATCGTGCTGTAGCTCGTGGAAAGAAAGATTGATGGCTTTTCTTTTTCCTCAAGAAAAGCTTTTACAATAGACATGTGATCTTCTTCTTGAATGCTGATTTCATCAGGAAGTCTCCATTTGATGTCTCCATTTTTAGCTTCTGCTTCAAAAGGGTATTTTTCTCTGGGAGGCCAATAGAACTTTATGTCAGTGTATTTGCCTTTTACTTCTATGGGATGAGTTAAAGGAGATGGGTCGAGGACTATTTCTCCGTGTTCAAGGAGAATAGTTGTTTTCCCCGAGAATTCAGATAGTTCGACATTTCGGTAAGAAGAGGTGATATAGATTTTCTGGCCGACAATCGTTTTTCCGTATACTTCCAGGTTCTTTCCATCAACTATGAGATTGCCCTGGAGGTTATCCACGTTAACTTTACTATAGTTATTTTCTATGTCCACGTACTCTCTTGCTCCCTCGATTTCCACGGGGGAATGGCGGGCTCTGATCTTTGTGGGTCCTACATCAAATAAGGCTATTTTTTTATAAGAAGTTGTAACTTCTACAGATTCCATCAGATTTTTGCCATAAACACCAGAGTGAGAACCTTCAATCTTGACTTCTTGGGAGATGTTTTCCAGGTGTACTTTGCCATACCGGTGAACAACCTGTGTTTTCCCTTTAACACCATTGACGAACACATCAGCATGTTTGCCTTCTATCTGGCAATCGGATTGAACATTTTCAACTTCAATATCTTTATAGCTGTTCTCAATGAGGAGTTCTCCAGCTATGTCTGAAGCGATGATTTTGCCATGGTGGTTTTTGATATTTGTGTTTCCAACCTTTACTGTCTTGACTTTACCGTATGAATTATTCACATCAATATCCATTCCAGCGGGAAGAGAGATTTTGAAATTTGTTCTAAAGTTTCTTCTTCTGAACTCATTCCGATTTGTGGAGATAGTCAATTGTTGAGCATCCTTATCAATAATCATTTTGAGTTCATCTGCGATTTCTTTGGCTTGCTCTTCGTTTCTCCGCCATATTATTTTCTCAAAAGAAACGGTTATTCTCCCCTCATCTGTTCCTTGTATTTCGATATCTCCATGGGCGTTTGTGACTCGAAGCTGGGAAGGAAAGGGCGGCTCAAGTTCCTGAAATTCTTCACTGACATATTTTTCATGGTCAAAAAAGATATGATCATCTATGTCAATATAGATCTTTCCTGTGTGGGCATGATAAAAGGTTACGCCGGCTACAATGATTAGAATTAAGAGAATAATTTCCTTTGCTTTCATTTTTTCCCCTTTAAGTCTTGGATTTTTCCTGGCTTTCCTTAATTCCAAAGTAGAGTTTCCAGGCTCCCCAGATGATTAAAACCAGGGGCCAGAGGCGAGCGATAAAACTCCAGATGTCTACGTCAAAATTATGCAGGATAAAAACAAGACCTATCACGATGAGGATGATTCCCCATATAAGCGGATCTTTTCTTCCTTTTTTTGCCATTTTATTCTCCTCTGTTCTCTTCTTGCTTCTTGGAAACGAAATCTGATATGAACTTTATCCCGATAATTATGACAACCACAGGCCAGAATTGCCAAGCAGTGGAGTAGCTTATGACCTCAAAATTGGCCAGAAGAAGGAAAGTTCCCAAGAGTATCAAAATGATTCCCCAGAAAATAGAGCCAGCTTTTACAGCTTCGGGAAACTCTTCTACTTCCACTTCTTCCTCTTCTTCTCCCATAAGGGCTTTGCGGTTTATGGCCTGAGCAGTTTGAGCAGCCTCGAAGATCTGGTAGATGTAGAATCCAAAGATGAGCAACGAGGAGAGCAGTATTACAAATACCGGGGGACTCAGTGTCAGTGTCGAGATTAGCCCTGCGATTATAATCATGTAAATCAATCCCTTGAGCAGCTGGCGATTGTACATAGCGCCCGCTCCAGGGGCAATGATAGCGAGAATTACTGCAAGAGCGGGTGATGTTCGGGGCCTTCTGACGACGATTTTTTCTTCCATTTTATACCTCCATATATGTAAAGTTTAATCCTCATTTCCTCCGAGAAACTTTATGTTTTTGAGAGAAACGAGAATATTATCCTTCTGTTCACCTAAAGAAGCGGAAAAGGATTCTGCCTTGGCATACAGTTTTTCTATATTGCTGTAGCCGAGGTGAATCTGGCGGCTGATTGATTTATCGATAGAACTCTTGTTAGGGCCGTAAAAGTAGAAAGAAATCATGATGAGCATTATTGTGGCCACGGTCATAACAGGCTGGAGAGAAGGACGGACCAGAAAATCAAAATTAGGAAGCCTCAGTTTAAATCTCTTCTTTTCTCTTGGAATCGAATAGAGTCGATCGAGTAAATTTTCACTCACTTCCAGTTCTGGGATCTCAGCTAGAGATTCTTGCGTTTCTTTCATTAAAGAAAAAAGCAGGGAACAGTTCTCACAGGTTTTCAGATGTTTTGCAACAGCTCCTTTTTCTTCTGGGTTGAGTCCATCCTCTAAATAAGGAGATAAGAGTTGTTCTATTCTTTCACATTTCATTTCTTCTCTCCTTTTTTTCTTTAAGGATTTTAGCCAATTGAAGTCTTCCCCTGTTAATCCGGGATTTGACCGTTCCTAAGGGAAGGCTCATGATTTCTGCAATCTCCTCGTATTGTTTCCCCTGAATATCTCTGAGAATAATTGCCATTCGAATTTCAGATGTAAGATTGTTAATGCCTTGCCAGACAGTTCTTTTATTTTCTTCTTTCACGACTCCTTCCTCAGGATTCTCGAAAGCTTCTGAGGGAAGATAGTGGTCATTGAAGTCGTCCCGTGTCTGCTTTTCCCATTTTGTCCTTCGATATTGGTCAATTAGATAATTTCTGGCGAGGGTGAGGAGCCAGGCAGAAAAATTCCTTTTAAAGTCGTATTTGGAGAGTGAATTGTTTAGCTTTAAAAAAATGTCCTGTGTCAGGTCTTCAGCTTCCTGGTAGCTTCCTGCAAACTGATAGGCCATGTTGAATATCTTTTTAGAATAAGCGTTAACTAGCATTTTCCAGGCTCCTTCATTGCCTTCTAAGCATTCTTGGACTATTGCATTTATCTGCACTCAATTCACCATAGTAGACGAGATTTCAGGAAAAAAAGTTCCGTGTTTTTTTCCTCTATTTTTCATGTTGATATATGGGGAAAGTGCCCATTTTTCAAGTTAAATTGGGGACAGGCATAAATTGGGGCCAGGCCCCACTAAATAAGCCCCATTAAATTGTAACAATCCTCATTTTCCTTATTCTATTTTGGCAAAGAGAGAGTGTCAAACCCACCTTTCAAAATTTCTTGACTTAGGAAGCGAGATATGACACGATATCTTGCAATCTTGCTCAATTTTCTTGATTTGCTTTTCAACTCTCATTCATGTCTGTTATAAAACTGTTTCACATCCAAAAAGGGAGGAAATAAATGGAAGGTATTATTGGATACGGGGCGTATATTCCTCGGAACAGGATCAAAGTAGAGGAAATCGCTAAAGTCTGGGGAGCTGATGCTCCGAGCTACAAAAGAGGATTGATGCTGGAGGAAAAATCTGTCCCTTCTCCTGATCAGGATACCATCACCATGTCAGTGGAGGCAGCTAAAAATGCTCTGAAAAGATGTCTTATCAATCCCAAAGATATAGGCGCAGTGTATATTGGCTCTGAGTCCCATCCCTATGCAGTCAAGCCGAGCGGTACGGTTTTGGCTGAGGTTCTAGGAGCCACTCCTGAAGTCCACACAGCAGATTTTGAATTTGCCTGTAAAGCTGGAACAGAAGGGATGTATGTGGTTTTGAACCTGGTGAAGACAGGAGATATCAAATACGGCTTGGCAGTAGGAGCCGATACCTCGCAGGGGGCTCCTGGTGATGCTCTGGAGTACTCGGCTGCTGCTGGTGCAGCGGCTTTTATTTTTGGCCGTGAAAACGTGATTGCTAATGTTTTGTGGTCCTATTCCTACACGACGGATACTCCTGATTTCTGGCGGCGCGAATACCAGTATTATCCCCAGCATGGAGGACGATTCACAGGAGATCCTGCTTATTTCAAGCACGTCGTTGGGGCGGCTAAAGGAATAATGGACAAAGCTGGAATGAAACCTTCTGATTTCGATTATGTCACTTTTCACCAGCCCAACGGAAAATTCCCTTTAAGAGTTGGCAAGATGCTGGGATTTGAGAAAAAACAGATTGAAACGGGTTGGTTGGTCAATAAGCTCGGAAATACCTACTCAGGTTCTTCCCCCTTGGGTCTGACTGCGATTCTGGATGTCTCCAAGCCCGGGGACAAAATTCTTATCGTTTCGTACGGCTCTGGGGCTGGAAGCGATGCTTTTATCTTTGAAGTAACTAAGAGAATCGACAAGGTAAAAGATCTTGCCCCAAAAACAAGAGAATTATTGGATAATGACAGAAATTACCTTGAGTATGGTGAGTATGCCAAGTTCCGTCAAAAAATCAAAAAGGCGATGTAGGAGGAAGAAATGAGAGAAGTTGCTGTAATTGGTGTCGGGATGACAAAATGGGGGGAACTTTGGGAGAAATCTCTAAGGACTATTTTCGTGGAAACGGCTCTCCTCGCTCTGGATGATGCAGGTGTTGACCGAATTGATTCCATGTATGTGGGCTCCATGTCCTCAGGTATTTTCGTGGGGCAGGAACACATTGCTTCTATGCTGGCTGATTATTTAGGCCAAGCTCCTGTCCCTTCGACAAGAGTAGAAACGGCCTGTGCTTCCGGTGGTCTTGCTTTAAGACTCGGATTTATGGAAGTCGCCTCTGGTATGAGCGATGTGGTCCTTGTCAGCGGCATAGAGAAGATGACAGATGTCAATGGCTATGAAGCAACTTATGCTTTGGGAACAGCCGCTGACCAGGAATATGAGGGTTATCATGGAATAACTTTTCCTGGTCTTTATGCTTTAATAGCCAGAGCTCACATGGAAAAGTACGGCACAACAAGGGAACAGCTGGCATTGGTTGCTGTTAAAAACCACAGCAACGGATCCAAGAACCCTTTGGCTCAGTTTCCCTTCGAGATTACAGTAGATTCAGTGCTTAATTCCGTCCTTATCGCTGATCCACTGAGACTCCTGGATTGTTCCCCAATCACTGATGGAGCAGCAGCTGCAATCCTTTGTCCAGTTGAGATGGCTCGAAAAATGAAGAAGCCGGTAGTAAAAATCATCGGGAGCGGTCATGCCACTGATTCGATTGCTCTGAGTTCAAGGAAAGATCTCACCTGGCTTGAAGCCACCTACCAGGCTGGAAAGCGGGCTTATGCCATGGCCGATAAAAAACCAGAGGATATCGATATTCTCGAAGTGCATGATTGCTTCACCATAGCTGAGATCTGCGTGCTCGAAGCCTTAGGAATTGTAGAGAAGGGGAAAGGCGGAGAAGCTGCAGAAGATGAAATAACTTATCTTGAAGGGAAGATTCCGGTGAACACAAGCGGCGGCTTAAAAGCCAAGGGCCATCCTGTGGGAGCAACGGGTGTGGCTCAGGTTATAGAGATTGTGAAACAGCTCCGGGGAGAGGCTGGCAAGAGACAAGTAAAAGAGCCCAGAATAGGGATGGCCCAGAATATGGGTGGAAGCGGTGGAAGTGCGGTGGTTCATATCTTCGAGAGAGAATAAGGAAGGAGGGCAAAATGACATCACCATCGAGGTACTGGAGGGAAATCCCTCAGAGATACAGGCTGGAAGCCAATAAATGCAAAAAATGTGGACTTGTCTTCTTTCCCCCACGTCTTATCTGTCCTCAATGCCAAAATAGAGAATTTGAGGAAACGAAGTTGGCAGAGAAGGGAAAAGTCCTTACTTTTACTGTAATCCGGGTTCCTCCCCATCAGTTTGTCGATCAGGCTCCCTATGCGGTGGGGATAGTGGAACTCGATGATGGAGTGAAGTTGACAGGCCAAATTGTGGACTGTGCTTTTGAGGATTTAAAAATCGGAAAGAGAGTAAAGATAGAATTCCGAAAGATTTTCAACGAGGGAGAAGCAGGCATTCTTTGCTATGGCTACAAGTTCGTCCCAGAATAAGATTGGAGTCGTCTGATTCGTCAGACCTGTAAATAACGTAGGGGTTTGATTCATCAAACCCAC
>CAYTBG010000035.1:0-10477 GCA_964435925.1 uncultured Eubacteriales bacterium | reverse complement strand
GTAGGGGTTTGATTCATCAAACCCACCTTTAAATTAGGAGAATTTACTATGTACAGAATCGAAAGCAAGGTAGATACCAAGAGCAAAGAATATAAAGATAATTTTGCACAGATGCAGAAAGTCGTTGCTGAATACCAAAAAAGACTGGCCAAGATTCAAGAAGGTGGTCCTTTAAAATACAGAGAGCTTCATAAGTCCAGAGAAAAACTATTGCCCAGGGAAAGAATAGAGAAACTCTTCGACCGCAACACTCCTTTTTTGGATCTGACTCCCTTGGCTGCTTACGATTTGTACGATAACGAAGCTCCAGGGGCAGGTATAATCACCGGAATCGGTGTAATCCATGGACGTGAAGTTTTAGTCGTCGCCAATGATGCCACTGTTAAAGGGGGCACCTATTTCCCGATGACCATCAAGAAGCACGTCAGAGCGCAGGAAATTGCACTGCAAAACCGTCTGCCCTGTGTATATTTAGTGGATTCAGGAGGGATATTTCTTTCTCGTCAATCTGGCACTTTTGCTGATAAGGAATATTTTGGCCGCATTTTTTACAATCAAGCTCGCCTTTCTGCTCTGGGCATTCCTCAGATATCGATTGTCATGGGATCCTGTACGGCGGGAGGAGCTTATGTACCAGCTATGAGCGATGAGACGGTTATTGTTCGCAAACAGGGTACGATTTTTATCGGTGGTCCTCCTCTGGTGAAAGCTGCTACAGGCGAGGAAGTTACAGATGAAGATCTAGGAGGAGCTGATATTCATTGTCGTATTTCAGGAGTGTCAGATTATTATGCGCTCAACGACGAGCATGCCTTGGAGATTGCTCGAAATATTGTCGAAACATTGGACCCTCCCCAAAAATTCCAACTGGATGCTGCAGAGCCTGAAGATCCTTATTATGATCCGCAGGAGATTTACGGTATTATTCCCCAGGATTTAAGGAAGACCTTCGACATGAAAGAAATTATTGCGCGGATAGTGGATGGAAGCAGATTTCAAGAATTTAAAGAATTATACGGCCAAACCCTGGTTTGTGGTTTTGCCCGCATTTTGGGCTATCCTGTGGGAATCCTGGCCAACAACGGAGTCTTGTTTTCTGAAAGCTCTCTAAAAGGAGCTCATTTTGTTACTCTCTGTTCTATGCGCAAAATTCCTATCGTATTCCTTCAGAACATAACTGGCTTTATTGTTGGAAAACAGTATGAACGTGAAGGAATTGCCAAAGATGGAGCCAAACTGGTTCATGCCGTGGCTAATGCCGATGTTCCCAAGTTTACGGTGATTGTAGGCGGCTCATACGGAGCCGGTAATTATGCCATGTGTGGCAGGGCTTACGCTCCGCGCCTACTCTGGATGTGGGCCAATGCTCGAATAAGCGTTATGGGAGGAGAACAGGCAGCCAATGTCCTGGTAACGGTGAAAATAAAAAGGTTGAAAGAGCAGGGGGAAAAGATGTCCAAAGCACAGCAGGAAAAACTGATGAAGCCTATTCTGGAGAAATACGAGCATGAAGCCAGTCCTTATTTCAGTACAGCTAGACTCTGGGACGATGGTATTCTCGACCCCTTAGAAACGAGAGAAGCTCTTGCTTTGGGCATATCCATGAGCCTTAATGCCCCTGTTCCTGATTATAAAGTTGGGATTTTCAGGATGTAAATTATAGATTGTAGGGGCTTGATTTATCAAGCCCGTATTGGTGATGAAAAAATGACACACGAAACAATTATTTTTTCCAAGGATGGGAAAATTGCCCGAATTTTCTTTAATAGGCCTGAAGTCCATAATTCTTTCAATTCCAAGATGATTAAAGAGATTGACGTTGCTTTTGAGAAAATCAAAGCAGATAAATCCATTCGAGTTGTTGTTTTGTCTGGAAAAGGGAAGTCTTTCTGCGCTGGGGCTGATATAAACTGGCTGCGAGAGATTGTTAACTATTCTTTTGAACAGAATTTGGAGGAATCCCTCCAATTGGCAGAAGTCCTCCACAAAATCTACCTGCTGCCCAAAGCGACTGTGGCCATGGTTAATGGAGTGGCCATAGGAGGAGGGAATGGTTTTCTCTCTGCCTGCGATATATCTATCGCCTCAGAAGATGCAAAATTTGGACTGAGCGAGGTTAAAATCGGGCTTGTCCCTGCCGCCATTTCTCCGTATGTCGTCCGGAGGATAGGGGAGGGTAATGCCAGAGAATATTTTTTGACAGGAAAAAGAATTTCAGCAAAGAAAGCCCTTGAAATAGGCCTTGTTAACGAAGTTGTGCCTCATAAAGAGCTTGAAAAAACAGTGAATGAGATAACAAGTCTTCTCCTCTCATCTGGTCCAGAGGCTATCGCTGCTTGTAAAGAGCTGATTCATAAGGTTTCTGAAATGAGTTTTGATGAAGTAAAAGAATACACCGCCCGGATGATTGCCAATTTGAGAATAAGCAAAGAAGGCCAGGAAGGAATGACATCCTTTCTGGAGAAGAGAAAGCCCAAATGGACAAAATAGGCTTGGATGGGTAAAAAAACTAGTATGTTGAAAAAAATATTAATAGCAAACAGGGGGGAAATTGCCGTCAGGATCATCAAAGCCTGCCAGGAGATGGGTATCCCTTCAGTAGCTGTTTATTCAGAGACTGACCGCGCCAGCCTTCATGTTCAACTGGCAGATGAGGCTGTGTGCATCGGGCCGCCTCCAGCTATTGATAGCTACCTTGATATGGACAGGATTATACAGACCGCTCGCGAGGCAGGTGCTGAAGCTATACACCCAGGCTATGGTTTTCTGTCTGAGAATGCAGAGTTTGCCCGCAGATGTGAAAAAGAAAATCTTGTTTTTATCGGACCGAACTCCAGGGCTTTAGCACTGGTTGGGGACAAGGTTCGTTCCCGCCAGACAATGGAGAAGGCTGGAGTGGCGATTATCCCGGGAATGAAAAGAATTGCCAAGGATTTCGCTGAGTTTGAATCAGAGGCTAAAAAGATAAGCTATCCGGTTATGATTAAAGCGTCTGCAGGCGGGGGCGGAAAAGGAATGAGAGTTGTTTATGATCCAAAAGAATTGAAATCCTCTCTCGAAGCGGGGATGCGAGAAGCAAAATCAGCCTTTGGCAACGAGTCTGTTTATCTGGAAAAGTTCATAGAGGAGCCGAGGCACGTGGAATTTCAAGCTTTAGCCGATAATTATGGAAATATAGTCCATCTTTTTGAACGAGAGTGTTCAATACAGAGGAGACACCAGAAAATAGTAGAGGAGACTCCTTCTCAAGCTTTGGACCCAGAGCTTCGCGTTCGTATGGGGCAGGTGGCTAAAAAAGTCATCCAGGTCTCCGGGTATAATAATGCGGGAACAGTGGAATTTCTCCTGGATAAAGACAAGAATTTTTATTTCCTGGAGGTTAACGCCCGTCTTCAGGTTGAACATCCTGTAACTGAGATGACAACAGGCACGGATCTGGTTCACCAGCAGATTTTGATTGCTTCAGGAGAAAAACTTCCGTTTAAGCAGGAAGAGATAATCCAGAGGGGTCATTCCATCGAATGCCGAATCTATGCCGAAGACCCGCACCAAGATTTCCTGCCTTCTTCTGGAAAAGTTCTCTTCCTTAAGGAACCGGTAGGCCCTGGCGTTCGTCATGACTGCGGAATTTATAGCGGCTGCGAGGTGCCGATATATTACGATCCGATCTTGGCCAAGGTGATCGTCTGGGCGGAAAACAGAGAAATAGCCTGCCTCAGGATGGTTAATGCCCTGGATGATTATGTTGTTCTGGGAATAAAGACAACCATCCATTTTCTTAAAGAAGTCATCAGCCATCCTCAGTTTAAGGCTGGGAAGACCACTACCAGTTTTATCAAAATGTATTTTGATGAAGGGGAAGGAAAGAAAAAAACAGATGAAAATCTGAAACTGGCTTTGATAGCCTCAGCCTTTGATAGTCTTGATAAAACGCATGTAAGAAGACCCGGTGAAGCTGTGGGAAAAGATGTTTTTTCTCCCTGGCTGACACTCGGGAAATGGCGACTAGGGGAAAGGAAGTAAAGTGGAGTTCGAATTCATAATAGACAACACGTTACACAAAATATCCCTCGAAAAGAAAGAGAATATCTTCATGGTTTCCGATGGAGAAAAAACCTATGAGGCAGATATCCGTTTTATCTCTCCAAATATTATTTCTATTCTAATCGAAGGGCGTTCCTATCGAGTGTATTTTGCCAGGGATAGAGAAAAAAGGTTTCTTTCCCTCGAGGGACAGCAGTTCACCGTACAAGAACTCCTTGAGGGCGGAGAGGGTTTACAGAAAGATGAGGTAAGATCTCGAGAAGATGAGTTACTGATCAAAGCTCCGATGCCTGGAAAAGTCATAAAAATCGATGTTTCCGAAAAGGAAGAAGTCAGGAAGAATCAAACTTTAGTTGTAGTAGAAGCGATGAAGATGGAAAACGAGATAAAATCTACTATCGATGGTTATGTAAAGAAGATTTTTGTATCTGCTGGGGACCTGGTCGATTCTGAGAAGCCCCTGATTGAGCTCGAAATAAAAGAATAAAGAGCAAGGCTTACATTTCAACATTTATCATTTTTATCCTCTAAAGAATAAAAATTGGGGGCCACATCACAACTTTTGAAATTTATTTCCTTTTTCTTAAAACATAGGGGTTAGGTCTCAATTTTTGCGCATCTCATCATTTATCGTTTTTCCCCTCTTGAAGCATTTTTGTTAAATACCCTACATGCGATATAATAAACAAATAGAAATATAGTAGGTAAATAGTTCAGTTTATTTTGCAACTTTTTCAGATGAAGGGTAGTTTAAAGAGAATGAGGATGGATGAACAAGAGCTGGTACGCCAAATTCAGGACGGTGATGAGATGGCCTTTGCAGAAATAGTCAAAATTTACAAGGATAAGATAGTAAATTTCCTGTGCAAATTCACAGGTGATTATCAGAAAGCAGTGGATTTATCTCAAGAGACTTTCATGAGAGTTTATTTTAAAGCTCATAAATACAGACCAGTGGCTCCTTTCTCTTCCTGGATTTATGCCATTGCTTCAAACCTAGCCAAAACAGAGATGAAAAAAATGCGAAAATATGCAGTTATTTCCCTTGATGAGGTTCAAAACAGGGTTCCTATCGAGGCTTATAGAAAAAATCCTCCTGATTCAGGCCTGAGCCGAAACCTGAAAAGAGCATTAGACTCTCTCCATCCCCGCTACAGAATACCAGTGATTCTCAAAGATATAGAAGGCTTCTCTCAGGAAGAAATTGCTCAGATCATGAAAAAGCCCCTCGGTACCATAAAAGCAAGGATCAATCGAGGGAGAAATTATTTAAAAATAGAATTAGAGAAAGCCTCATACGTGGAAAATTCTTTCACGAAGAAAGAGGAGTATCAAGATGGATGTGCCTAATCTTTTAAAAAAGTTAGAGAGGGTCAAAGCCCCTCCTGATTTTGAACAAAAAATACTGGCTCAGCTCTCTTTGAGGAAAAGGAGAAAGCAGAGGATAAAGTACCTTCGTCTCTCATTAGCAGGTGCTTTTAGTGCTGCCCTTGTGTTTTTTATGGTAGTGAATGTTTTCGTCCTGCCTAAAAAGGGTCCCCTAGAAGTTGCTGATCTCGAAAAAGGCCTCGCCTCTCCCTCAACATTCCAAAAAGGAGGAGAGCTAAGAAGAGAAGAAACTATCCCCATTATTGAAGCCGTGGATTATGCTGGGGAAATCCAGTCTTCTTCTCGGGAACCTCAGACAATATATATTCTGGAGCAGGTTTCTGAAGGTACTAGCACAAAAATCAAATATTAAGGAGGTTAATTAAAAATGACCAATAAACTCAAAGTTATTATCGTGCTATCAGCATTTTTAGTCGCGCTTTTTCCAACCTTGAATGCAGAGTCTAACGCAGGTTTGCGTGGTGAAGCGGAGATTGAGGATGTAACCAAGAAAGTCTATCCGTCGGTTGTTAAAGTTGAAGTAAGGAACAGGATAAGAAAAGTCGCGACAGGTGTTGTTATTGATAAAATTGGGCACATTGTCACGACTGCCCTCATTTATCCACGTAATGAAAAAATCTCAGTTATCACTTCTAAAGGAAAAAAGATAGAAGCCAAGTTTTTGGGCATGGATTCAGAAACTCATTTAGCACTCATTCAAGTTAAGGATAAAAACCTGACTCCGATAACTTTAGGAGTGTCAAAGGATCTTTCTCCCGGTTCATGGATTGGCGTCATCAGCATTTCTCCCGAGAATACGCCGGCCATCACTCAAGGAATTGTAAACTCTATTTCTCCCGAAAAGGTCCGGTTGAATGTTTGGGTTGTGCAGGGTTCAAGTGGAAGCCCTGTTGTGGACAAGAAGGGCCGCATGGTTGGGTTGCTCAGGGGAGTTTATTCGAGTGACAGACCAGTCATTGTTGAGTTTAGAGAGAAAGAGATAGCTGGTTCGGGAATAGTCTTGAGTAAAGCAGAAGCCCCTTCATCCAGTATGGCAGAGGCTACTCCGATTGACATAGTAATGAGCGTTACTTCTGAGATAAAAGAGAAAGGAAGAGTAGAAAGAGGATGGTTAGGAGTTTCTATCGAGGAAAATGAAGAGGGCAAGGTAGGAATTGTTGCGATTGAAAAAGAAAGTCCGGCTGAACTTGCAAAGCTTAAAGAAGGAGATATAGTTCTTAAAATCGAGGCTGAAGAAGTAACGAGCACCAAAATGCTGGCGAAGGAAATAAGAAAGAGGAAGCCTGCTAAGACCATAACCTTAAAAATTGAAAGAAATGGAAAAGAAATAGATGTCAAGGTGAAATTGGGTGAATACTCCGAAAAAAATGTGAGGATAGAGCTTGAATCTAAATTTCCCCGGCTTTTTATCGCGCCAAAGCCGCCAAAACCTCCAGGTATCCCAAAACTACCAGAACTACGAAAACTACCCAAACCTCCTGAGCCTCCTGAACCCAGGCTATTTAGCTGGGGTCTTGAACACAGAAAGTATATCGGAATTTATTTAGAGGAAATCAACAGAGAACTTTCCGAGTATTTCGGCGTGAAAGAGGGCAGGGGACTTCTGGTAGCTAAAATCACTAAGGATAGCCCTGCTGAAAAGGCGGGATTGAAAGTGGGAGATGTTATCATCAAAGCTGACGGAATCCGAACTGAGCGAGCGAGAGATTTGACTGGCGCAATACAGGATAAAGAAAAGGGGAAGAGAATCAAGCTGGAACTCCTCAGAAATAAAAAAGTGAGGAGCGTTGAGGTTGAAATTGAGGAAGAAAGATCCGGATTTTCGTACTCGTATAAAGATTGGGAAGATTATGTTGATTCCTGGGATAGTCACAGTAAAAATCTGGAGAAACAATATAAAAAGTGGCAGGATTCTGAGGAGTATGAAAAATTAATGAAAAGGCTGAACAAGAAGCTAGAGGAAATAGGCGAAAATTACAAAGAATCTGCAGAGAAGTTGAGAATAGCTTTAAAGAAACATAAAGCCATAAAAGTATAACCAGCTCCAGTTCCCATTTCTTGACGGGGAGGGAAGGATGAAAAATCCTTTGCCTCCCTTTTTTTTTCTCTTCAGTCTTCAGTCAGTTTTAGATGAAGGATTAGAGGAGGAGCCCAGCCACTTTTCCAAGTATTTTTTAAATTCATCTGAAGATAATCTCTCTTTTTTATAGAATCCTTTTTTCTTTCTTTGCATCATAGCCTCATAGAGGATTATTCCGACCGACACCGAGAGGTTGAGACTATGAGCCATGCCTATCATGGGAATTTTGATTTTGTAATCAGTCAGAGAGAGAGCTTCTTCCGAGATGCCTTCAGCTTCATTTCCGAACACAAGAGCAAGAGGCTGAGTATAGTCCAGGGCAGTATGAGGAATGGAATCTTTACTGAGATGGGTAGCAGCGATTTTAAATCCTTCCTTTTTTAATCGCCTAAGGCATTCTGAAGTTGATGTGTAATAGTTAAACTGAATCCATTTTTCGGCTCTGGTTGATATAGCTTTGTTCACGGGAAAGGTTTCCTGGCTTGCGGATATAATATCCAAGTACAGAATTCCTGCTGCATCGCAGGTTCTGACCACAGCACTGGCATTATGGGTGTTTTTTACCTCTTCCAGGACAACCCTTAAGTCTGGCTGCCGGAGAGATAGAACCTTTTTGACTTTTTCAATTCTTTCTTTTGTCGGCACAAGAAAAATATAGCAAACAGTCTCATGAAAAGCAAAACATTGTAGGGGCTTGATTCATCAAGCCCACCGGTTTATTTGCTTAATTACAAGAAAATTGGGGCCACAAGAAAATTGGGGCCAGGCCCCATTTTCTATTGCCCTCTAATTTATAACTTCTTTTTTTTAAAAATAAATTCTCTCAAATAATTTTTAAATATTTGCTTAGCCTCTGGACTAGCATAGCGACTTTCGGGATGAAATTGTGATGCCACTACATTACCTACTCTTATTATTTCGATTCCATCTTTGCTCTTTGCTAATACAATCCCATCACCAATATTTTCCGTATTATTGAATGGCACTGAATATTTGTGATATTGCCGAGTGATGAATGTGTCGCCTTTATGAGAGACACATTTGAAAATCGAGTCGTCTTTTAAGATATGAATCAAAACATCCTCATCCCAATAACCTGTTTTAATTAGCCTTCCCTCTTTCGAATCTAATAAATAAGCTAAGAGCTGCAAGCCGAAACATATTCCAAAAGCGTGTTTGTTCTGTTCGATTGATGCTTGCAAGAGTTCTGCTACATCCTTAATTTCCGGAGAGTCAGGGAAAAAAGTGCTGCTTCCTGAAATGATTAATAAATCAAAATCTTTTAATTTTGATTTGACAATATCCTTGAGACTATCATATCTCCTCTTAGTAATTACATGTGAGACTTTTTCTTGGGTAAAAAAATTGCCAGCTAAATCACACAATTCAGAATATATTGATGATTCGCAGTCTATAATAAGGATTTGATAGTCAGATTCTTGAAACCTATTTGAAAAACTGAGCCTATTCGTAAGAGCCCAGCTTTTCATCCAAGCGGAAGATATTAATATAGCAGCTAAAAAAACAATGAGAATGGGAAGAACATTTTTTAAAATTGTAAGTTTTACCATTTGTGAATATTCTAGATTCAAATAATGAATTTCGTCAAGTTGAAAAGGGGCTTGATTCATCAAGCCTGCCTTATTGGGATGAAGAGTGTTTATTTATTGTCGGGGCTTGATTCATCAAACCCACCTGTTTATTTGAATAATTAAAAATGTGGATTTGATATTTTGTAGTTATTGACTCCGTCGTTTCTTCAGTGATAAGCTCTTTTTAGGATGTCAACGAGTGAAAGTTGCGGAAAATGAGGATTGCCGTATTTTGTATTATGTGATTCCCGTATGGCCTAATGTCAACAAGCCCTACATTTGTCAAATATTTAGGACAATGAAATGTTCACTAACACAGATAAAATCTTAACAGGATTGGCACATTTCTTGCTCTAATAAGAGGAATGGAGAACCCCTTTATTCTTCATGGGAAAGAAAGAAGCTATACGCCGTTCGATTGCATTTTCTTGTATCGAATGTTAAAGGCTGGGTCTCAGGGAACGTCCTCTTTTTTTCGTGAACAATTCCTTTTTCTTATTTCTTAAAACCAATATAAGTCTCCAGAGCCTTCAAGTACGCTGAAAATGCATTTTTTCCCTTCTCCGTGATGGAACAGGTCGTCAAAGGCTTTTTCCCTTTAAATGCCTTCTTTATGGAAATATATCTTGCCTCTTCAAGCTTCGATAAGCTTGCACTCAGATTTCCATCCGTTGTCCCGATTGATTCCTTTAGATAATTGAAACTCGCCTCTTTGACTGAAATCAGGATTGACAACACCGCAAGCCTTATCCGGGAATGAATGACAGGATCAAGTTGTTCAAACTTCTCATGATTCATTTCAGTCTCTTTGTTTTTGATACATCGAACGGAGAACGAGTGCGGGCATTATGTATCCGATGAGCAAAAGAGGGATGACAAGAAGTGCTCTGTAATTCTCGTGGACAAAAATCATCCCGACTGCGCCTAGCCACCAGATCACGCCACACCACTTCAACAGGTTCCACTCGAAAATCCCGCCCAGGGTAAAGACCAAAATTCCTGCAACCATTGATGTGAGCACAGGAATCAGGCCCCAGGAATACAGTTTTAGAAGAGGAAAGATGAAGCCCACGAGAATAAAAGCCATCCCACAGGCAAAACAGACATGACCAGTTGTAATGTTAGCATAGGTCCTTGCCCCTTCTAATTTTTCAAGCTTTTTTCCATATGCAATAGAGAAGACTACTCCAATGCCCATAAAAACCACCCAGTTTAACCAAATCCAACTAAATTTTTCGATGAAAACCAGAGTATACATGCCGCCTATGCCCAGAATAACCACAATTCCCCAGACCAGGAAAAACATCCAGGATCCAGCAGTGATCCTTTTTGTTCTCTCGATCATCTCCTGGATCAATCGAATCTCATCCTT
>CAYTBG010000034.1:0-24310 GCA_964435925.1 uncultured Eubacteriales bacterium | reverse complement strand
AGAGCTGGAGAAGGAAAGAAAACAGTGGCTGAGTGTCCATAAGGTGTTTTCCAGACTATGGGATCCTTTTCCCGCCATTGAGTGAAAGAACCAGAGAAAAAATAGGAGGAACAAGTGTTTGACCTTGAAAAGGCAATAAAACACTGGCGGGCAAAGTTGAATAAGAATAGCGCCCTGGAAGATGGTTACAAGGAAGAGCTGGAGTGCCATCTCAGAGATAAAATCGACAATATGATAAGCCTTGGTTCCTCAGAAAAAAAGGCTTTTGAAGAAGCAGTAAAAAAAATTGGTGAAGCAGACAGTATTGGCGCAGAATATTTCAAGACTGATACCCGGGGTATGAGCGGACTCCCACCCTGGAAAAAGAGCCGTTGGATGCCACCGCTTTTTTCTAATTATATCAAAATCGGTCTCAGAAAAATTAAACGGCAAAAACTCTATTCCCTCATAAATATTGCAGGCCTGGCTCTAGGACTTGCCTGCTGTGCGGTGATCATCCTCTATGTGACCAATGAACTATCTTATGACACTTTTCATAAGGATGCTGACCGCATCTACCGAGTGGCTACCCACAGGATAAACATAGTCGGCGAATTCCGGTTCTCAACGACCCCAGGACCATTAGGACCAGAGCTAAAGGCAAGTTATCCGCAAGTAGAAAAAGCAGTGAGGGTTGTGCCTCCTTTTGAAAATGCAAGCCATGTTCTGGTGATACAGAATGGAAAACGCTTTTTTGAAAACCGCATCTGGTTTGCAGATAAAGACATTTTCCAATTTTTCCATATCCCCTTCCTCCAGGGCAACCCACAGAAAGCTCTTGTGAATCCCAACACCGTGGTTATAACGGAGGGAATGGCAAAAAAGTATTTCGGCGAAGAAACACCTTTAGCAAGAACGCTTCAAATTGAAATCGATTATGATACCGGTTCTGTGGAAATCCAGGATTTTGAAGTGACAGGCGTTGTCAAAAATTCGCCTGCCAATACTCATCTTAAATACGACATGTTCATATCCATGCCGACGATGACAAGCAACTCGCCTTCATTTGAGGAAGATTGGTTAAACCCCCATGGGAAATACACCTATGTGAAACTAACTCCTACTGCAAATGCTGCGGATTTTGAAGAGCAGATCCAGCAGGTCGCCAGAATGTGCGCTCAGAAATATACAGAAAAATATAACCGGAAAATGGATTTGAATGAGTTCTTCCTCCAGCCTGTGACCAAAATCCATATGTATTCCCACAACATGAGAGAAATTGAACCTTCCGGCAATTGGTATTATCTCTATGTATATTCCATAATAGCTTTCCTGATTTTACTCATCGGCTGCATGAATTTTGTGAACCTCTCCGCGGCTCTCTCCACCACCCGGACTAAAGAAGTAGGCCTGCGCAAGGTCGTGGGAGCCCAACGCCGGCAGCTTATCTGGCAATTCCTGGGAGAATCATTTCTTATCACAGTTCTTGCCTTTATTTTTGCCTTCGGACTGATTTCCCTGTTGCTTATCCCTTTTAACCAGATGGCGGGTACGGAATTGACTTCAGCCGGCCTTAAACAGCCCATAGTGCTTCTTTCGCTGTTTGGGTTGCTTTTATTTGTCAGTGTTGGATCCGGATGCTATCCGGCCTTAATCCTTACCAGATTCAATCCTGTATCTGTTCTCCAAGGGAAATCAGCTCCAACTTCCCAGGGAGCCGTGGCACAAAAGTTCCTTGTTATCGGACAGTTTGCCATTTCTATTTTTCTTATCATCTGCACCTTGACTGTTTTCAATCAATTAAATTTCATGAAAGGGCGTGCCCTGGGGTTTAATTTAGAGCAAAAACTTATTCTTCGTGTTCAAAGCAATTTGCACCATTTAAGAGGAGATTTCGAGGCCATTAAAGAAGATTTTCTTCAGAACCCTTCTATTACTGGAGCCACAGTTTCTTCCTCTGTACCTGGAGATAGAACGGATTCCGGCTATTATTTGACATCAAAAGCTGAAGATTTCAGAAATGCCGCAAGACTTAAAGTCATAACAATGGATTATGATTTTATACCAGAATACGAAATCAAGATGGTCGCCGGAAGGCCTTTTCAGCGTAATGCTGGAAATGACGAACAGGCATCGTACTTGATCAATCTGGCCGGAGTAAAAGAACTGGGTTTTTCTTCCCCCGAAGAAGCTCTTGGCAAGAGTTTTATGGCTCACTATCACAGGATGACAAAAAGAATAATCGGAGTCACTGACGATTTTCACTACAGGGGTATGCAGGAAATCGTCGAACCTCTTATTATGGATATAGAAGATTCTCTCATGAATACAATCACTCTATCCATTCGTGTTGAAAACATGAAAGAGCTTATGCGGTTTATAAACAAAAAATGGGATGAGCATTTTCCCGGAGTTCCGTTTGAATATTCCTTTCTTGATGAAAGCTTTGACCGAGAATACCGCTATGAAGACCAGATGGGCAGGCTGCTGGGCATTATCACATCCCTGGGGTTTATAATTGCCTGTCTCGGCCTTTTTGGCCTGGCTTCCTTTGTCGCCCGATACCGGACAAAAGAGATCGGCATCCGCAAAGTTCTTGGCGCTTCAACTGCAAATATTGTTACCATGCTGTCTAAAAAATTCTTCCTGCTCATTCTTATTTCAGTGATGATCGCTTCCCCTCTTGCCTGGTATTCTATGAACAAATGGCTGCAGGACTTTGCTTACCGTACCAATATGAACCTGGTTGTATTTTTTGTGGCTGCCGGAGGAGCTTTGGCAATAGCCCTGGCTACAGTCTGCATACAGGGAATTCGAGCTGCAGTCGCCAATCCTGTAAATTCACTGCGTGATGAATAAAAAAACAACTTAAGCGCTGTTTCTGCGCATATAATCAGGCTCTCATTTCTACGCCCTGGAGAGAATTATCAGGCCACCTATCATAATCTTATTTTTCTACTCCCAATTCACGCAGCTTGTCCTTCGAATTTTTCAGGACTCTTTTAGCATATGCGGTGTCACCGGGATTCAGCTCGACGGCCAGCTTGTAGTATTTAATTGCATTCTCCTTTTTATCCGGCTTTGATTAAACCGCCTACGAGATAATACGGATAAAAGCCGTTTAAGTTTAGCGTATAAAATAAACAATCCTGAATAAAGCGATTCAGCATTTAGTTAAAAAAATTGCGCGCATTACTTGACAAATCACAAATTATGCATTATATTACAATGTAGTTTGTATTACAGAACATATTGCGGTATAAATTAAAAGCATAATCGGAGGTTTCAAAATGGAACAGTTAAACATTAAAGCACTGGAAAAAAAGGCTTTTCGTTCCTTCTTCAGGGATGGTATCCACGATGTATTCCTGGGAGCGATACTGCTCAATTTGGGCCTGCCGCTGATACTCAATGAACTCGGTTGGATCGATTACAAAACAATGACAATGCCTCTGCTGATTTCTCTCATCGGGAATATCGGTGCGCTCGCGTTCTTTATATTTGGAAAGAAATATATCACCGCACCTCGCCTGGGAATCGTTCATTTTGGGAAAACCAGAAAGCGGAAGATGATGCATGTGAAGCTACTCCTGGCAATTTCCGTCCTGATTGGGGTGATCACATTTCTTCTCTCGCTCCTAAAAGTCCTGCCGGTTGGAGGAAAAACCGGAATTCCGGCTGTTGGCGTGATTTTTGGCATCCAATGCCTTATAGTTTTTAGCCTCGCGGCTTATTTCATGGACTTCACTCGCCTCTATCTTTATGCGTTTCTCTTCGCCGTTTCCCTACCAATAACCTTCTGGTTGAAAAAGAATGCCGGCTTGACATACCCTTCTTTGTACGTATTCTCCCTCACCGCAGGTCCAATGCTTGTTATTGGATGGACACTCTTTGTCCGCTTTTTGCGTCAGTACCCCCATAAAGCAAGAACCGCAGGTTGAAGATGAGCAGGCAAAAAAAAAGCGATACTCAGGATCTGGGCCGACTGCTCAGCATCGACAGGATCATTCATGAACCGGCCCGGCTAATGATTCTAGCCTACCTTTCTGCTGTTGAAAGCGCGGATTTCATCTTCCTCCTGAATCAGACAAGCTTGACCCAGGGAAACCTGTCCTTTCATCTGTCCAAGCTTGAGGAATCCGCTTATGTGGCTATCGAAAAGAAATTCATAGGAAAGCGCCCCCATACAATGCTCTCCATCACGGATAAGGGCCGCAAAGCCCTGAAAGAGCATCTCAAGACCATGAAGGGGCTGATTGACAGCCTCGTCGACGTTTAAAAGCCAGGGCAGTGAGCATTAGAGGACTTTCAAATTTTGAAATCAATATTCCAGTTTATAAGCAGCCAGCTCATTCGCCTCAAGTGCCGGAATAATGAGCAGATTTTTTTTAGCAATATAATCAAAATCAGCGCATCTTGTCCCTTGAACATACAAGAGATTTGTAAATTGACCGTCTGGAGTTACCCGATAAATCCTGCCCTCGTAATGCGAAATCAGGTAATCTCCATGCTGATCCACTTTGATTCCATCCATCAGACCTTCGCCGAATCGGACAATGGTGGTGATCGCTTTGGTCTTGAGATCAACGGATTTTAGCGAATGATCGCTGGTGATGCCACAGATTAGCTTACCCTTGTTAACACAAAGCCCGTTGATATTCGCAAGCTCGGTTCCTTTTAGCCATTCCTCAAATTTGCCGTTGACGAAATTATAGATGGCGCCCTTTCGGGTATCCGAGACATACATATTTCCCCTCTTGTCGACCGAAATGTCATTGGGAAACATCGGCTGTGGAAGTGGATGTCGATTGAGGATTTCCCCTGTTTCAAGGTCAATCTCAGCGACATTTCTTCTTTCAACAACAAACAGCTTATCTTTGAACATTGCCATGCCCGTTGGAAAAGAGAGTTTCTCAATCCATTTTAATTGTTGGATTTTTCCGTCCACAGTCACTTTCGAGATGAACTGCTGTCCAGGTCCGCTGAACTGATCGAAGTTAGTGACATAAATGACATTTCTTTTTTTATCGTACAACGCTGATTCTGGCATTCGCAGCTCTTTTTTGATTTTCCATGTCTGACTGATGCCTTCAGCTTCAAAAACAGCATTGCCATCTTTTGCCATAAATCCCCAGCCGCCGAATGATTCGAGAATCCACATCAATAATTCATTGTCTCCCTTCTTCAATGGTAAATAGACAGCATCATTGTAACCGATAATTCCCAGGAAAGAGCGATCACGGCCCTGGTAAGCACTGCTGCCAAGGAACATCTGCTTCCCATTCAGAAAAAGGGTGACGAGATCACTGTAGCCGAACTGCAATTGCATCACTTTTTCCTGGTCAGAATGGATGGTCGCTTTTGCCAGAACGCAATCGTACTCCCTCCCCGTTCTGCCATGGTGGCGGGAAATATCAACCAGGCCACTTGGTTCGTAGGTGACGTGCTGCCACTTAATTTCGCCAAGTACCTGTTCATCAGGATGTTTCTCCAGGTCTACCTGGCTGAATGGAAACGGTTGGGAGATTTGCCAATTTTTGATTATTCCAGGATGTTGTTCAATTTCTGGGACTGGAGTAAATTTCAACGTATTATCAATTTTGTATTTAAAATTTGAAAAATAAGCGGTCCGATCCCTGGGAGAGTTCAAACCGACGCTGCCTCTGGAAACGCCGTGTTTCAAATAGTTCATGACAAACACTGGCTGATCCATATCGTCCATAAACAATCGAGCCTGGCTGCCCGATACTTCCAGCTTGAAATGCACCCATTGGTTGTCAGGGATATCAGCAGCAGACGTATAATTTTCGCCGTTGTACAGTTGCCAGCCGTCGATTCCATTGAAACAGGGAACATACTGAATCGCATCGGGATACAGACTGGCACGATGGGGACGAATATAAACTCGTTCGTAATTCCCAGGCGATTGAATGCGAAACAGCACACCTGGATAGGTGCGTGCCTTTTGTCCTGTTACGGCAATATCGACCTCAATGATGCCGTTTTCAAACTCCACATCCTTCAAAAACGCCACTCCGATCAAGCATTTTCTGTCCATGAACTGGACAATTTCAGCGTCCTGTCGCTCCCACTGGTTGGATTCAAAGTCGATGAATTCTTCTTGAGCGAAGACTTCAACTGAGAAGAGAAGAACAAAGATTGAAGTAATTTGAAAAATTTTTCGATAAGCCATTTTTCACTCCCTCGATTAACGGTTAGAATTTAGTCGGTTATGTTTTTATATACGAAGGATTTTCCAGAAAGTTTTGAATTACTCGTTACTCAATAATTTGAATGCTATTGAGTATAAGCATCATACCTTGCTCATTATCTGTAAATTGTTCTGCCTGGCACCAGATCTGGATAATATGGAGAGCGTTTTCTCGTGGATAGTCTTTTGATTTCCCGTTCGGAATCACCGCCAGCAGAATTTGAATGGGTTTTTTATTGACGAAACCGGAAATCTTATACTCTATCATCCTGCTCCTAATATAAAGCAGAGATAAGTCATTTTGGTTAGACAAAAGTCTTATTCTGGAAAATGGGATAAACAAGATATATAGAAAATTACTGACTCTTCAATCCGGCCAGTCTCTTCCTGGCATCCTCAACCTCAGCAATACCGGGGTTGGCATATTTCCAGAGGTCAAGGAATTTCTCGTATTGCTCTATGGCCTTGCCTCTGTTGCCCTGCTGTTCGTAGATTTTGCCCAGCATGTAGAAGCTCTTGGCGTATAGATCGCCAAAACTTTGCCTTCCTGTTGTAAGAGAAATGACCCTTTCGTATTCTTGACGAGAGTTCTCTAAATCTCCCGCCTTGTAGTAAGCCAATCCCGTAAAGTAAGCATCTGGCAGACGTGAGCTGGAAATTGCAGATAACAGAGGAAATGCTTTCTTAAATAATTCAATAGCTTTTGAATAATTATTTTTTTCGAGCTCAATCATGCCCATTAGGGAGTAATAATTTCTTATTAGCTTCTTATTCATTGCTTGTTCGATCATCTTCTTCATTCTATCTGCTGTCTTTTGAGCCTCATCTATTGATTTCATCTCAAGATATGTAAGCCCCATATTAAATAAAGTGCTTCTTTGAGAATTAAAATCTTCATCTTCAACAGCGTTGTTCCAATTTTTTTCTAACAACTCTAAAGCTCGGTCATAATTGCCTAATATTCGTTCCACATAGGATAAACCGCCAATTATATTACTTATCCATGTGCCCTGACCGAGTCTTTCTGCCTGTTCAATCGACTCCAGCCCTATCTTTCTTACATCCTTGAATCTACCCTGCAACAAATATAAGCGTCCTAATCTCTGCAGACCAAAAGCATAGACAACCGGCTCTTTTCTTTCTTGAAGCTTCTTGTATTCCTCTTCTGCTTCCTTCAAATCCCCCATGTAAAAGTGAATATCTCCTTTCATCCTAATACTCTGATAACGAGTAGGATTCAGGGAAAGTGCCTTGTCCAGTTCAGCCAGGGCAAGCTCATATTTACCTTGATAGCGATAATTAAGAGCTAATCTCTCGCGGATACCTGGGCTGTCTGAAACATTATTTAGATACCGTTCGAGAACTTGTCTCGCCTTATAAAATAAGCCCTTGCTTCTATAGCTCGCCGCAAGACCACCAAAGAAAACAATATCTTTTCCTCCATACTTAAGGCAAGCCTCATAGCTCTCTATAGCCTTATCCCACTCTTCAATCCGGCGATAAAAGATACCTAGATCATTATTTCCGGTCAAATCGTCTGGATAAAGCTCCAATAATTTCTCGAATGCCTCTATGGCTTTGTCATACGTTTTTTCAGATTGCCGAAGATAGTAGCCACCTTGGATACTGTACTTTTCCCTGTCCGAGAGTCTATCACTCAGCTCCATGGCTTTTTTCAAAAATTTCTTTTCCTCGGAACGATACCCTTGATTTCCGTAAGCCCATGACATCGCATGGTAAGCTGAAGCAAATTCTGGATCTACTGCTACGGCTTTTTCCATATATTCGATAACTTTAGGATAATCTCCTTTGATGTCGTATTTTATCCCTTCATGATAGTACTTGTACGCTTCAGATGATCTTGTTTTCACTTCTCCTATATGCCTATCGATGTCGCTTTCTATCTGTACATCAGAAAGCTTGAAATTCCTCTTGATTCTCGTTGTCAGTTCATCGACCATGGATATTATACTTGCCTCTCCCTTCCCATCGACTGATTCCGAGCCTATCAGCTCTCCTGTATCTGCTTCCTGGAGTGTGATGTTTATCCGAAAGTTGTCTCCGGCTTTGGTCAGGTTTCCGAGCAGGATGTGGTTAACTCCTCCTCGTGAAGAAATCTTTTCTAAATCTACAGAAGAATAGCTGTCCGCATCCAAAAGGTCCAGCTGGTCCAGAATATTGTAGAGTTTGTCTCCGCCCATCACCCGGATGTATTTTGATTGGGCCAGATCCGATATCAGAAGATCCGAGAGGGCAGATCTCCAGTGGTCATAGTTCTTATCCCCGGTGTTATTCTTGAAATACATAACGGCCAGAGAGGGCTTGTCTGATGGAACTACAGTAATTGTTTCTTTTTTGGGAAGAACCTGCCATATAATAACCCCTGTAATCACAAGCGCGACAAAAACTAAAGCAGGGAGGAAGAGCTTCTTCATACTAAACTGGACAGTAATCTCTCTTGATGTGAATGGCTTTTGCTCGGGCACTACTCTCTCTGTCGTGGGAATGCCTTTCTGGATGTTTTCCAGCTCAGACCGCACTTCACCCGCACTCTGGTATCTCTTTTCCTTATCTTTTTCCAAACATCTCATTATTACACTGGAGAGATCTTCCGGAATCTGTTCATTTAATTCTTTTGGATCTTCCGGCATTTCACTCTTGTGCTTCACTCCGATAGTAAAAGGCGTATCTCCTTCGAAAGGAACCCTGCCGGTTACCATCTCATACAGGATCACACCCAAAGAATAAATATCCGAACTCTGGCCGGCTTCTTTCCCTTCTACCTGCTCGGGTGACATGTACTCGGGCGTTCCGACCATCACCCCGGCTCCGGTTATCCCTTTCGTCTCAAGGGAGCGGGCTATCCCGAAATCCATGATGCGGGCATTCCCTCCTTCATCCACCATCACGTTCTGCGGCTTCAGGTCCCTGTGCACAACTCCTAACCGGTGAGCTTCACCTAATCCCTCGCATATCTGCTTGGCTATCGGTATAAGCTTGACCCGCGCTTAACTGGCCTATTTTCCTGATCAGCTTCTTTAAATCCTCCCCCCTCACGTATTCCATGGTGATGTAGTGGGTCCCCTGCTCCTCGTTAAGGTCAAACATCCGGGCAACATTCTTATGCCCGATCTTACGGGCTATCTTCAGCTCATTGCTGAAGCGCTCTACTGTCTTTTTATCCGAGGCTATCTCAGGCTTGATGAGTTTCAGGGCTATCTCCTCCTTAAGTTTCTTGTCCAGAACCCTGTAGACCTTGCCCATGCCTCCTTTTCCCAGTTCCTCGATAATCTAGTATCTAGTAGCGAAAGTGGAACCTGTCGTCAATTCCTCCTGGGCTGCTTCCATGGTTTCGGTGACTTTAATATCCTCGGGTGAGGGAAGGGGTGTTGCGCACTGTTTGCAGTACCTGGAATCAGAGGGATTGGAAGTATCGCACTCGGGGCATTTGATGGTCACCGTTTTCCTCCTTAAAAGCTTGAAAAGAGAATAACAAGGAATGTTACAAGAGTCAAATTGAAATGATCGGTTCTTGTATCGGGAATTAATAAGCAAAGAATCTCGTTGAGAATAACAGACTTAACCATCGTCTATAAAATTGCGGAAATAAAAATTAACGAGTATATAATTTTATAAATTTTCCATCTCTATCAAAAAGTCAAAATATAAAACAATCCGTTTTTAGACGATTAAAATGAAAGTTAAGCAGATCATAAAAATTATTGAACAGGATGGCTGGTTCATGGTAAGAATTAAAGGTAGTCACAGGCAATATAAACATCACAATAAAAAAGGCGTAGTCACTATTGCTGGAAATCTGAATGATGAGCTTGCTAAAGGAACACTCAATAGCATATTAAATCAGGCCGGCTTAAAACATGGGAGGCACAAAAGTGTTTAAATATCCAGTAATTATAGAGAAGGCTAAAGATAACTATTCTGCATACAGTCCAGACCTGCCGGGTTGCGTTGCAACCGGGCATACCGTAAAAGAAACACTACTGCGAATGAGAGAAGCAATTGAATTTCATGTTGAAGGATTAAAGCGAGAAGGATTGGCGATTCCTGAGCCATCTACCAAAGTAAAATATATTGAAATATCAATCTAACTGCCTATTCCTCAAGAATTAAAAAATCTATTTAATCTGTTTACGGGAATCACTCTTATGGGAAAAATCTAATATCGCAGTTGGACCGCAAAAAGATATTGATTCAGGTTTTTTGATACTTCCAATTCAGACTGGAGGCAAAATTTATAAAAGGTGCAGGAAAGTATACAAACATCCAGGGAGGATATAAAGCTAAGGCCAAGGTGATTTCAGAGACCGAGATAGCGATTAAATGGGAAGGAGCGTACGTTATTAAAGAATAGCTCAAAGGAGTGGTTTTTTATATTGAGATCAGGCAAGTCCGCAGCCAATTTTTCATTTCTAATAAATTAAACCACGATCCAATCTAAAAGCGCAACGTTCAGGCCTTCAAGAGAAAGAAATACTGAGTGCCAATTATTGGATTCCATATTCGCTCATCCTCTCCTGTCCATTTGGAGGAGGGGATGGAAATAAAAATGACATGAAATGCCTTAAGGCAAAAAGGACAGGACAGGCAATATCCGCTTAATATCCGATGGCGGATCCTTGAGAGCGCTTATCTGCAGCCCCGTAATAAAGCCCTGTTATGGGGTCAATGAGTACGCTGTGGGCATCTCCCTGTCGCCAGCGAAAGGGCTCCTTCATCATGTGCCCCATAGCTTTGAGTGATTCGATCAATTCTTCGGTGACAGCCTCCTTCTCTAATCTTAATAAATCAGGCATCCATTCATGGTCCATCCTGGGGGCATCGATAGCATCCTGGAGCGGCATGTTAAAATCAATAACATTAATAATCACATTCAAAACAGTATTGATAATTGTCCTGCCTCCCGGGCTTCCTGTAATCATGTACACTTTGCCATCTTTAATGACCATGGTGGGAGTCATAGAGCTCAACATCCTCTTGTATGGCTCTATGAGATTCGGTTTCGTTCCGATTAGGCCCTTATCATCCGTATATCCGGGTTTCATGTTGAAATCTGCCATCTCATTGTTAAGCAGGATTCCCGTCCCTTCGGCGACAACTCCTGAACCAAACCATCCATTAATGGTATAAGTTGTCGCCACTGCCAAACCTTCCTTATCTATGATCGAGTAGTGAGTGGTCTCCTTCGCTTTTTCGATTGCAAGAATTTCTTCGCCCATTGTAGCGCTGGGTGATGCCTTTTTTAGGTCGATTTTTCCCCGAATATCCTCTGCATGACTCTTTGAGGTTAAAAGTTTGACCGGGATCTCGCTAAAATCCGAGTCTCCCATGTATTGGGCTCTATCGAAAAAAGCAAATTTCATCGCCTCTGCAATTAAATGCAGGGTCTCGGGCGCATATCTTTCTTTTTGTCCCAGGTCAAAACCTTCAAGAATATTAAGCATTTCAATTAAAACCGTACCACCGGAACTTGGCGGCGGCATGGAAATAATTTGGTATCCCCGATAGGTTCCTGTTACGGGTTTTCTTACAAAAGCCTCATATTTTCCCAGGTCTTCCTTTGTGATCAAACCACCGTGTTTCCTCATATCCTGAGAGATCAATTCCGCGATCTGCCCCTTGTAAAAGGCTTTAGAACCGTGTTCGGCAATCAACCTCAAAGACCGGGCAAGATCTTTCTGGATAAAAATATCCCCCTCTTTGAACTCAGACCCGTCTTGCTTGGAAAAGACGCGGAAAAATTCTTTAGTTCCCCGTTCAAATCTCTTATTTAACCGGTTGAACGAATCTGCCCTCCTTTCATTCAGCTTAAATCCCTTCGCGGCAAGCTCTATGGCAGGCTTTATAACATCCTCCAATTTCAGGCTTCCATACTTTTTCATCGCCAGCTCAAAACCTCTAACAGTCCCAGGAACTCCAACTGCAAGATGCCCGTACAAACTCCTTTCTTCGACATAATTTCCCTTTTCATCCAGGTACATATCAGGAGTAGCTTTGCCGGGGGCAATTTCACGAAAATCCAGGGCAACACCTTCTTCGGTACCGGGGAACCGGATGATCATGAATCCTCCTCCACCGATGTTGCCTGCTGCAGGAAAAGTAACAGCTAAGGCAAAACCAACGGCCACGGCAGCATCCACTGCATTTCCCCCTTTCTTAAGAATATCTATTCCTACCTGGGAGGCATACTCATCCACTGAAACAACCATTCCGTTTTTGCCAACAACTGCCTTGTTTCCTTGCGGAGTGCAAAAAAACTGATTTGCCAATAGAATCAGAATGATAAAAAACCTAAAGAATCCCCAACTTTTTCGCATGCTTAACTCCTAATCTTCATCGAGTAATGAATATATTTCTATTTAACCAGATCAAAGTCAAGTATTATACAAAAAAGGGGACAGGCTACTTTTTATGCTAAAAAGTAGCCTGTCCCCTTTTAAACGGATAAATTTCAGGATAATTTGAAGACTTCAAAAGGATTGGCAATTCCCGAGCCATCTACGAAAGTAAAATATATTGAAATATCAATCTAACTACCTATTCATCAAGAATTAAAAAATCAATTTAATCTGTTTACGGGAATCACTCTTACGCGAACAATCTAATTTCGAAGTTGGACCGCAAAAAGATATAGGTTGAGGTCGATAAAAATAAATTTCACTACGCCTGATAGATAAGAGGCTGATGTCAAAAAAGTAAAATTTCTGATGTTGGACAACAGCCCGTTTTGCTCTTTTGGCAAAAACAGGTTTTCGTTTTTATGGAATTTATAATTCCATTTTTGCTCCTTTTTTGGAATTAGCGATTCCAAAAATTCATTCGCTTTGGCGGGAAAGCGCTATTGCTGGCAGGGATATTGATCCTTGTGTGGTGGCTGGGATTGGAAATTTTTTTCCTCTCGAGGGGATGGAAACAGACTACCTTAATCTTGTCAAAGACGCTGATCTGTGCGTAATAAAAACAGAGCAATATTCCCACCACTCACTATTTTCTCCTGGTCAACTGATAAGCCATGGGTTGATGCAATCGCAGGCAAGCCTTTATTGGCAATGAAATCGCGGTAATTCCCGAAATGCTCCCCTCCAGCCGCAAACTCTATAAAGGTTATTATGCTCTTATAAAACCATCCTTTTAAAGGTCGAATCGGACCAGGATGAAAGTCGATCAACAAAATCCGGCCGTCTTCCTTAAGGGTGCGTTTTGCCTCATTGATCACCGCCGCACGAACTGCGCGCCGCATTTCATGCAAAACTGTTGACATAATAATAAGATCGAATTCCTTATCTGGATAGGGCATATTAGAGGCATCACCCAGATACAGATGCGCACTCTCACCCAGTCTATTACGAGCCACTTGAAGCATCGACGGAGACTGATCAATTCCAGACACGTTGCACCCAGCCTTTTGATAGAGTTCGAGGTAAATTCCAGTCCCGCATCCTACATCAAGAACAGCCATTCCTTCTCTGGGTGGAAACATCCTCATTCCAAGTGTTCTTAAGCCGCTTGTGAGAGATCCAATAAACGTGTCATACAACTTAGCGTTTTTTTTATACGGATCTACTTTCATACCGCACATAAAATGTCTTTGAATTCATAGATTTCACAACATTGCATAGATTAGGGAAGGAAGTGGCGTGGCGCACTTTTTACAAAATTCGGAATCAGAGGTGTTTTCGGTTTTGCATTTAGGACACTCTACGTCCATTGTTCCCTAGGTTTATTTGGCAAAAGGATATCAACTTATCTTGAAAGAGTCAATCAGCACTGTAGACCTTGATATTTTACTTACGAGGGATTTTTGTGGATAATGAGAAACAATCAAGAATTAGCGTATAATCGGTTATTATTATCGAACATTATAATAATGTGGTGAGAAAAACGATGAATTCAACGAAAACAAGGAAGGAATGGCTGGCGCTTGAAACTTCTATGGAGGATGAGCTAACAGAATACTGGGGCGGGGACTGGGGCTGCGATTCAGAAGTGGGCACCTTGAAAGCCGTTCTTCTAAGGCGTCCGGGAAAAGAGATAGAAAAAGTTAAGGATCCTCAAGAGTGCCGATGGCTGGATGTCATGGATGCGGAGAAAGCCAGAAGGGAACATGACTCTCTCGCTGAGCTTTATCGATCGCAGGGAGTAAAAGTCCATTATGTGGAAAAGATGCGCGAAGACAAACCCAATGCTCTTTTCATGAGGGATTCTGTCCTGATGACGCCCCAGGGAGCCATCGTCGGCAGACAGGCCATGGCCTGCAGGCGGGGAGAGGAAAGATATCCCGCAGAGGCTCTGGCTTTGCTGGGAGTTCCCATCCTGAGGACTATCTCTGGCGAGGGAATATTCGAAACAGCCTGCTGCCTCTGGGTGAATTCGGGCACAGTCATCATAGGCACCGGGAACCGGGCCAATAAAGAAGGGGCCCAGCAAGTCGAACAGGTCTTGCGCTCCATTGGAGTTGAGCATTTTGTTTATCTCCAGATTCCCCACGGGTATGCCCACATCGACAGCATCATCAGCTTTGTCGACGAAAAAACAGCCGTGCTCGACCCTGCCCGCCTCCCCTGGAACGTATGGAAAGAACTCGGAAAAAGAGGCTTCAACCTTTTAGAGGCCCCCTCCCCCCGAGAAACACAGGAGCTTGCTTTAAACTTTGTCACCCTGGCACCCGGCTCGATCTTAATGGCCACGGGCTTTCCGGAGACAAGAAAGTTTCTCGAGGATCACGGCACCAAGGTAAGCGAAATAGATGTCACCGAGCTTCGAAAAGGATGGGGATCACTCCACTGCATGACGGCAATCCTCAAGCGCGAACCTATCGGCCGGCCCGACTGACCTATTCTCTTCTCCTCTTCCACATGTAATAAACAGGGATACCGATGACCATCAGCCCCACCCCAGCCAGAGATTCAAACGGCCTTTTTATCAGAGTATTCAATAAGATACATGATAGGGCAATAATGAAGATCAAGGGCACGACAGGATAACCCCACGCCTTGTAGGGCCGGGGAAGATCAGGGATGCTGAAGGAATGGCCAGGGCCATGATTCCGGTGGTCAGGAAGATGCCTGAACCGATGACGATTCCCATCATCATGGCTGAATCGAAGAGCCCGAGCTGTCTGGTTAGAATGTTCTTGTTCTTCACTGGTCGATAGCCAACGTTACTGACCCTTATTAGTATAAGATTTTCAGGTTTTTCTCAAGGCATAGTGATTAATTGAAGGTGGAAAAATTCCTCTACCCAAGAGCAAAGCCTGATCCCAATGTTAGGTGATACGGACAATAATTTCGAGTTAACAAGTGCCGGGCCGCATGAAGCGCTTATTTAATCTTGTAGGTAATTCCTATTGCACCTGATACACCGGAAAAATCGCCAGTTACAGACCAATATACTTTCGAAGTAATCATGAGCTTATTAAAAAAACCGGGGGAATTCTCCCAAAAATAAAAGTGGAAACCCAGGAAAGGCGCGAAATGGGGTTCACTTTTCAGCTCGCCCATATAATCACTGCCTAACTCATTACTGACAGAAAGAATGCTGTAACCGAGACTTGCTCCAGTAAAGAGGTTCAGACCTTTCATTTTGTTTACGTTAAAGTGATAGGTGATATCTAATGACGGTTTGAATACTAGAAAAGTCCACTTTCCACCAAACATTCCCAGGTAGTCGCTCCATTTATCAAACATAACCGTGCTGCCTATTCCTATATTATCCGTTAGAGCAACCTCATAACTGGCGCCTAAGAGAAAGGGCATGGCGTTGAAAGGATCATCAGTTGCGACATAAGAATTAATGCCGATCTGACCAGTCACATACATTGAACCTTTGGCGAACTTTTTGCCAATTTTCACCTCTTCAATATCGTCCTTATTCAAAGCAAAAGCAGAAAACGCGAGAACAAACATTACAATTAAAAGTAAAAATGCCTTTTTCATTTTATTCTCCTTGTTTAAACATGCTATCTTTTCTCATTGATCTACAATAAATTCTTTTGCAACAATCATGCCAATTGAAATGTCAGATTTATTTTCATTAAGGAGACCTTTCTCTATCCTCTATGAATGACAAGGGAAAAAAATATAATAACAGATACAGACTAAAGGTGATTCCATCAGGTGCTTGCTGAGGGATCTTATCTATGGGCTTCTAATTCCCGGTCAGTTGTTCTGCGTCTCTATTAATATCACTAATTGCAAAAAATCATTCAGTGCCGTCATATTTGTCCTTTTTTAAGGACAAAGATTTGTGAAATATAGAAATGACAAATTGTTTTATAGGGGGAGTTCATGTTCCCACGCATAAAGGCGTGGGCATACATACGAAGCAGTCAACTAATACTTATTCATATTTTAGAGCATCTGCTGGATTTGCACAGGCTGCTTTTATGGCTTGGTAGCTTATGGTTAGTATGGCCATAAACATTATGGCCAGTGCCGTCAATATAAACATCCAAACAGTCATTTTAATACGAAAGGCAAAATTCTGCAGCCAATTAGACATGGCAAAGTAAGCAATGGGCGAAGCAATAAAAGTAGATACAATAACTAAAATCATGACTTCCCTGGATAATAAATAGGTTATTCTTGATAAAGAGGCACCTAACACCTTACGGATACCTATTTCTTTGGTGCGTTGCTGCGCAGAGAAGGATACAAGTCCCAACAAACCCAGGCAGGCGATGAAAATTGCGAGAAAGAAAAATATCGTCGATATCTTTCCTGTTCTTTGTTCCGCTCTGTAGAGATTGTTGAAATCTTCATCCAAGAAAGAATATTCAAGAGGCTGGCCTCCACTGAACTTACTCCATGTCTTTTCTATCAGGCCTAATGATTCCTTTATATTTTCAGGACGAATTTTTATGGACGTGTAGAACCATTCTTTTTCGGATAATGGCCTTATTATCATCGGCAGAATTTCATGGTGCAGTGAGTGAAAGTGAAAATCTCGAAGCACGCCGATAATAGTCACCAATTCCCCTTCTGCAGCATCACCAAATTCTTTGTGAAAGCATTTCCCGATAGGTTCCTTTAAGCCCAACTCTTTAACAGCCGTCTCGTTGATAACGACAGCCGATGTTGCATCAGTAGGAATATCTCTTGAGAAATATCTTCCTTCCACTATTTTGAGATTCAGTAATTTGAGAAAATCATGATCGCCATACATGGTGTATAAAGTATGCTCCTCTGTTGCCGGCCTTCCTTCTAATCGGTGGCCGTTGGGATTAAAATGTCTTCCTGGAAGGGATTCAGTGTTGGATAGGGACAGAATACTGGAATATTCCAACAATTCCTGTTTGAAAGCGTTCGCTTGCCGACCCAGAGTATAGGCGCGGGGTATAACAACTATCTGTTCCTTATCAAATCCCAGTTGTCTATTCTGGACATACTTTAACTGAGAAGAGATCACAAAGGTTCCAAGGAAAATAAAAACAGTTATAGAAAATTGCAGGATAACCAACGCCCTGCGCAACAGCAAATTACCATGAGCCTTTTTATATAAAGAGCCTTTTATGGTGAGGGCAGGCTGGCAAGTAGAGAGAAAAAAAGCAGGGTAACTTCCGGCCAAAATACCCACAAAAAGAGCATATCCGATTAAAACAGGCAAAACGTAAACATTATCAAAAAGGTGAAAGGACAACTGACGGTCAGCAAGATTGCTGAAAGCCGGCAATACTGTTTTCACTATCAAAATTGAAAGTGCCAAAGCAATAAAACTGAACAGAACCGATTCCCCAATAAACTGAAAGACAAGCTGTTTTTTTCCAGAACCCAAGACCTTTCTGATCCCTACTTCTTTAGAGCGTTTAGAAAAGCGGGCTGTGGATAAATTCATATAATTTATACACGCTAGCAGTAGGATGAATATGGCGATGATCGAAAAGACATAAATATAAGCGATTCTTCCCTTTATAGATAAATTTTCGTTGGTATCAGATCTTAGATGAATATCAAGCAAAGGTTCCAAGAAATATACGTAATAATTCTTTTCATCTTTGAGATAGTCTTCATAGCGTTGGCCGGTCTGTGTAAAAAATTGAGGCCCAAAATGTTTCAGGATAAAATTCGGGAATTTTGCCTCCAGTTGAGAAGGAGAATCACCATCTTGGAGAGTGATATAGGTAAACAAAGAGTGACCCATCCAGCTAGTATCGCGACTACCTTGCGTTGAAATATATGAAGCGATCATATCAAATTGAAAATGGGAATTGTCTGGACAATTCTCTACAACACCTGTCACCAAATAGTCCTCTTTCCTGTCTTCAAACTTCAATGATTTTCCTAGAGGATTCTCATCCCCAAAATATTTTCTGGCTATGTCCTCGGTGATGACAATTGTTAAGGGATCAGATAGCGCGGTCTTGGGATTTCCAGCGATAAAGGGAATTGTGAAGACGTCAAAAATACTTGCATCAGCATATTTAATTCCTTTTTCTAAATACTTCTTTTCCCCTACACTGACCAGGTAATTCCGCGGCCACGGACTGTACCTGGCTGCATGGACTATCTCCGGGCAGTCATCTAGAAGCGCCTGGGCCATGGGAGGAGCTGTAAATGCTCCCCTCATATCGGTAGAGGGGCCAAATTGTGCACCAACTCTGTAAATTTGACTGGCTTTCTCGTGGTGCTTGTCAAAACTCAGTTCATAAAAAACAAAAATGGCTATTAGAATACTGCAGGTCATCCCAATCGCCAGATCAGCAATATTGATAAATGAATAACCTTTATGTCTCTTGAAGTTTCTCAAGGCAACCTTTAAATAATTTCTGAACATGATCCAGCTCCAATATAAAGAATTTTTTATAAACGACGGAAAAGAAATAATGACAAGAAGCCAAAACCAAAGCAGGGCGCGGAAAATACCCTGAGAATCCGCTACCTCATTATACTCTTCCTGAAAATCCCCCAATATAGCAGAACAATTGTCTTTATTGGCAAATTTTTTAAGCAGACTCCCTGCCATCCACGGGAGTTTTCTTTTTAGGTTCTCCATTGACATCAAGTTTCCTTTAAAGCTAGTTCAGTTGCGTCATCCCACATTTTTTTCTTTAATTCCAGGGCAGTCCTTAGAGCGGAAATCCCTTCAGGAGTGATATTGTAATAATTTCTACTCCGGCCTCCTCGTTCTGGAGTTGGATCGCTAACTGTCTTTGTAAGATAGCCTTTTCTTGTCAGTTTATCCAAAGCGCTGTAGAGAGTACCATAAGGATAAATTCTTTTTATTTCCGTAGAGATATGTTTTCTAATCGTTACTCCATATGCGTTGTCTTTCAGTTTCCAGACTGCCAGCAAAAACATCTCTTCAGTTAGAGTCAAATCGTTCATGATGATAGCTTTCATATATATATACGGAAAATCGGATAAATGGTTGACACATTAGGGAATATTTGCCATATAACAGGGATTTCCTTTTGGTGCTTGCATCAAATCTCGCACCATTTCCCAGCAATTTCCGCCAACTTAAATCTCGGATTTAGATGTAATATAAAAATGAGAGGATCAATTAATGTTGCATAATGAAATATTTAACGACATTTTATCGTTACAAAGTCATCAGGCCAAAAACTCTTTTATTTAGACTTGTATACCAGATTTTCCCCTTTGATTTGTTTTTTTCTTGGACTAGTTGTGAACAGAAAAAATTATTTCTCTTCTACTTTCTTGAGACTTCTGCAACAGCATACATTATAAAAAAGACTCATGATGGCCAGGAGTGCGGCGGCAGCGACAATAACCCATTTTGCCCAGGCTTCAGGCCCCCAGACAAGGGCCATGACGACGATGCCCGCAGCAAGTAAAAAGCGACAGAAACATAATTTCATGATATCCATCTCCTTTTCACAAAGATTTTCATTATCATATAGAAAAAAATATCAAGGTTCAAGCGTAAAAATCCATCGGGGAGAAAAATCAAAACTCTGGGCATGGATTCTTACTTTTATAAATTAAGGCTGTTATCTTTCCTTGACTCCCTTTGCGGCGCCCTCGATCAGGCGATAAGCTGCTTTGAGAGAGATTCCCTGTTTATCACGCTGACCGAACGGGAGTGAAGCGATCCCGATAGCAGCGACTTTGGGATGGGCAAACATCTTTTGGATCGCAGCTGCTAGCTCTTTGCTCGTAGGCCCTTGGGGAACGGTAAGGGAGTGTCCCCGAACCTTTGTTTCCGGTCGATAAAAGTTCGCTTTTAAACCGGTTCCAGATCTCCTCCGGGCTCGTCTCGAAGTATTCGAGGAAGGACGCAGAAAACGCGTCTCCCCTCTGGACGGCCAAAACCAATTTCTTGAAAGCCTCGGGATTTAGACTATTGATGTAATCCACTAACATCTTATTCTGTTTGTGATGCATGGGGCCTGTTCCTGTCCTAATCCTTCATTTCTCGCTTATCTCTACTTTTGAATCCATCCACTTAAGGGAGAAGATGACTTTTATGCTAACGGCGGTAAACCAGAGGCCCACAAACGGTCCCATATCAACAAGCCCTTGCGTTCCCGGATTATGAGGAAAAGTGTAAATATTAAAAGCCAAGCCCAAAAAGGCTATGATGCAGCCGAGCGTTCCAAATATCCACCCCAGCTTCGGATGCTTGAACACGGCCATCCCCAAAAGAAAGACACTGGTGAAAATGAATATATCCCAGGCAACATCAGCTCCCATCTGAACGGCATTGGCTGCTTTATAAGCCAGCTCCCAAGCCTCCTTCGTAACCTCGCTGGCTCCTTCCAGGGGAACAGCCCGAAACACGGCCCGACCTGCGGCCTGCATCGTGCCCATCATCGTGACTGAGGCACCGGCGATAATCAAGAACAGTATCCCGATTTGAAGTGGAATGGACTTCCGATAATGCTTCACAAAGTGGTAGAAACCCGGAGCACTCGCACAAAAAAGCGGACCAAAGGCCTAGAATACAGGATAGGCAATGCGCGGTGGCAGGGGAATAGCTATCGAAACAGCATAGGAGACGCCTGCAAAAAAACCGCAGACAATTCCGGTTATGACCCATCGTTTCGCAAACTGCAGAGAATCATCCATAATCCCCTCCTTTTAGTTTAAGGATGCAAATTTGGTTAATAAATGAAGAACAGAAATATCATAGACAAAATAGCGAGTCAATGCAGAAAATTGAACGAAAAAAATCTTCTTTGTGAGCAGCGGATTCGAAATTTGATGTGCTGCATGACGTGAAATAATTAATTTAACGCCATTTTGGTCTCAAATTTGCCAACGTTTTCTTCGGAAAAATGATTCGTCAGGGTTTCATAAAGCTTACCCTTGAAAGCACTCTCAATTTCATCCAAACTTCGCAAGCCAAAGATAAAAGCAATGGCTATTGGATCTGCTCTATAGGATGTGTGTCCTTCATAAAAACCATAACGCATAATGTAATATGGCACCATTTCTCCTGTATGAATATGGGAGAGTTTCTTTATTAATTGAGCCATTTCTTCATCACTAAGATTCGAATACTCCCTAGATAGAAATGCTTTCTCCTTTTTATCCAAGTCTCTCCACATTTCAATTTGCCAGTATCCCAAAATTTCGTCATTAAATATGGATTCCTGCCACCCTTTAGCGCCCCAAAATTTTAGATATACCTTCCTCTGGTTGTATAGGACTCCTCCGCTGTTCCCTCGCTCAGAATCCTTTTTCACTGTGAGTACAATATTGAATACATGAAATAAGGGCTTGGCCATTTGCGGGTGAATTGATCCCAATTGAGTAATCAGTCTATTATCTCCTCTTAGAACAGAAATAATATCCTCATCATGACTCATAAAACCTGCACCAGAGTATCTTTCAGGGCGGCCAATCTCTGTAATTTCTGCAATAGAACGACCGGTAATTGTTTTAGTCTGATCCAATTCTATCTCAGAGTGAAGTCCGGTTCTAGCAAGTGGCGGAAAATCTGAGGCGTCAACCTCAAGCTGCCGGCCCTTGCCATGCCATTGATTATTTCTATAATTCAGTGGTTTACCGTTTTCAACAGTAACGGGAATAAGAACGTATTTTTCATCTTGAGTAAAGGCCACCACAATTTCCGTTCCGTCTTCCAATGTGAACGGGGAAGGAAGATCCGGGGAATGATCATATGTATTGGGGTAGAGCTTCAATTCTTCTTTTGTTTTGGGATGTCTGATGGTTTGTGCTTCTCGTGAATATGCGAGAGACGCAGCGAAGATTGAAGCGAGTAGAGCTGTCAGCAGCACTAAACATTTATCTATGCAGTCTTTCATTTTAAAACTCCTTTTCAATCCTTATTAAACTGCTCATCCGGGAATCCTTCCCCAAAACATCGAAACCGTAAAAAAGGCATAATAATCCGCAAGGTTCAGGATGAAGTCCGGTGACTCTGGTTGACAGAGACGCTGATATTCTGCCCAATCCTCCTGTGATACCTCTGGCTGTGGCTCTCCCCATAGCATATTAAAGAATGTAATCAAAGCGGTGCGGATGTCTTCACTCAGCGGAGCATAAACGTCGCCTGCAAAAGTATGGGCTGTGGGTTCCTCGAAGCCCGCTTGACGGAACCAGCCCAGAGCGCGTACAAAGTTCGACTCCGGCCTCTTTCCCTTGACGCAGGGGATAAGCGCCGAACACGTTGCATTCAGCCGGGCTTCCAACAGAGGATACCCTGGAAGCAGTTGTTGAGAAGACCAGGCGAGAATGGCCACGCTGCCACCGGACTTGACCACCCGTGCAAGTTCCTTTAGCAGTGGCAGAAGCTCCCCTGTGGGGTATCCGACGCAGTCAGAACTCCAGACCCAATCGAAAGTATCATCGTCAAAGGGAAGTTTGTTCACGTCTCCTTCCTGGAAGGATATCTGTTCCGATAAGGCTGACTTATTTACAATTTCTTTGGCATGAAGGAGGAACTCAGCAGAAATATCAAGACCGGTGACATGCCCGGCGGGTCCTACTGCCTCTGCCAGTAATAAGGCCGGAAGGCCAATTCCACATCCTGCATCCAGGCCCCGGCTCCCCGGAGGGAGATGCAGTGCCCGGATTGCCTCACGAAGCGTAGGTTCTCTTAAAGGATTGGACTCTTCTAATTGCTTTATGTACGTATCCGTATCAGTCATTATCCATCCTCTTTCAATTAAATTCCATTCTTATAAAGAATAGTGAATAGCCAAAAATTCTAATCAGTCTTACTAAAAATCCCTGTAGACATAGCTCCCATCATTAAGCTCTTGCTTTCCTTTGAATCAACCTCTTCTAAATCATTCTTTGACATCAACTCCCGAATTTCTTCCGGGCGCATGCCATGGCCTTCTTTTGTTGGTTCACGGATAAATAATTTGGCGCCTGTCTTCATCTTCTCAGCCAATGTCCTTACAACTTCCTGCCTTTCAGATCTGTCGATATCATGAAGCATGAAGTGGATAGCCACCGCATCAAAATAATTATTTTTCTCATCCCACTTTCTAATATCCTCAGCATAGTATTCAACGTTGGAAAATCTGCTTAAATGTTTCTTGGCTCGCTCAATCCAAGTTTTTGATAAATCGAGGCAAGTCAACTCACCGCCTCCCTTCTCAAGAATTTGAGCGATGAACTTTGAAGTGGAGCCTGGACCGCAGCCAAAGTCGAGGACCATTTCATCACCCTTCAAACCGAAAGACCCAACAAATCTGCGATAGTAGCCTTTCATAAGTTTGAGCCAGAAGAATTCATGCACTCGAATTGATGTTTTGCTTGGTTCAGTAATGCTCATTTAATCCTCCTTTCCATGAATATCTTAACTATTTATACGGGTAAAATAAATAAAAGGTTACTTGAAAAGATTCTATATGTTGAAAAAAGGAGTCATTTTAACAAAAAAATCGGAATAATTTAACAAAAATCTGGACCAGAGTATCCCCAAGTGAGCTTGATGAATCAAAATTCCTACAATTTCCTTTTATCTCCATAAGGTGGGCTTGATAAATCAAGCCCCTACACAATATGAATCAAGCCCGTACAAGATAAATCAAACACCTACAAAACAAATCAAGCCGTTACATAATTAAATCAAGGTACCTACATTTTATTGGGTTTGCCTTGACATCACAGGAAGATTCAGATATAAAAAGCTGATACCAACACAACTAAGGAGGTGAATATT
>CAYTBG010000033.1:8655-24933 GCA_964435925.1 uncultured Eubacteriales bacterium | reverse complement strand
ATTTTTGGTAAAAAACGATAATGATGAATTGACTAAAAAGTTGAATCTTGCATTTTATGTGTATCAATCATTTGTAGACAATTGGAAAGAAAGGGATTTTAAAATTATCTCTGCATTTTTGAAATATAAAGACTATAAATTAGTTGCCAAAAACATAGAAAAAGATATTTCTTTAATTTGGAGAAGAGAAAAAAGTCTAAAAATAAATACATATTTGGCTAGCAAAGAATTGCTCTTATCATTAGCAACATAATTTTCATGTCTAAAATATTAATATTTGTATTGATTTTTATTTGTGGCAAGATAGTTGCAACAATTATATTCAAAATAATTCAGTATTCTTTAGAAGAGAATCCAAGTTGTAAAATCGACAGAGCTGTCATAAAAGGAGTTTTGGAACGTTTATTTATTTTCTTAGCACTCATACATAAATTTCCTCAAGCCCTAATTGCATTTGCAGGAATAAAAATAGGAGTACGCTTTATAGAAGAAGAAAATAAAATATCAAATGATTATTTTTATATAGGCAATATAACTTCTTTATTATTTGCAATTCTATACTTCATGTTATGGAATCATTTTGTAAGTTAATTTAGAAAATTTTTTTATTGTTTCATTAATTCATATTAATTTTAACCATTTTGGTTTGCCAAGAACACGACCAACGAAAATTACATACAGCAAACAGATAGGGTTGATGAATCAAATCTCTACATCAATATCTTGTGGAAGGCGGAGATGGCTTTTTCTATATCTTTATCCCCTATATCCTTGTGAGTAACAAAACGAATTCTTCCCTTCGAGGTAGCCAAAGCCAAGATCCCCTCTTCTTTTAGCTTCGCTAAAAATTCAGGAATAGAAATCTTGGGATGATTAAAGCCGAAGATGATAATATTCGTTTCAATGTAATCTGGATTCAAGGAAACTCCAGGCATCTCGGCGATAGCTAAAGCCAATTTCTTTGCTCTTTCGTGGTCCTCTTTTAACCTGCCCACCATTTCTGTCAAGGCAACTATTCCTGGCGCGGCCAAAATCCCTACCTGCCTCATGCCTCCCCCAAGCGCTTTTCTCACACGGCGCGCAAAATCAATAAAGTCCCTCGGCCCCGTCAGCATAGAACCTACAGGAGCAGAAAGTCCTTTGGAAAGACAGAACATCATAGAGTCGCCAAGGGCAGCATACTCTTTTACAGGAATTCCAGAAGCAGCACTGGCGTTAAAGACACGAGCTCCGTCGAAGTGAATTTTTAGACCATGCTTATCCGCAATTTCTCGGATTGCTTTTAAATTCTCGATAGGGATAACTGCCCCACTCCAATTATTATGGGTATTCTCGACACAGATAAGAGAAGTTCGAGGAATATGGACACTGGGCTTTCTGATGTTTCTCTCCACTTCTTCTGGGTCCATAGCTCCCCGGTTAGAAGGGAGGATTCGAGGAAGTACTCTGGCGATCAAAGTCAAATGAGTAGATTCCATATTGTAAAGATGAGCCCGCTCCTCAACGATGATTTCATCTAATTCTTTTGTCCAACCATTTATGGCAATAGAATTTCCCATTGTTCCCGAGGGAACGAACAGGGCAGCCTCTTTGCCCATTTTTTCTGCGGCTAAATACTCCAGCTCCTGAGCTGTAGGATCATCCCCTAATACATCATCCCCTACCTCAGCCTCGGCCATGGCTTTTCTCATGTTTTCGGTGGGTCTAGTTACAGTATCGCTTCTAAAATCTGAATATTCGGCCATCGCTCTTTCTCCTTTTATTTGAGGCATCATTATAAATAAAATGCGTTCTTTCAGCAAATAAAAGTGCTGATTTGATAAATCAAACCCCTACATAAATTAATGGGGACGTCCCCATATTCTGTCTCCTTCTGGGACATTACCAAAGCATTAAATTTGTTGAATAAAACTCCTACATAAAAAAGACAGCCTGTCCCCTTTGGGAACGTCCCCAAAGCAACTTTTTTGCCGTTTACTTGGTTATAAATCTATGGTATAGATTACATTTGTTTCTCTATCTTAGTTTTAGGTTATGGAATTAAAAAAAATTTCTAATTTAATCTCTTTTGTGCTAATTTTTTTTATAATTTTCTTTCTAAGCACCATTCTATCTTTTCGGATAATCCTAAAAGGTGAAATGGTTACCCTCCCCAATCTTATCGGAAAAACCTTGGAGGAGGCAAGCTCTGAGCTTACAAGAAGAAAATTATCCGTTGTTCAAGCGGGAGCTCAATTTGACACCCGTTGGGAACGAGGAAAAATTATTTCTCAAGATCCTTCTTCTGGATCGAAATTAAAAATTAACAAGGTAGTAAAAGTCCTCCTGAGCGCAGGAACTGAGAAGGTTATCGTCCCCCGACTTATAGGAAGAAACCTCCAAAATTCAAGCCAAATTCTTAAAGAAGCTAGATTAAGAAGAGGTGAAGTATCTCAAGTACACACCATCGAGTATGCGGCCGGAAAAATCATTTCTCAATATCCTCGGGCTACGAGAGAAGTTGGAAGCAACTCCCCTATCAGTCTTCTTATCAGTCAAGGAGAAAAAGAAGAAAAGTATCTTATGCCAGATTTGATCGGGAAGAAAGCAGAAATTGTCCTAACAAGGCTAAAAGAATTAGATTTCAGAGTAGAAGATATTCGCTATACATCCTATCCTGGCCTGGAGGCAGGAATTACTATCAAACAGTTTCCTCCTCAAGGCTATCTCATCCAAAAAAAATATCCGATCACTCTGGAGGTAAGTAAACAATGATCCAAATTGCGCACTCAATCCTTTCCGCAACCTGCGGCAAATTCGAGGATACTGTTGGGATGGGTAGATCTGATATCTTTGACGAGGAAAACTCCCGGGATTCAATCCTCGAGGGGATAATTTTAGGAAGAAAATTAGGACAATTATGAATTGTTTAGTGACCGGAGCAGCAGGATTTATTGCATCCCACCTGTGTCGTAGACTCCTCAAAGAAGGATTCAAAGTCGTAGGTATCGATTCTTTCACTGATTTTTATCCTAAACGGATAAAAGAAAAAAATATAAAGCCCTTGAGAAAGGATGAAAATTTTGAGTTCATTACCGGGGATTTAAATGACCTGGATCTAAAGAAAATATTAAAAAAGACAGATTACATCTTTCATCATGCTGCCCAAGCGGGGGTCAGGACAAGCTGGGGAGACAATTTTTCCGTTTATCTTAAAAATAACATCGAAGCCACTCAAAAACTGCTGGAAGTAGCCAAGAACCTTAATCTTAAAAAATTCATTTACGCCTCCTCTTCTTCTGTGTACGGTAACTGCCCGGATCTTCCTATGTCCGAGTCAAGTCCCCTCCATCCTTTCTCACCTTACGGAGTGACCAAACTCGCTGCTGAAAATCTCTGTCTCCTTTACTGCAAGAATTATGGGGTCCCTTCGATTTCCCTGAGATTTTTCACAGTTTATGGTCCTGGTCAGCGCCCGGATATGGCGTTCCATAAATTTTTCAAAGCTATGGCAAAAGGCAAACAGATCCCTGTCTACGGCGATGGAAACCAGACCAGAGACTTTACTTATATAGATGATGTTATTGATGCCAATTTTGCGTCCCTAAAAAAAGGGAAAACGGGAGAAATATACAATATCGGAGGAGGGATTCGGAAAAAATTAAACGACATTTTTCCCCTTTTAGAAAATATTTGTCAAAAACAAGTAAGATTAGTGCGAAAAGAAAAACAAAAAGGAGATATGCCTCATACCTTTGCCGATATTGAAAAGGCCCGGAAAGACCTTAATTACTCGCCCCAAATCAAGCTCCGGGATGGACTAAAAGAAGAATGGCTATGGGCAAAAAAGCTCTATTCTTCTTAAGGGAGAAACAGAATAATACGATGAAAAAACTCAGCCTGGCTCTTACCGTTTCTCTCCTCTGTTTTATGATTAGTTTTGGCTGTGGGAAAAAGACAACAGAAATTTCACCAGAAGTTGCTTCCTCCGATGAAGCCCTCTTTAAGCTTGGAGAGAAATTTATTAAGAAAGATCCCGAAAAAGCTCGTCTATATTTAAGGCAAGTCATTGATTCCTTTCCTAAGAGCTTTTATGCTCAGCAGGCCAAATTGGCCATTGCTGATTCATATTACCGAAAGAGAGACGAAGGAAGTATGATACTGGCTGCATCTGAATACAGGGAGTTTATATCCCTCTTTCCCTATAGTCCTTCTGCACCCCTTGCTCAGCATCAAATTGGCATGACTTTCTATAGAAAAGTCCTGAAGCCTGGGAGGGATCAGACAAAAACAAAACAGGCCCTTGCAGAATTTAAAAAAGTGGTTACTAATTATCCATTGAGTGAAGAAGCAAAATCTGCCCAGGAAAAAATATTAGACTGCGAAGATAAACTGGCAGAACACACTCTCCAAATAGGAGTCCATTATTACAGAGTAAAAGCGTATAGCGCAGCCACAAGCAGGCTAACAGAGATCCTGACCAACTTCCCTAATTTTTCAAAAATGTATATGGTTTATTACTATTTAGGTGATTCTTATTATAAAGCGACATTGGTCGAGCAGAGTATCCCCTATTTTACCAAACTGATAACTGATTTTCCTCAAAGCAAATTAGCAAAAAAAGCCCAAGCCAGACTTAAGGAAGCAGAAAATAAAAAAAAGTAGTTTGAATAAAAGCTTGTTTATTAGCGAGACACAGGAGCCCTAAATGAAAAAATTTTATCTTATTTTTTTAGTTATTTTATTGTGTTTGATTTTCACCCGCTTTTCCTCAGCTCAGGACCAGGAAGAAGGGATGTTTCGGGCAGCATCCATAACTCCTGGGATTGGCTTTGAATTTTTTTCACGAACAATAACCTGGGACGATGCCCTGGATGTTCAGTATACTTCAAAGCTCAAATCCTCTTTTTTCACATTCAACACAGAATTCGAATTTGGGAAAGGATTCTTCGTTAATGCTATTTTAGGGTATGCAATGCCCGGCTCCAGTTATGACGAATTGACATTTAGAAAACTCCCTTTTTCTCGTAAATTAGGTGTTGGGACTATTAAAGGGTATCTCGTTGGGGCGGAAATCAAAAAAAGCCTTATTTATGCTAAGGATCTCCAGGTAGATGTTCTTGGTCAATTCTTTTATTATATGGGCACAAAAAAAGAATGGGAGATGCCAGATTTGCCTATCGAAGTCGAAGGAACAATGGAAGGGGAGCCATCATGGATGAGAGCTTCAATCGGGCCTGTCTTCACTTATAAAGGCTTTGACTCTTTTTATCCCTACCTCTATTTAAGTTTCAACAAACTCTGGGGAAAGTTCAAGATGGTGCAAACGATTCAAGATTTGGAAGGAAGTTTGGAAGGGAGATTGGAAGGAAACGAGGATATAGAAATATCCGGAGCTAGTTCATTCGGTGTCTCTCTGGGATCCATCTTTAAACTCTCTGAAGTTTTCGGTATTAAAGCAGAAGGAAACTTCATCCCCCATGGGGATATAGTCGATTTTGGATTCACAGTTAGGATCATGTATTCTTTTTGATTTTTTTGGGAGGAAATAATGAAAAGAGAGAAAATAATCTTTGCCTTTTTTGTCATACCTATCTTTCTCTTTTCGGCAAGCCTTAAAAATTGGAAGCTTGATAGGGGAAAAAATAAAAACTCTGTACTTTTCCCACAACAAATAACATCTTTAACAAAAGTCCAATCCCTTCAATCCAAGGGAAACAATAGCGGGCTGGATCAAGTCTCACCTAAAACCAAACCTGATTTTCCAGAACAGGCGAAAGACTCCTCTGGTGAAGCTTACAGGTCCAGAGAAGCAGATATTGCCACACCAGGAGGTAATAGAGATTTCAGGTTTGAAAGATCCAAAAAGCCACATCGCCCCGTTATTCGTCATCAAATCAAACATATGAACAGAGGCCTGCCTTTTCGTTACGAGGGGCCATCTTATAGACCGGATGAAGTTCTAGTCAAATTCAAACCTACTATTTCGGATCAGACGATAAAAGCCACTATTGCAGCTTATCAGTGCAAAAGACTCAAAAGAATCCCGAGAATCAACGTTTATAAGATTCAAATCCAGACAAGTACGACCTTGGAGGAGACGCTTTTTGCCTTGAGCAGAAATCCTGACGTGGAATATGCAGAACCAAACTATATAGCTTATATTACTGAAACTCCTAATGATTCACTTTTTGATTATCAATATGCTCTTTACAACAGCGGGCAAGACATAGGTCCTCCAGGAAGCCCCCAGGGAGAAGAAAGAGCTGACATCAAAGCCACAAGCACCTGGGAAGAAACAAAGGGAGATGAGGATATTGTAATTGCCATACTCGATACAGGTGTGGACCTGGATCATCCTGATCTAAATGATAAGATTTATTCGAGCGGTTACGACTTTATTAATGATGACTCTGACGCCACTGATGACGAAGGTCACGGAACTCACGTAGCTGGGATCGCCGCAGCCGAGACACACAACAACGAAGGTATTGCTGGAGTGGCTTGGAACTGCAAAATTTTGCCTGTAAAAGTATTGAATGATCTGGGTGAAGGCGGCTATTCTGAAATGATTGATGGTATAATTTGGGCAGCAGATAATGGGGCAGACGTGATGAATCTCAGCTTGGGCGGCGATTTTCCATCAGCAAGTTTAGAGAATGCCTTAAAATATGCCTATGATATGGATATGGTGATCGTCGCTGCTGCTGGAAATGACGGAGGAGCTGTCCTTTATCCAGCAGCTTATGATGAGTACTGCCTAGCTGTGGCTGCAACGGATTACAATGATGAAAGAGTGGATTTTTCAAACTCTGGGGGACTCTGGGAATCAAACTCTGGTCCTGAAATTGATGTAGCAGCGCCTGGAGCACGGATCATAAGCACTGTTCCTACTTGGTTTTGGGGCCCGGATTCATTCCCTTACGCCTGGGGTGATGGGACATCGATGGCCTCTCCTCACGTCGCTGCATTGGCGGCTCTGATAAAAAGCGTAAAACCCAATCTCTCAGCCCCCCAAATCATGAATGTCATCCGCTATTCAGCAGATGACGTAAACTTTGTCAATAATCTTGGAATGGACAATTATATCGGATTTGGCCGCATAAACTCAGCCAAGGCGCTTGTACCCACAGTAATCAAATCTTCGCGATAAATACATTAAGAAAGATTTTCTTAAATGATCAAATCTCTTCGCATCAGAAACTTAGCCACTATTGAAGATATAGAACTCATCCTGAAAGAAGGATTTTCCATCCTCACCGGAGAAACAGGTGCAGGAAAATCCATCATCATTGACGGAATAAGACTTGTTACGGGAGAAAAAGGTTCTCCCGATATGATCAGGACAGGAAAAAAAGAAACTTCAGTGGAGGTTATTTTGCCTTTCCACCAAAAGACGCCTAATTTAAAAAATTTCCTCACAGAATCCGAAAATGAATTATTTGTCCAAAGAAAGATTTCCGAACAAAGAACAGGGAAAGGATACATAAACGGAACCCTTGTTCCCATCAAAAAACTCAAAGAAATAGGCGGAGATCTCGTTGATATCTATGGTCAGAACGATCATGTTTTTCTCCTCAATCTGGATTATCAATTGAACTATCTTGATGATTACGCGAATGCTTCCTCTCTTAAAAAAAATGTTTCTCGCTTAGCTCAAGAACTCAAAAAACTCTTAAGAGAAAAAAAAGAACTTGAGACAAAAGAAAGAGAAAGAGAGCAGCGTCTCGATTTTCTCTACTTCCAGATAAAAGAAATCGAAAAAGCAAAGCTCAAGCAGGGAGAAGAGGAAGAGCTTCGTCAAAACAGGAATATCCTCAAAAATGCTGAAAAAATAGGTTCCCTCGTAGAACAAGCGTTAGAAATCTCTTACACTCAAGAAAATTCAATCTCTTCACTTTTAGCTCAACTCCAAAACGTAGTCAGCGGCCTCGCAGACTTTGATAAAACATTTAAGGAGGCAGGTAAGGCCATCAGCCAGTTTTCCATAACCATCGGAGAATTCTCGGATTTTTTAATCAAATTTAAAGAGAAACAAACCACGGCTCCTGAAAAATTAGAGGGGCTTGAGGAGCGTTTAAGCCAGATAGAAAAATTAAAAAGAAAGTATGGAACGAGCATCAACGATATCTTCTCTTATCTAAAAAGAGCCAAGCAGGAACATGAAGAGCTTGGCACAAGTCAAGAAAAGTTGGCCGCGTTAGAGCCAGAGATAGAAAAAAGATTCAACGAATACAAGGCAACTGCAGAAAAACTTTCTTCTATAAGGAAAAAGGGTGCTCGTAAACTTGAAAAAGAGGTTGCCAAGGAAATAAGCCTTCTTGGAATGAATAAAGCGCGGTTCAGGATAAAAATCGAAACCTTTCTCCTCAGGCGGGATACAATGGAGAAAGTGAAAGAGAGCGGCACTGAAGAAGTGGAATTCCTTATTAGCCCCAATCCGGGAGAGGAGTTGAGGCCTTTGAGGAAAATTGCTTCAGGAGGTGAACTCTCCAGAGTTATGCTTGCCCTGACAACCATTGGCAAGGAGATAGAGAGTTTAAAAACCTTGATTTTCGACGAGATTGATTCAGGCATAGGGGGAAAAACTGCAGAATTTGTTGCCCAAAAACTCAAGAAATTATCAAATCAGCATCAGGTAATTTGCATAACACATCTTCCTCAGATCGCTTCCTTTGCTGCTCACCACTACAGAATTGATAAAAAAGTCACCAAGGAGCGAACCTTTACTACAGTTAAAAAACTATCTTTTGAGGAAAGAGTGACAGAAATCGCACGGCTCTTAGCCGGAACCCGTATTACGGAAACAACTCTTCAAAACGCAAGGGAAATGCTAAATCACAACCTTGGCCTGCCCCAAACCCCGTTACTTTATGAATGATTATTTTTTCAGAACCTGGGGTTAGTCTTTGCCATTAGGAAAAAATATTACCCCGCATTTCGCCCTTAGGGCGTTCCTGAGGATAAGACCTGATCCCAAATTTGAGGTCAGGCCATATCATGGAAATGCCTAGATATTCAAAGGCATATAAATTCACCTTCTCTATAGCAAAGCCTATGCCCGAAAAGATAGCCTTTTCTTAGCCTGAAGATTGTATTATATTATTGGTTTAAGAGCTGAGGTTAAGGTCAAAATGGAAAAAAGTGCTCGAAATTTGAAAAACTTGAAATTCTACGTTCATACTTTTGGATGCCAGATGAACGAGAATGATTCAGAACGTATTGCAGGGATTCTGTCCAATGCAGGTGGAAAGATATCAAATTCTCTGGAAGAGAGTGACATTATCATAGTAAACACATGCGCTGTTAGGCAAAAATCCGAAGAAAAGCTTTACTCCTATTTGGGCCGGCTGGCAACATTTAAAAAGAAAAAAAAGACAACTATTGGCGTCGTCGGGTGCGTAGCTCAACTCTATGGATCAGAGCTTTTAGAGAAAAAACCTTTTGTTGATTTTGTCCTGGGTCCTGATAATTACAACCAGATTTCCGAGATCATCCAAAGCAACAATGAAGAGAAATTCACCTCCACAAGCTGGAGTCGAGGTTACAACGAAATTCCTCATGAGATGACTTTCCGAGAATCCGACATCAGTGCGTATGTAACCATAATGGAAGGGTGCAATAATTTTTGTTCATACTGCATCGTCCCTTTTACACGAGGAAGAGAAAAATGCAGGCCTATGCAAAAAATTATCCAGGAAATACAATGCTTGGCAGATAAGGGATATAAAGAAATCCAGTTTTTAGGCCAAAATGTAAATTCTTATAAAGATCCTGATACAGAAAAAGATTTTTCTTTCCTGTTAAAGGAAGCCAACCGTGCTGCAGGAATTGAATGGATTCGGTTTATAAGTTCTCATCCGAAAAACTTCACTAAAAATATAGCAGCAGCCATGAAAGAAGCAGAAAAAGTCTGTCATCAACTCCACCTGCCTGTGCAGTCTGGTTCCTCTTCAGTACTTAAAAGAATGAACAGAGGGTACACCAGAGAGGATTACCTCGAAAAGATAAATTTTCTCCGAGATCTAATGCCGGACATCAGCTTCAGTACAGATATCATCGCAGGCTTCCCTGGAGAAACAGAAGAAGAGTTCCAGGAAACCTTGAGCATGCTGGAAGAGGTTCGCTTCAACAATATTTTTTCCTTCCGCTACTCTCCCCGGCCGTTAACTACCGCTTGCCAGGAAAAAGATACCGTCTCTTTCGAAGAGAAAAGAAGAAGACTCATAGAAATCCAGGATCTTCAAAAAAAAATACAGCTGGAGCTTAATGAATCATTTATTGGACGGGTCCTGAAAGTCCTCTGTTCAGGCAAAAGCAAAAAAACTCCTCACCTCTTCTCTGGGAGGAATGAAGGCTACCAGGTCGTAAACTTCAAATCAAAAAATGATGCCACCGGATGCTTTGTTGATGTCCGCATCACTTCCTGTGGACCTCACAGCCTTCACGGAGAAGCTATCAATCAGTTAGATTAGGCATTAGCCTGTCCCCTTTTTACTATGTTCAGGACAAAGGTTTTGGGAAATAGTTGCAGCGACCATTGAAGATTTAGCCTTCGGAATTCGCTCTTCGAGGGAACCCGACGGAGTTGGGCGTCGAGTATGTCTGAGCGGAGCGAGTTACGCAGACGCAGAGAAGAGCGAATAGAGAATGGCGTTAAAAATCTGAAGGGAGCTAGGCTATTTCCCTAAGCCTTCTCCAATCACGGATTTGGAGATGCTTTTTTATTATACTTATCCATTGACACCCAAGTACCTACATTCTATACTATCATAAATCAAAACAGAGCTTTTACCACTTTAAGAATGTTAAAAAAGTGATAACATCAAAAAAATCAAAATTCGATAGACGGCGCTTTCCCCGGGTAAAGGCACCAGTTTACTACCGTCCTGCTAGCGTCTTTGGGATGAGTAGCCAGGCTTCCAACATCAGCCTCGCAGGCGTGCGTATTTACAGCAACAAGCCCTTCAAAAAAGGCCAAGCTCTGGAAATCGAACTCCTTCTACCAAACGGAAACTCATTGAAAGCTATTGTAAGGGTTGTCTGGATCAGTGCGTTGCCTCCAGGCTCTGAGGCTCTTTATGATGTTGGTCTTGAGTTCCTCAATATAGCCGATGATGTTATTCCCAAACTACAATCCGTGCTGGAGGATCGTTCCTCTATAGAATAGCCTCGTCAGCGTTATTGCGGGAAGGATTATTACTCCTCAGGCTGACCACGCCCCAATAATCGGATAAAATACCTGTATGCTCCCCAGGCAATGCGCAATTGCGGATATATTAAAACGCTTCGCTTACGGCAATATAGACACCAAAAGATTCCTTACAAAAACCAAAGTCGAATCTCACATTGATTTTTTCTTCACGGCTAAGTAAATAACGAAATCCAAATCCTGCAGAATATTTAAAATCTTTCAGGACGAAATTATCTATCTTATCTGCTACATCGCCAAATCCCACGAAGCCTACTATTCCGAATTTCCATATCAGCGGCACACGGTATTCCATTTGTAAAACAATCATATTTTTATCTCTGAATCGGCCCTGGTAATACCCCCGCATCCAATTTTGGCCACCCATTAAAGACAGCATCTGAAAAGGAGGATCTCCTGTGATGAGACTAAAATAACTCTGAAAAGCCAGTACGTGAGAAGAAAAAAGCGGAAAATATTTTCGAAGATCAAGCCTGTACCTGGTAAAATCATAACTGCTTCCTAATCCATTGCGGAAAAGAGTTGTTGATAGTTTGTAAAAATCTCCCGATGATGGGGAAAAAATATTATTTCGGGCATCCCAGTTTATCAGGAAACCTATCCCAGAAGTTTTTCCAGGCTCGCTCCCCAAAATATCTCTTCTTATCAGCTGACCATCTTCTTCGACCTTTACAACTTTATTTTGTTCTCTCTCGTATTGAATACCGACATACAACTTTTGAAATAATTTTTTCTGGAGATCCAGATTTATTCTGATAATTCGAGATGTGAAATCTTCTCTCATGTCCTCGGATGTGTTACTTCCAATCCCATAAAATCTTTCAGAAAAGTTAATAAAGTTTATCTTGCTTTTCAGATGATATTCTTCATTCTTCAAGTAAATGTCTGGACCAAACTCAATCACGAGCTGCTTTTTTTGGGTATAAATCATCCCCAGCCTAATGCTTGAAGGCCGACTTCTTGCTTTATTCGAAGTGCGGAAGCTATAAATGCCTCCTAATCCACCAGCCATTTTGGTTTCTGGCGAGTAAAAAATAATGGGAAGCACAATCAGCTTGCCTTTTTTCTCTTCACTTTCATTTTTTGCGCTATCTTCCCCGAAAACCAGAGAAGAGCAGACAGAGATCAATGATATGGATAGGCAGAAAAAAATGATAGTTGTTGTTGTTCGTAAGTAATTATTCCCTCTAATTATAGGAATCCTCCTTTTCCCTCAATTTTTACAATGTAGATATAAATTTATCGTTCAAAAATAAACAAAGACCGATAATACCCATAATAAAGGGTCAAAGAGCAGGATTCAAGCTCAAACTTTCTCTTTAGCGTCAGCCTTCCAGGCTTTATACCTACTGATATAATTATCAGCGACCTTTCTGGGATCGAGTAAAAGATATCGCGCATAATTACTTACGTGCCCCTTAAGATATACTTCTTGCGGAAGAGCATCAAATCTCTCATGTTCGATGTTTTCAAGAATTTCCACTCGTATCTTAGTATCGAGCGCAACCTCATACAAGTGTATTCCCCTTTTTTCCCTTATCTGTCTCAAAACATCTCCACTGAACGAGACGCTATCTCTTTCTTCTCCTTCAGCACCATTTTCGGAAGCTGCGCCAGGCTTTCCGAAATTTATTGATTTTTGATGCTCATCTTTCAACTCTTCGTTCAGTTTTGTGTATGCTTCTTCAATTTGCCGTAATACCGCCAGCCTCTTCTTCTTTGAAAATTCATCCGCGATTGGAGTTATCACGATAGAGTCAGTGGAATATAACCTTTTTAGACGGAAATATGCATTTTTTATCTCAGAGAACGATGCATCTGAGTCAAGTTCAAGAATTTCGAAGTATATTTTCAGGGTTTTTCTAGACATAATCAATTTCGCGATAATTTTATCTCTTTTCCCTTTAGCAGATTCTCTGTGAAAACCTCTACTTCTTTTGCGCTGCGTGATAACGAATAATTCAGCATAAAAGGCCTTCTTTCCCGGATCGATCTCCAAACAGAATCATCATATTCTACAAAGCCCACAAATTTTGTATCTACACCTAAATACTTCATGAAAATACTCTTCATGGAGGAACCTACTAATATATCATCACTGCTTCTTATCTTGTTCAATATGAGGTAAAGCTTAAAGTCGGACAGTTCCTTATCAATGATATCCCCTACATATGAGAAGTTATCCCTGATACAATCCATAAGCTCTCTCAGGCTTTTTATATTATATTCTTCCCTTTTTTCCCACATTTGTTCAACAATTCCCTTAAAACCATATTCTCTGAGTGACATTCTTAATTTTCTGAATAAAGCATTTTTTACAAAATGATACATATTCTCCACAGCTGTTATTTCTGGCTCCAAAATAACAATCTTCTTGTCAGCCATTAGAAAAGTATCGATAGTGTTGTTATGACTCCCGCCACCCAGATCAATAATTACATAATGTTTATTTAATTTCATAATATGCCTGAATAACTTGAGCTTTTGAGTGAATTTTATGTTGTCGGAGGCGAGGGAATGGATGTCTCCAGTTATTAAGGACATATTATCTATGCCGGTCTTCACTGCAAGCTTATTGAGAGAAGCCCCCGCCTCAAAAAAGTCTGTCAGAGATTTTTTTGGTCTGCTGATACCGAGAAATGAATGGAGGTTTGCCCCTCCGATATCAATGTCTATTAAGATAACCCTCTTCCCTTTTCCAGCTATATAAGTACCCATGGCACTGGTGACAAAAGTCTTTCCCGTGCCACCCTTGCCGCCACCGATCGCCCAAATTTTACCTTCTTTTTCTACCATCAATCTTTCTATATTTTAACCACAACTTTATATTGTATTAAACAATATAAATAAATAAAATATTTGCGTCAAATGCAACTGGGAACGTTCCCCAGGGAAACTCCCTTTATTAACCCAAAATATCTGGAAGCATTTCCAAATCCGAGACAAGCGGTAGCTACATTCGATGCGCAGGTTGTAGGATATGGCTGCAGCGATCATTGAAGAAAGGCTCAGGCTATTTCCTAAAAACTTTTTATAATCACGAAATTTGAAATACCTGTGGAACGTCTCCAATTATTGCAATATGACTCGTTTTATGCTATAAATCGTCTTAAATTTTTGGGCAAGCATCTGCATATGACATTACTTAATTTAATTCCTTTTTCCTTTATTCCTGGCTTTTTAGGGATCTTTTTTGCACTTCTCCTCTATTTTCTGGTCAAAAGATATCCAAGAGGAACCGAAATTATGAATGCAATCGCAGAAGCAGTCCATTCAGGTGCTATGGTTTTTTTAAGAAGAGAATACACTTTCATTTCAATTTTTGTGGTCATCATTTTCGCAGTACTGTGGAAACTCTTTTCCATCCACACAAGCCTTGCCTTTTTCACAGGAGCCTCCTGTTCTATGCTTGCTGGCTTTATAGGACTTAAAGCCTCTACGCGTTCTGCTGTCCGGTCGACCCAGGGTGCCATTCAGGGTGGAACTCCGGCAGCCTTGACCATTGCTTTTCAGGGAGGAGCTGTGATGGGGATTTCAGTGGCAGCCCTAGGAGTTGCTGGAATCGGCATTTTTTACTTTTTCACAAAAGACCCCTTAATCATCAACGGCTTTGCCATGGGTGCCAGCTCGGTGGCGCTTTTTGCTCGAGTGGGAGGCGGAATCTTTACCAAAAGCGCAGATGTTGGCACAGACCTTGTAGGAAAAGTTGAAGCAGGCATACCCGAAGACGATCCACGCAATCCAGGTGTTATTGCTGATAATGTCGGCGATAACGTAGGAGATACTGCAGGGATGGGAGCAGATCTCTTTGAATCCTATGTTGGCTCTGTCATCGCCTCTATGGCTATAGGTTCGACCTTAGCTCCTGCCCTCAAGTATATGTCCCTGCCCTTGCTTCTGATTGTGGTCGGCCTTCTTAGTTCCATCATCGGAGTTTTCTCTATTAACGTTTTAAAAAATATAAGCCCTCAATCTGCCCTGAGGAATGCATATTATATTAGCGGTCTTTTATTCTTAGCTGGGGCATTTTTCTCCGTAAAGATCATTCTGGGTGACTTAAACGTATTTTGGGCAGTTTTGAGCGGTATGCTCGCTGGAGTTTTGATAGGACTCGAAAGCGAGTATTTTACTTCTGGCCCCCCGATTAAGACCATAGCCAGAAGAGCCCAAACAGGGAGCGCTCCAGTTATTATAACCGGGCTCGCTATTGGTTTCCAGAGCACTATCCTTCCTCTTCTCACTATTGCAGCCACTATTTTCATCTCCTTTAGATTAGCAGGGCTCTATGGTATAGCTCTCTCGGCAGTAGGCATGCTGGCCACTATCGGTATCGTCATGTCCACGGATTCTTACGGGCCAATTGCGGATAACGCTGGGGGAATAGCAGAAATGTCCAAAGCAGGCCCGAAAATCAGAAAGATAACGGACAAGCTCGACTCTATAGGAAACACTACTGCGGCAATTGGCAAAGGATTTGCTATAGGCTCGGCTGCTCTGACCGCTTTGGCTCTCTTCTCTGCCTTCCAGAAAACAGCAAATCTCAAATTCATAAGCCTGACCAATGTCGAAACAGTCATCGGTCTTCTCATCGGAGCTCTCATGCCTTTTGCTATGGCCTCGTTGACGATGAAAGCTGTAGGGAAAACAGCTGATAAAATGGTCCTGGAGATAAGAAGGCAGTTCAAAGAAATAAAAGGTTTAATGAAAGGAAAGGCCAGGCCTGATTCTGACCGCTGCATTGATATTGTAACTCGTGGAGCTTTAGCAGAGATGATTCTCCCCGGCCTCTTGGCCGTTGTTGCTCCGCTTGCTGTTGGCTTTTTTATCGGCCCTGAATCTCTTGGCGGATTTTTAGTCGGAGCCACCTCCACTGGAGTTCTCCTGGGGATATTTATGGCCAATGCAGGAGCCGCTTGGGACAATGCCAAGAAATGGATTGAAGAAGGAAACCTGGGCGGAAAGGGGACAGAAGTTCATGCTGCCTCTGTCATAGGGGATACTGTTGGTGATCCCTTAAAAGATACAGCTGGTCCCTCCATGAATATCCTGATCAAGCTTATGGCGGTGGTCAGCCTTGTTTTTGCCCC
>CAYTBG010000033.1:0-8555 GCA_964435925.1 uncultured Eubacteriales bacterium | reverse complement strand
CCTCCATGAATATCCTGATCAAGCTTATGGCGGTGGTCAGCCTTGTTTTTGCCCCTTTAATCATGTGATGGGGACAGGCTACTTTTTCTTTACGAATCCGTGATAGAGAAGAGATCAGGATGGGTGATTGAGAAAACCGTGAGCAAGGCTGAACGGGCACGGTTCCTCGACGGAAGGAGAGGAGAGCGAAGCCTGTATCCGAGAGGGATTTCCTCGCTGGGGAAATCCCGCGTGTTTTCGAAACCCCCAGCCTGATCAACGATCTTCCCCTTTATAATGTAAAGTGAGATGCTTACGCCTGTCCCCTTTTTATTGATATTCTTCCCTAATTCAGTTATAATCCTCGCCTCTTTAGATTCGCCTTAAATACAACCGAGGCAAAGAAGATGAAAGTAAACGTGTGGAATACTATCGTCCAGCTCAGCAAAGAAAGAGGAGTGGAGACAAATGTCATCGTCAATGCCATTGAAGAATCTCTCAAAGTTGCCTCCACTAAATACTTCACTCATAATGAGAAAATCAACATCTCTTTCTTGCCTGAAAAGGGCAAACTCAGAGTATACACAAGCAAAAAAATCAGCAAGAATCCTGAAAATCTGGCCACTGAAATCTCCCTTGAAGATGCAGAGGAAATAAACGGCTCAAAAAAAATTGGGAATAATATCGAAATCGATCTCCCTTCAGACATGTTAGGTCGAATAGCAGCCCAAGCGGCCAAGCAGGTCATCTTTCAGAAAGTCAGAGATGCAGAGCAAGAAAAAATTTACGGCATATTCGCTCCTCAACTTGGTCAAATTGTAACAGGTGTCTTAAGAAGATTTGAGCCGAATGAAAATATGATTCTTGAAGTGAATAAGACTGAGGTCCTCCTCCCCAGCCGGGAAAAGCTGATGAATGATGAATTCAAGAGAGGAGATAGAGTTAAGGCTGTGATTATCCAGGTTCTGAAAGAAAATAAAGGACCTCAGGTCATTGTTTCCAGGGTTGATGCAAAATTTTTAGCGAAACTCCTGGAATTAGAAACCCCAGAAATAGCAAACGGCAATATTGAAATAATAGATATTGTCCGTCAGCCTGGAGAAAGAGCAAAGGTTGCAGTTCTCACTAAAGAAAAAGACATAGATCCCATCGGAGCCTGCATAGGAGTAAAAGGAAACAGGATCATGGCCATCAGCCAAGAATTGCAGGGAGAAAAAATTGATATCATCGAGTGGTTTGAAGATCCTATCTTCTATGCCAAAACTGCCCTCAGCCCGGCAAAAGTCGGAAAAACCTTTATCCTAAATAAAAAAGATAATATTATGCAGGCTGTCGTTTCAAATGATCAGCTCTCCCTTGCTATCGGTAAGAAAGGAATAAATGTCAGGCTTGCTTCAAGGCTAATAGGGTGGAAAATAGAAATCAAGGAAGAGCAACGCCAAAATCACTCAATTTGAAGAGATAAATAATTATGGAAAGTCAAGAAAAGAAAAAAAACTCCAGGCAAAAAGTTAAGGCTGCGAAAGCTCCGCCAAAAAAAATTCTGCTGCGAGAAGGTCTAAGCTCAAAAGAACTCTCTGAAAAAACAGGAATCAACTCTAAAGATATCATCGAAAAGCTTAAGTCACGCGGGTATTCCATAAATGTGAATGACGTTATCAGTGAATCTTTAGCCAAACTGATCTCCGAAGAATTTAACATTAAGATAGAATTGGTATCCTTCGAGAAAGAAAGGCAAATCCAAGCAGAGAGTGATCCCAAGGAACTGGTTTTAAGACCCCCTATAGTCACCATAATGGGTCATGTTGACCATGGTAAAACTACTCTTCTGGACGCTATCAGACAATCAAATTTAGTTGGGAAAGAATCCGGAGGTATCACTCAGCACATAGGAGCATACAGAGTCTTTCATAATAACCGCCCCATAACTTTCATCGATACTCCTGGTCATGAAGCTTTCACACAATTAAGAGCTCGTGGAGCACGTTTAACTGATATAGTGATTTTGGTGGTCGCTGCAGATGATGGAGTAATGCCTCAAACAAGAGAAGCAATCAGCCACGCTAAAGAGGCAGGCGTTCCTATGATAGTTGCTATTAACAAAATTGACAAAAAAGAGGTTGATATTGATAAAGTCAAGCAACAATTGTCAAAAGAAGGAATTCTATTAGAAGATTGGGGAGGAGACATTATCAGCGTGGATATCTCCGCAAAAGAAAAAACAAATCTGGAAGAGCTTCTGGAAATGATCCTTCTTCTGAGCGATGTTATTGAAATCAAGGCTAATACTGAAGTCGAAGCACAGGGAGTTGTCCTGGAGGCTCGTCTGGATGCCCAGAAAGGCGCTGTGGCCACAGTTATCATTCTACACGGTATTCTCAGCCAGCGCGATGCCTTTATTTCCGGAACTTGTTATGGAAAAGCCAGAGCCCTCTTTGATGAAAACGGAAAAATATTGAAAAAAGTAGAACCTTCTGTTCCTGTAGAAATTCTTGGTCTCTCTGATGTGCCTGAAGCTGGGGATTCTTTTCAGGTCGTCTCAGATTTAGAAACGGCTAAACAGATCTCTCAATACCGACATTCCAAGGTTAAAAAAGCAGAACCAACAAGGCCTGGACATCTCACACTGGATGAACTTTTCAAAAAAATCGAGGTAGGTGAAGTAAAGGAACTTCCCCTTATTATCAAGGCCGATGTCCAAGGTTCAGTTGACGTTCTCAAAGATGTCCTTCCCAGCTTAAGCAGTGATCTAGCCACAAAAGTCAGCAAAAAGCCTGTTAAAAGTGGCGAAAAGACAGATGCAAAAAAGGATAAATCCAAAGAAAAAATAGATCACGACAAAGTAAAAATAAAGATAGTTCATTCAGCTACTGGTAGCATCACTGAATCCGATGTCCTTCTGGCATCTACGGCAAACGCTATCATTATTGGCTACAACACCAAACCAGCCCAAAAGATCCTGGCCCTGGCCAAAAAAGAAAATGTAGAAGTCAGAAGCTACAATGTTATTTATGAATTAACTGAGGACATAAAGAAAGCCATGTTCGGCTTGTTAGAGCCCACAATAAAAGAAACATACTTAGGAAGAGCTGAAATAAGGAAAACCTTCCGTATTTCAAAGGTTGGAGTTATTGCCGGCTGCTACGTTACTGATGGAAAAATAACTCGAAATGCAGAAGCCAGAGTTATCAGGAACGAAGAGGTTGTCCATAAAGGCCGAGTTTCCTCTCTTAAACATCTCAAAGACAATGTCAACGAAGTCACTAAAGAATATGAATGCGGTATCCGCCTTGAAAATTTTAAGGAATTCCAGGAAGGCGACATCATAGAGGCTTTCCTGACCGAAAAGGTTATGCCAGGACAGCAATAGGCTCTTAATTTCTTCAATGATCATAGGGTTTTTATCTTTAGAGATTTATATTCCCTACTCTCATTCCCTGAAAGAAAAGAGAAAAAGACTATCTGGTCTAAGAAATCGCTTGAAAAATAGATATAATGTGGCTTTTGCTGAGCTGGATTACCAACAAAAGTGGCAACGAACAAAAATCGGAATGGTGACTCTCAACAACCAAAAGAGGCTTATAGACAGTCTTTTCAGCAATATCATTGCAGATACAGAGAAGAATATTGATGGACATATCATTGAACATCAAATTCATTATTTCTGAAAAGCGGAAAACGTGAAGCATACAGCAAACGCCAAGAATGTAGACTGAAGACCTAAATAGGAGAATATAGTTACGTACCCAAGGGACCTGATTGCTGTAGGGGCTTGATTTATCAAACCCACACTTGTTTAATATGATTTAGTGTAGGGACTTGATTTATCAAGCCCACATTATAAAAATATTAAAATATTATTAAAGTCAAAAACACAAAACGTAAAGAGCTAAAAAGAAACAGGATGCGAAACCGATGGCCACGCGAAGACAGAAAAGAGTTGCCAGCTTAATAAAAGAAGAACTCAGTCTTCTCCTGGTTGAGAAGATCCAGGATTCATCTTCTGGACTGATCACTATCACCAGGGTTGAAATGAGTCCTGATTTGAAAACAGCCCATATCTATCTGAGTATTTTCGGTGGTGAACAAAAAGAGGCAATCCTTGAACTTTTGGATAAAAAAAAAGGATACCTGAGAAAATCTATTGCCTCTAAAGTCAAATTAAAGTATAATCCTTTGCTATTTTTTTCCTTTGACCAGAGTCCTGAATACGAAGCAAAAATTGATAAGCTCTTAGAAAAAATAAAAAAAAATGAAAAATGACCCTCTAAGCTTAATCAGCCAGAAAATACTCGAAAGCCAGCGTATTGTTATCACTTCACACCTCAGGCCAGATGGTGATTCCATATGTACCAGTCTTGCCCTAGCCTTTATGGGAGAACTCTTAGGAAAAGAAGTAGAGATTATAAATAAGGATAATACTCCGTTTCCTCTCAACCACTTGCCCAATATCGAAAAAATCAAGATTGGACAAATCCCTCCCCAGGGTTTTGATATGGCCATTCTCCTTGAATGTGCTAATGTTTCCCGCTCCGGGCAGGAGAACCTGGATAACTATTTTAAAATTAATCTGGATCATCACCATTCCAATGATTATTATGCGGATATAAATTGGGTTGAACCCGAGGCATCTGCGGTAGCAGAAATGGTTTACACTCTTGGAGAAAAATTAGATATACGGTTTACCTCTCAGATAGCCAACCATCTTTATTGTGGGATTGTCTCAGATACAGGATCATTCCAATTTTCCAACACCAGCGCAAGATGTTTCGAGGTCTGCCATAAATTAATCGAGTCTGGAGCTAGCTCCATCAAAGTCTCTGAGCTTTTATTCAACAACAACTCTCCAGAAAAAATTAAGCTTTTAGGCCAGGTCCTTTCCACTCTGCAGATGAATAAAAAAGGTAACATTGCCATGATCTCCATGTTCAAAAAAGACTTAGATTCTCTTAACCTCAGAGAAATAGATTCTGAAGACATCACTACATTGGCCCGCTCTATCAGTGGAGTGGAAATGGTTCTCTTTTATAAAGAAATTAAGAAAGATACCTTCAGGGTCAGTCTCAGGTCAAAAGGAGGGGCTAACGCTGCTTTTATTGCTGAGCATTTTGGTGGAGGTGGTCATATTCACGCAGCAGGCTTTACTGTCACTGGCAAATACGACCGATTAATGAGAGAAATTCCTGAAACAGTTGATAAACTCTTGAAAAACCAAGCAAGAATCAAGACTAAGAATGACCAGAAACTTATTGACTCATACTAAGTTATGGACGGGCTTATCCTCGTAGATAAACCACAAAACTTCACATCCCACGATATCGTTCTCAAAATAAGAAGCATTCTAAACATCAAGAAAGTCGGACACTATGGCACTCTGGATCCCTTAGCTACCGGCTTGATGCTTCTTGCCTTAGGAAAAGCTACAAGGCTTTTTCCTTTCTTTTCTACTACAGATAAAGTCTATGAGGGGCTAATAAGATTGGGATTTTCCACTGATACATATGACTCTGCTGGAAAACCCACTTCATCAGAAGAGAAGAACTATCCCCAAAAGGACAATCTTTTAAAAGCTATGAAAAAATTCGAAGGCGAGATTCAGCAGGTCCCTCCCCCTTATTCTGCAAAAAAATACAAAGGAAAACCTTTGTATGCATTAGTGAGGGGAAAAAAAGAATTTGAATTAAGACCTAGTAAAGTCTTTATCCATTTTTTTCAATTAATAAAATACAATCCTCCTCTTCTAGAATTTAAGGCAAAATGCTCATCTGGAACTTATATCCGTTCTCTCGCTCATGATTTAGGGGAGGGACTGGGATGCAGAGCTCATCTCTCCGAGCTTACCAGAACAGATGTGGGAAATTTCAATATAAAGGAGAGTCGCTCCATTGGAGAAATAAAAGGACTAGCTGATGCAGGAAAGATTGATGAATTTCTCATCCCTTTTGAATCACTCCTTCCTGAATTTCCAAAAATTATCCTCAAGGAGAGAGGCTCTGTTCTGGTCAAAAATGGCAATTTGGTTTCCCCTGAAAATATCCAGAAAGTAATTCTTGATGAATCTTCTTCTGCTGATATCTCTCCTGAAGGAGAGGAAATATTCAGGATGTTTAGTCTAGAAGGAAAATTTCTTGCTTTAGCCAAAAAAGTGCCTGAAAAAAATTGCTTTCATCCTTTCTTAGTCGTTGACTCAAAGAAGGCGGAGCAATAAATTAAAAACAATGAGAAAAAGAGAATTGTTTGCTTCCCGCTGGGGAATTATTTTTGCCGGTCTGGGAATGGCTGTAGGTACCGGAAATATATGGCGTTTTCCACGAATTGTCGCCCAACAGGGAGGAGGAGCATTCCTCATTCCCTGGATTCTTTTCCTTTTCCTCTGGTCTATTCCTCTCCTTATAATTGAAATATCCATGGGCAAGAAAACCCGGTCGGGAGTTATCGGGTCTTTCGGAAAAATCATTGGCAAAAATTATGCCTGGATGGGAACTTTTGTCACCTTTGTCACTACAGCCATCATGTTTTACTATTCAGTAGTTACTGGCTGGTGCCTAAAATATTTCCTGGCGACTTCCTTCCAGGACTTAATCAAAAAGGACTCGTTGGAATTCTGGAATTCTTTTACTTCTTCCTGGGAGCCGGTTCTTTTTCACTTTACGGCTCTGGGGATCGGCGCCTTCATAATCTACAAAGGAGTTGTAAAAGGAATAGAGAGAGCCAATAAAATTCTTATCCCGTCTCTTTTTATTCTGCTGATTATAGCCTGTGTGCGGAGTCTGACTCTTCCTTCTGCTTTTCAAGGTTTAAATTTTCTTTTTTCTCCTAATCTTGCCAGATTGGCTGATTACGAAGTATGGTTGAATGCCCTGAGCCAATCTGCCTGGTCCACAGGAGCAGGCTGGGGATTGATACTTACCTATGCTGTTTACTCTCACAAAAAAGAAAATCCTGTGCTGACATCAGCCACACTTGGTTTCGGAAATAACCTCGCCTCACTTCTGGCAGCAGTAGCTGTCATTCCAACTGTTTTTTCCTATTTTTCAACGCAAGATTTCTCCCATCAAAAAGTCCTCGAAGTGATGCAAGCAGATAATCAAGGTCTGACTTTTATCTGGATTCCTAACCTGTTTTCAAAAATCCCTGCTGGCTCTTTTTTTCTAGCACTTTTCTTTCTCGCTCTTTCCTTTGCTGCCTTTTCCTCTCTTATTTCCATGATGGAACTTGACACTCGTATTTTGATGGATGCAGGATTCTCAAGAAAGAAAGCTATAGCACTGATATGCATGTGTGCGTTCCTTCTCGGGCTTCCTTCTGCCATAAGTATGGGATTTTTTACAAATCAAGACTGGGTCTGGAGTTTGGGCCTAATGGTTAGCGGCTTTTTCTTCACGATCGCAGTCATTAAATATGGTCCAAAAAAATTCCGCCAAAATATCATCTCCACTCCTGACAGTAAGGTAAGATTAAAAAAATGGTTTGATATACTTGTCACTTTTCTCCTTCCTCTTCAGTTTTTAGTGATGCTTGGATGGTGGCTCTGGAAAAGTTACTCTGGAAATCCTGATAATTGGTTTAATATAACCTCTCCCAACTCCGTAGGCACTGTCCTTTTTCAATGGATCATAGCCCTTGGATTATTTATTCTTTTAAACAAAATCATCGCAAAAAAAATGTTAAGCAATAAAAATGACTCTTGAAGCTCTTCTTTTCATGGTTTTTATTTTTGCCGTCTGTCTGGGTGGCTTTGCTTACAGCCTCTATATATCTTCTAAAAATAAATAGGTCTAGGTTTAACCCCCCCATATCTTCAATCAATCCTTGAATTTTAGTCCAAGATATTGTATTTTAAGGTGGAAATGAGACTGAACAAAAATCAAATAGACCATATGGCTTTCATTATCGTTCGAAACCTGCTTAAAGAAGAAAAAATTATCGCTGATAACAGGAATAAGCTTACTGAGAGCCTTATGAATCTCATAACCGATGAGTTTCAAAAAGAAGACACACTTGACCAAGAAGTGAGGGAAATTCTCAATAAGCACATGGAAAAAATCCGAAGCGAAAACATTGAATACCAGACTATGTTCAGAATGATCAAAACAAAATTAGCCAAAGAAAGGAATATTGTGCTGTGACCAAGAAATTATCGAGAGAAAAAATCAATTATTTAGCTCGCCAGATCCTTGATTCTCTGTTTGAAAATGATGAGGTCGAATTCCTTGCTGAATCCAATGAAATAAGACTCTCCGTGGTAAAAACCCTAGAAGAAGAGCTAATACTCTATAATTCGATAGATAAAAGAGCTATAGAAAAAATCCAGTCTCAGAAAAAAGCCATCGAAGAAGGAAGCAGGGAGTGGGAAATCCTGTACCGCAAATATTACAATGAGGAAATCTCGAAGCTCGGAACATTTCTCGAATAAAACTGCCTTAAATAAGGGGGGAGGAAACTTCATAGAACTCGAAGAAAAAGTCCGCTATTCTGAAACCGATCAAATGGGAGTTGCTCATAATAAAAACTACTTCGAGTGGTTTGAGATAGGTCGAACAGAATATTGCCGCCAAAAAAATATTCCCTATAAA
>CAYTBG010000032.1:0-25461 GCA_964435925.1 uncultured Eubacteriales bacterium | reverse complement strand
TACCCTGTGCCTCGCATCTGCGGCAAACTCGATCCGTGAATAATCCAGGTTAGTTATTTGAGGAAGTGGTCGAAGAAGTCTGCAGTTGCTTTGTAGACCTTTAGCCATATATCATGGCGTAGAAAACCATGTATTTCATCAGGAAATACGAGAATTTCAATATGGGCTTTTCCTAATTTCCTCAAGCGCTGAACCAGATCTGTTGTTTGGATGAAATCTACGTTCCTGTCGTCATCTCCATGAATAAAAAGGACCGGCGAACTCCAGTAATAAACGTCGGCAACGGGGGAAGACTGATAAGCAGAACTCATAAGATCTTCTCCGCTAATTCCCCAACCTCCTCCATCGCGTCGTCTCCCTCTGAGAGACCAATCATGGACACCGTGTAAGTCTACGCCTGCAGCAAAGAGCTCGGAATCCCGGGCAAGTCCAAGAGCAGTTAAATATCCGCCGTAAGATCCTCCCCAGAGACCAATCTTACTGGGATCAACTTCGGGACGTTTCTGTAAGTACTGGCCTGCAGCCACGATATCCTGGTATTCAGATGCACCTCGAGGGCCCTGGTCGGGGGCTCGGCGGAAATCATACCCATAGCCTATCCCTGAGCGGTAATTTACAGCAAGAACCACATATCCTTTATAAGCTAAATACTGATTCAGAGCGTAAGCTCCATGATAATAGCCCCGGTTGTGCCAGCCGAGAAGCATCTGTCGAATCGGTCCGCCATGCATGAAGATAGCAGCGGGCCGCTTATCTCTGGATTTTGCTCCTTTGGGCAGAAAAAGCTGGCCATGAATTTTGAGTCCGTCAGGAGCCTTGAATATCACTTGTTGAGGTTTGACCAAATCCTTCCCAGGAAACTCGGCTGGAATGGCTTCAAGTGCGATAAGTCGCTTTTTCTTTCCTTTAAGGCTCATAACTGCGGGAGCGGCAGGCTGTGAAGCAGTTGAGCAAAAGAAAATCAAATCTTTTCCGTCGGAAGCAAGGACTGGAGACCATTCAATTCCTTCTCCGGGAGTGAGAAGTTTAGCCTTCCCACCCGTGGCAGAAACCGACCAAAGATGCCTGCGATCAATATCACCTGAGTTAGAGTTGAAGATTAGAGTTTTCCCATCAGCTGATAGAAAGCTGTCTTCTGCTTCATATTCTCCTGGGGTGAGGCAAATAATTTTCTTGTCTTTGACAGATATGGAGTAGAGGTGCATCCATTTTTCATGCTCAGAGTAAAAGACCAAGCGGTCTTCTGCTGCCCAGCGGAGTGTCTTGGATGGATAATACTGAGAAAAGCCTCCGGTTTCATTCGGACACCGCCATATTTCTTTTCCCTTACCGCTGTTAACATCTGCAACCATCAAAGTAAATTTTGCCCCTTCTCTGAAAGATGGTCTTCCCATGGAGCCAGCAAAACGAATAAAAGCGATGTTTATTCCGTCCGCGGACCAGACCGGATAGCCGTCCCTGTCCACAGAAGGAGAAATCCAGTTTATGGAGTTGTCCTTAAGATCATAAATCCCGATAAAACTGTGATCATCTCTGGAGCTGACAAAGGCAAGTTTTGAGGCATCAGGTGACCAGGTTGGGGAACGGTTCCTCCCGCGAGCTTTAAACAGAAGTTTAGGTTTTGAAGATTCATCGAGGGATGTCAAGTATATTTTTCCTCTTAAAGTGAAGGCCACAGAATTTCCGACTGGAGAGGGCACTGGATTGCTTCCTTTCCCGAGTCGCCAGGGCTCGCCTCCTTCAATCTTAATGGCCCAGACGGCCTGTTCTGTCCCTTCAGCATTGGAAGTAGGGTTGGGATTTTCTCCGGCTCGATTTTCAGATCCTCCTCTAACATAAACGATGATCTTTCCTTCTGGGTCGAAGGCAAGCCTGCCTAATTCCTGGCCATCATCAAGGGAATACGCTGTGAGCTGGCGAGGCTTGTATTCTGGCGCCTTGGCCGCCCAGATATTCCGCTTCCCTCGCCAGTTAAACACCCAGGCTACAAGATCACCCTTTGGAGAAACCACCAGGCTTGAGGGGAAAGCATAGCTCAGGATGTTTTCAAGGGTAAAAGACTGAGCCTGCTGAAATATAAAAAATACAAACAAAAGGATGAAAATACAGAAAAGGCTTGTCCTTCTCTTCGAGATTGATAAATTCATTTTTTCCTCTTTTTCTTTTAGATTTTATTTCGTTAATTGGGCTTGAATAACCTTTTTTCGTCTTTTCTCTTAAATTATTCTTTTGCAACTCATATCATGCAAAAAGAATTACCCATTAGTCAACTCTCACCTGTTATAAAAATCAATGAAATATGAAAGCATCAGCTTTATTTTTAAAATTTTTCAAAAAGAATAGCTCAAACCAAATATAAAATTCCTTCCAGGCTCTTCAACAACATCAGGATCAGCAAGCTGTCCGAAGGCTTTAACTAGATAGATTTAACATTAACTATTACGCATATCGTTAGAATTAAAGTTAAGCTGGATAACAATCCATAATCAATAGCAAAAATGGAAGAGCGGCATGCATTTTCCTAGGGCGTTGCCTATTACAAAAGATAGCAAGATTCCCTATTCCTGATTCAAGCCTAATAAGAAAAAGAAACTTTGAAGATTACGCCTCTGCCGGGAGCATCCACTCCTTTTTCGTCAGCAGACAAACGATATGTTCGGTTTGATATATTTTGTGCAATAGCGAGCAGCATTATATTTTTATTAAGTTTATAACCGAAAATTGTATCGAAGAGAGTGTATCCTTTTATTTCAATTTCAAGGGAACCTGGGTCTTTCTTGGCACCAGCTAAGGTAATTTTTGGCTCTACCCAGAACTTGCCTAGAGAAAACTTGGGCCAAAGGGTTAGGCGGGAAGGCGGAATATAATTAAGGGCAGCATTTGTGTCCTTTTCTCTTCCCTTCATATGGTGGAAATTAACAAATAATTCACAATCTTCAATCAACCAGATATAGAATTCACCTTCAATACCAGTGATGCGACCTTCAGTTAGATTCTTGTAATAATACTCTTCTTCGCCTATGCCACCATATTTCTGGATCATATTGCTCACCAAGTTGCTGAAACCATAAATTGAGGCGTAAAATCTATCATGAAGGTATCGCAAACCGAAATCCAGATTCATACTCGTCTCGGATTTCAGATTTACATTTCCAAAAACTGTTCCCCTCCCCGTCAACCCGGTGTAAAACAACTCACCAATTGTCGGGAATCGAAAGGAACGGCCTAGGTTAGCCAGCAATGAAAGATGGGGGGTTACCTTAAATATAGATCCAATATATGCGGTGAATGATTTGTCGCTTTTTGAAAACCTATTCGCCGCGTTAATAAGGTTGCTGGTGTTTATGTAATCAAAGCGGGCGCCCAGATTCATAGTTAAAGAAGAAGAAATCTGGATCTTATCATCGATATACAAACCGAAATTATTTCTCCGGGTATCATTGAGTGAAGTCTCTTCTGTTTTCTTAGTGATATTTTCGTACTCATCAAAATCCCATTCGGTGTTACTGTCGTTTAGCCCGCGGCGCCCGAAAAAGTCGAACCCAAAATTTAGGGTGTGATTTTTACCCAACCCCTTTCCACCCCGAAGCTTGAAACCGAAATTGGTACCCTCAATTTTAGCTAGATTTCTTTTCTTCACTGTCAGGGATTCCCTTAAATTATCTTTTTGAGTCTCCAGAATTGATGGGAGGATATAAAAGCTCACATTCAAGGTATCCAAGTGGAACTTGTTTTGTATCTTGTAACCCAAGGTGAAGATGGTATTTCTCTCTTTTGGATACCAGCGTGGTTTGAGTTTAGCTGTAGGGCTGGGTTTGCCGATGTCTACACCTTGATAGTGGAATAAGGTGAAATAGAACTGGGAATTATCTCCCGTTCTATTAACTTTTAGCAAAAGGTCATAATCCGAGTACCGGGATTGTTCTATTATACCAGCAGGTGAAGAATAATCGTCGGCTTTTTTTCCATTAGCCACCATCATAAAGCCGAATTTCCCCCGTGACCCGCTTAAATTAACTGAAGCGGCTCTTTCTTTCCTTACGGTATTGTAACCGAGCCGGAAATCTCCTCTGAAAGGTGTATGAGCAGCAGGTGATTTGGTGACAATATTAATAATTCCACCGATGCCGCCAGAACCGTAGAAGACCGAATACGGTCCGCGGTTTACCTCGATACGATCAATATCATTGAGATTTATAAAAGAGGCGCTTGCACCTACGCGCCTTTCGGAAGTAAGCCGAACTCCATCAACAAGAAGCAGAATCCTATGTTCGGCAAGTCCCCGTATTGCTGGAACCATGGAATAACCACCCTTGCCAACCATCGACACCCCAGGTATCTTCTCCACCGCCTCAGCAATATTGGCCGTTCCCAATTCAGTTAATACACTACTGGGTAGTATGGTGCGGTGAGATGGCAGGCTCACATCTATTATGGAGTCTGCTTCAGCAGTGACAGTTATCTCTTCCTTAATAGTAAGAAGCATTGGATTTTTTGCAGATAGAGTAATTTGGATCAATTTGCTTGGTTTTTCACTGACAGTGACTTTGACCATATTAGCCATATAGTCAGGGTGAGTAAATAAGATTTGATATTCCCCTAGTGCTAGGTCTTCCAAAGCAAAGGTCCCATCAGAAAGGGTCTGGGTTACGATGGAGGTTTCATATACCTCCGCCCTAACACCAGCCAGTGGCTTCCCCTCCTTGTCTGAAACCAGGCCCCTGATAATCCGCTCTGTATGGCCGTAAGAAAATCCGCTGATAAAAATGATTAACAAAACAAACAAAAAATATCTTTTCATCGCTCGTTCCTTTCTCCGAAATAATTCATCAAACCTTTCGCAGACCTCAAACTTTTACTCCATTCCTTGGGCAAAACAAATCCTTTTCTCCTTTTTGAGTACCCGAAAAGCCTTCACATAGAATTTTGCTCTGAAGCCTATTCCGAGATGTTCAAATTATGTAGCATAAAAACCGGTCGCTAACAACTATACGAATCAAATCATGTAAAATCTAATGGTTGAATGACAGAAAGAAAAAATATGAAGGAGAGAAATGTAGCTTTTCGCATGCAAAAAATATATTATAATAAAATTTTATCGGTTTAAGAATTCAACATTGCTTTTTATTCAAGTCCACAGCCCATCAATGTTTATGGCTTATTGATTCCTTGATCTGCTTTACGATTGAACGGTTATCCGATTTTTTCCATAAAGTTTTCATATTCTCGTTGAGAACAGGATGAACTGTATCAGGGGATATTTCCACAAAGGGAAGAAGCACAAAATTTCTTTTTTCCATCCTGGGGTGGGGGATCTTGAGCTCTTTTTTTCGGATAACAGAGTCCTCAGCCAGAATGATGTCTATATCTATTATTCGAGGTCCTTTTTTTTGTTCGAGTTTTCTTCCCATTTTTTGTTCGATTTTTTTTACCAAGTCCAAAAGAGCCTCAGGCTTAGCCTTTGTCCTGATCTCTACAAGCTGGTTATAAAACCATGGTTGTGAGGGAAAATCAACGGGTTGAGTCTCGTAAAGGGAGGACATTTTAAGTATCTCAGCTCCTTCCTTTTCCAATAAAGAGAGAGCAAGAGTTAAGTTTTTTTCCCTATCTCCAAGGTTACTGCCAAGACTTAGAAAGTATTTCATTGGATTTTGTCTTAAGCAATTTCATGGTCGCCTTATTAATTATATAAATTGAAAAAGGGATTGTGATAAAGGTTAAAGCTCAAGCAATCCGAATCTTTTCAAAACTCTCAGAACCGCAAAGGTCACCCAGAGATGGTCTTCTATAGTAGATTTTATGTTTCCAGCTTCCCAATAACCCTGCTTATTCTGTTTTTTCAACATCCAGTTTAATCCCTTTTGGAGGTTTTCGTTTTCCACAGAAAACCCAATCTTGGAGAGAGAATCAAGGCTGCCTAAAATATCAGTGGCCCAAAAAGGATAAGCGAGTTCTTCCCAGAAAGAAGGAAGCCATCTGTCATTATACTTATCTGCCTTAAAAAAACGGCTCAGCAGCAGTTCCCCTGCTTTCCTGGCCTCCTTACTCTTGCTCCATTTTGGAGAAGCCGCTAAGGCGCGAAGCACCATGCCCGTAACAAGATGGGAAAAAGGTTGAGATTTATCAGGCTTAATAGGTTCAAGTTTTAATTGGGCTTCATAATTATAGCGATTTTTGAGCTGTTCTTGATCTATAGTCCGGTAGGGAATGACCCAGCCTCCATCATTCTGTCTGTTATTGATAATCCATTGGAATCCTTTCTGGACCTTTTCATCGTTATCATGACCAAGAAGACACAAGATTTCAAGAGACAGTGCATGATATGTAGGTGCATATTCATTAAGATAAGCCCCGCGAAAATCTCCTGCTTTAGATTGCGTAGATAATATGAATTTTATCGTCTTTTTAATTCCTTCATCTTTCAGAGTGCAACCGAAGTTATATAATTTGAACATATTTTTTAATGTGTCGACTATGTAATAGGACTTTTCCCAGCGAGGATGACCTTCGTACTTTCTTTTACACCACCCACCGTTGGGTTTTTGACTTTTCAAAATTCTGATGCGGGAAGCAAATTTTTGCAGGTTTTTGAATTCCCTATCTACTGGAACTTCGAGAATATCCTTTTTCAGCCAGTAAAGGATAGGCAAGCTCCCTCTTGCCAGGAGAAACTCGATGGCTTTGTTAGGATTAATTTTCATCTGGGATCTTAACAAACTAATCTTATTTCAGGTCACCTTTTCAGGATTAATGATGATACATAAAAATTCAAAAGGCTCTTGAAAAGGATTCTTAAACTGGTGATTTTTATTTTGCTCTATTAATAGGCTTTGCCCCTGGGAAACGGTAATAACCTTTCCATTTTCATCGACTACCACTCCCCTGCCATTCTCTATTTTGACAACATGCTCGTGGTCATGACTATGGAAAGGAGTGTGGCCTTCAGGAAGGATTTTGAAATGCCTCATGACGATTTTAGAGGAGCCGTCATTAGGTCCTATGAGAATTTTCCTTTTGACGTTTTTAATTCCCTCTTCCTCAACTATGTCTTCAGGTACATCACCGTTTTTTTTAATGATCATTTTCTCTCTCCCGAATCTTTGCCATAGCCGTAAAGGACCATTCCCGGGAGTCCGCCTGTGTGCTTTCCTTTTTCTACAACCAGCTCTCCGTTAACAATGACATACATAAGCCCTTGACTGTATTGATGAGGATTGGCAAAAGTGGCCTTATCCGCAAACGTATTTCTGTCAAAAATAGTCAAATCTGCATACAGCCCTTCTCTAATTATTCCTCTATTGTTAAGCCTTAATGTCTGAGCTGGTAAAGATGTCATCTTTTTCACGGCTTCTTCCAGTGAAATAATTCCACGTTCTCTTACGAAATGGGCGATGACTCTGGGAAAAGTGCCATAGTTTCTCGGATGGGGAATGCCTTCTCCTTTAACTCGAACTGCACCATCAGAAGCATGCATATTGTAGGGAAGGCGCATTAAATCCTCTACATCCTTCTCATTCATCTGAAAAAAAACCCCAGAAGCTCCTCCGTTTTTCTCGATATCAATGATTAAATCCGCAGCATTATCGACTGTTAGTTTCTTGCCTTGAGCGAGAAGGATCTCCTGAAGGTTTTTTCCTTCATACTCCGGAAATTTCTCTGAGCGGGCAATATAAATGGTCTCTGGCTTGTTAATTCCCTTTGTTGAAGTAAGTCTTCTTTTGATGATGAAAGATTTTATTTTTTGATAGGTTTCATTGTCCTCTAATCTCTCCAGGAATTTTTCTTTTCCGCCTTCAAAAGCCCAGGAGGGAAAGCTGCTAGTAAAGCCAGAGCTTGTTGCTGTGTAAGGATATTGGTCAAGGGTGACTTCAACGCCTCTTTTGCGGGCTTCTTCAACCGGTCCGGTTATCATTTCCAGTTCGTACCAGACAGCATCATCAGCCAATTTTACATGAGAAATTTGGACAGGGATATTGTTTCTCTCGCCTATTTCGATGGCTTCTTCAATAGCTTCAGTTATATGGCGTCCCTGATCTCTAAGATGGCTAGCATAGATTCCTCCATAGCGGGAAACAACAGAGGCAAGTTGGACTATTTCTTCTGTCTTGGAATAAATTCCAGGAAGATAGGAAAGGCCTGTTGAAAATCCCAGGGCGCCTGCTTTCATCTCCTCATCGACTAACGCTTTCATCTTTTCCATCTCTTCTTCTGTAGGTGCCTCCATTTTAAAACCGATAACCTTTCGTCTGATTGTATTATGACCGATAAGGCAGCCATAATTTACAGATGTTCCTCGATCCTCGATTTTTTTTAAATGTTCCTTCAAGGGAAAAGGATGACCTCCGCAGTTTCCACCAATAACAGTCGTTACTCCCTGATAAATGTAGTTATCGACTGTAGGGACCTCTGCAATTTTGCGGTCACAATGGGTATGGATATCGATAAATCCAGGGCTGACAATTAAGTTCTGTGCATCAATGCTTTTCTTTGCTTGGTTTTCATCTATAAAGCCAATCCTGACAATTTTTTGTTTCTTCAGGCCTATATCGCTTTTAAACCAGGGATTTCCCGTGCCATCTATTATGAAGCCGTTTTTTATCACAAGATCATAAGGTTTTTCCAGGAAAGTGCAGTTCGAAAGGCAAACGAGAAAAACTAACCCGAAGAAAAAGAATAATTGTTTATAATTTCTTCTCATCTATGACTCCTTAAATAACATTGTTTCATAGGACGAAATATAAATTTTAGTCTAAGTTGAAAATCCCTGTCAATTTTTTATAAAATATAATTTGATTTTACCCTGGAATTTAATATAAATTTTATTTTAAGCAGTTTTGCCAAATAATGAGTTTTTTAGCAGTTTTGGAGGAATTGAATGGAAAAGGTTATCTTCCTCGATAATGGATCAACTTCTTTTCCCAAGCCAGAAGAAGTCTATGTTTTTATGGATAATTTCTATCGGAATTTTGGAGTTAATCCTGGACGTTCTGGGTATGACCTGTGCATGGAAACCGGAGAATTAGTGGAAACAACCCGAGAAATGCTGACAGAATTTTTCAACGGAAAAGACCCGAATAGGCTTTGTTTTTCTTATAACTCTACAGACGCCTTGAATCTCGTAATAAATGGAATTCTCAAAGAAGGCGATCATGCGATAACCACAACAATTGAACACAATTCTGTGTTAAGGCCGCTTTATCACCTGTATAAATATAACGGGATTGAAGTCGATTATATCCCTTTTGATGGAAAGGGATTCGTAGACCCTGATGAGTTTCCCAAAAAATTTAAAAAAAATACAAAACTTGTCATTGTCAACCATGCCTCCAACGTGATCGGGACCATTCAGCCAATAAAAGAAATAGGGAAACACTGCAAAGAGAAAGGAATACCATTTGTGATTGATGCCTCACAATCGGCGGGGAAAATCCCGATTGATGTCGAGGAGATGAATGTGGATGTGATTGCTTTCACCGGTCACAAGTCTCTCCTTGGTCCTACAGGAATTGGTGGTCTGTATGTCAGGGAAGGAATTGAGATAAAGCATACGCGAGCAGGTGGAACAGGGGTTCGTTCCGCAGTCCGTACCCATCTCGATGAATATCCCTTCAGGCTTGAATACGGAACTTTAAATACTTTAGGAGTAGCAGGACTTCATGCAGGATTGAAATGGATAGAGAAAAAAGGATTAAATAATATCCATGATCGGGAAATGAAACTAACAGCCATGCTCAGGGATGGGCTAAAAAATGTCGAAGGAGTGACACTGTACTGCCAGGATGATTTGACAGATCATATCAGCATTCTACTTTTTAATATTGACGGTTTAGAAGCTATTAACACAGGCACTATTCTTGACGTGGACTACAATATTGCCTTTCGAACAGGTCTTCATTGTGCTCCACTCGTCCACGAACAACTTGGCACAGACAAAATTAAGGGAGCAGTAAGGTCCGGCATTGGCCCTTTTAATACAGAAGAACACATAAATACAGCAATTAATGCGGTTAAGGAAATAGCTGAATTACGAAAAAAATAAGCCAGGCTGACTAGAAACGCTAAAAATATAGAATCTTATCTTTAAATAAGAGAAAAGATTCATATTTTAAATCTATTTCTCGTCTTTCTAATATTTCTAGATTTTATCAATTATCAAAGCATCTGCTGCGATCTCGCAGATGGTTTTCACTTTAACTCCAAGCTTGTAGTGCTTATTGAGTTCCATGAGTTGATCAATGCAATTGTGACAGGGAGCTGCGACGATCTTAGCAGCGGTTTTTCTGATTTGATCCGCCTTTATTTGGCCTGCTTTAAGGCGTCTCTGGCTGAAACGGGTCATGGCCAGCTGACCACCCCCACCTCCGCAACAAAAATTTTTCTCCCTATTAGGGCTCATCTCGATAAAATGAGACACAGCATGTTTTAGAATGTACCGCTGTTCTTCTACTATTCCTCCCAGCCTAACAAGGTTGCAGGGATCATGAAGAGTGACAGGATTGGGGTTGGGAGAAGGATCGAGTTTAATACGATCCTGCCGGATATAGTCAGCCACAATCTCAAGAATGCTCTTGACTTCAAAACCGTATTTTTTGCTTAACCATTCCGGGGCTTCCCATCTGTTTGCGTTTAAGCCATGACCGCATTCTGCAAGAACAAGTGTCTTGCAACCCAGTTTTTTCATATACTGAACTAGTCGATCTGACAAGGTTGCAGCTGCTTCATCATCACCGCTGTAATAGCCATAATTGGTGACGTCATAGTTATCACCGGAGAAGGTCCAGCTCTCCCCTGCCGCATAAAATATTTTGCCGACTGCGAGAATTGATAAAGGAAAATACATTGGTTCCCTGGGATTGACTGTGTAAAAAAGCCTGGCTCCTTTTTTGTCCATCGGAAGGACGGCCTGTTTGTCACTTACTTCTTCCTGGAGTTCCTGTTCTAACCACTCTACTGTCTCAATCCAGTCTTCTTTAGCTATTCCCATGTTGTTCCCTTTTTCCAGTGCAGTATCGACAGTGGACTGGAGGCCAAAGGGAACAATACCCATTGAAGCCAGTGCGCTTCTGGCTGTCCTTATAAGAAGATGAATATTTATACCCAGGGAACAATTCAAAGAACATCTGCCGCACAACGTGCACCTTCCAAAGAGAGAATCAACCCATTCTCTCACCATCGCTTGATTGAACTCTTTCGCTCCTGTCCAGCCAGGGATGTTTTTACCGACAGAGCTAAAATATTTTTTAAATATTCCCTGGACCAGATTTAATTTATAAGCGGGTAGAGATTGAACGTCCTCATGGGTCAAATAATAATGGCAGGAATCGGCACAGAGGCCGCAGTGAACACAAGAGTTAAGATAAGCAGCATATTCTTGATTCAGTTTTCCTCGAAAAACTTGGAGGGCTTTCTTCAGGTCTTCTGGTTTGAGCTGTATTATCTTTTCTTCTAAAACGTCTTTCATATGAGCATTCTCACTCATTGAATTTGGAATTTGATCCTCACGATGGTTAAGTTTCAATCTTCATGCCCTGAGTTTTATGTGGTTTTGGAGGGAGAACTCCCCTTCTACCATAAAATAGGCCAAAGAGAACTCTGCTGAAAAAAAAGAAGAAACAATGACGAATTTTTCCAACACGGATATACAGAAACATCACGATCGCCACTAAAAAAAATAATGGAGTTTCTCTCACTAAATATGTATGGACAAAGGCAAAGATCAGGAAGAGGTCTACAATAGTGTTTGCAGCGAAATCGTCCGGGCAACTTATTTTTCTCATTGTGGGAAGAAAAATTCTTTTAAAAAGGAGAGTAAAGCCGCCGAGATATCCCAGAAAAAAGAGAAATCGCAGGAGATAGATAAAAAGCCTGGATAGTTCTAAAGAAAAAATGAGGGAAAGAAGATAGAACAGAGCTACAAATATGCCGGCATGATACAACATTCCTGAAACATATGTGGGAAGGTGCTTGCTTGAGCTCTCCTTCTCCCAGGGCAACATTCCCCGTCCGAAGGCATATAAAACTCCTTTTTTTGCATCACCTCGGGGCTCTGCATAAAGAGGCTTTTTGCCGAAAGAAAAGGGTTTTAAAACCAGAATGGAAAGAGAGATAATAGATAAAAAAAAAAGAGAAGATGACTCCAAACCTTAGTAAAGAAAGCATAGAGGTTTTTCCCTCTTAAAGACAACCATCTGAGAAAGCATAGGCCTTTTCTTCCTAAGTACAGCCATCGGGTTTGGGAAGTCCGGCGACCTTGCAGGCTCCTCTTGCAGGCCCGGAGGGGAAGAGTTCAAAGATGTATCTCAGCTGAAAGCCTGTATTTTTACAGAGCTTACGAACCATGGGAGCTAATTTTTTTTCCAGATAGTAATTTCTAATATAGTTAATTACTGCCCAATGATCATCGGTCAAATTTTCTATTCCCTCTTCTTCTTTGGCTAAAAGCTCGGCCACTTCCTTGGCCCAATCCTCATGATTAGCTAAAAATCCTTCTTCATTGACTTCTATTTTTTTCCCTTTTACTTCGATAAAAAGCATTGCAAACTCCCTAATTATTTTCTTATTTAAAACGAGCTATTATAGCACATCCAAGTTACATGTTTTAAATCTTTTTTAAGAGTCGAATGATATGATCAAGATTCACTTTTAATATTAAGGCGAGAGGGCTATACTAACTAACTTTTCATTATCATGTAACTTGGAGAAGGCAATGAAGGGAAGCACTTCTGAAAATTTCTCTGAGAGCGCAATAGGAAATGCTTACACCATGAATAAAATATTTGACAAAAAAGATATTAAAACCTTTATTATGAGTGAAGTGAAAATACATCGAATTTAAGAAAGGAGGATTGATACATATGAAAAAACATATTAACTGGATGTTATCCATTAGTTTGCTCCTTATAATTGCTTCTGCTCTAACGTACACTATTCATTATTTCATTTTTCGCGACCTTCATCACATTTTCATTTATATGATCGGAGATTTTGGGTTTCTTTTTCTTGATGTACTTCTTGTAATCCTGCTTATCGAGAGGTTACTCTCCAGAAGAGAAAAGCGGTCTATCATGAACAAACTAAATATGGTTATAGGGACTTTTTTAAGTGAGGTCGGGCTTGAGCTGCTCAGAAAATTTTCCAATTTCGTCATAAACTCCCAAAACTTAGAAAAACAGTTAGAAATGAACACTGACTGGGAAAAGAAAGATTTTAAAAAAGCAATGACTGCTGTCCAGAAATTTCCTTATCAAATTAAAATCGATAAAACTAGTCTCTCTGAAATTCGGCAATTCCTTATCAGTAAACGTTCTTTTTTGATGCGTCTCCTTGAGAATCCCAACCTACTTGAGCATGAACGCTTTACTGATTTGCTCTGGGCTGTTTTTCACTTAACAGAAGAGCTGGTATTTAGAGGAGATCTGTTGGAAGACCTTCCAGATACTGATTATGAACATTTAAGCATAGACCTTCAGCGTGCATATTCGCAGCTGACGATTGAATGGATATCCTACACTGCCCATCTAAAAGAGAGCTATCCTTTCCTATATTCTCTTGCAGCTAGAGTCAACCCGATGAACCCTCAAGCCTCACCAGTAGTAAGCTGATACCATAGGGATTTGATTGATCAAATCCAGGTTTTTTGTTGTAGGGACTTGATTCATCAAACCTAAACAGAGGAGAAGGCTCTGAAATAAATAGCCAATTTGGAGTTAGGTCTTACCAGGGGAGGTCTGAATAATTAAGGATAGAAAAATTTCCCTTCTCAGTGGCAAGGCCTTCCCCCGAAATTTTGTTCTTGCAGAAAAGGATAGTATCTTTTACAATTATTCGATATATTCGATAAAAATTATCAGAGGAGGATGGTATGATTGAGCGCCGATTAAGAGTTTTTTTCACAGGCCTATTGGTCTTATTAGGTTCCTTTCTTCTGTTGTATTCCCAGGCAGATCTTTCTGTCAAAGACATTGTGGAAAAAAACATCCAAGCAGCAGGAGGACAAGAGGCGTTATCAAAGGTTAAGAATTATTCTTTCAAGCACGGTCTCAGAACCTATTATATGGCAACTTCTGGCCTTATGAAGCTAATAGATGGCAAGGAACCTGTCATTACCGAGGTCATACTCGTGGAAGGGGATAAAGTTAAAAGAAACTGCTTCAATAAAATAACTGAAATGGAAGCATTTGTGAAATCTACTTATCAATGTTTGGCGCAACTAAGAGGTGGATTATTCACTCTCATTAATTTTAAAGATAAGCTGGAGTTTAAAGGGCAGAAGAATTTTGGGCCAAGAAAACATTACATGCTGACGACTGATATAGAGAGGTTAAAGGTTGAATTTTATCTTGACGCTGATGAATTTACCCTTAAGAGATTAGTCTTTAAAGGTTTTGATCAATCTCGAGGCAAATACGAAGTTAACCACGACTTCGGGCCATACCAGGAGATAAACGGAATTAAGATTCCCTCTTCCTGGTATAGTTCTCAGGTAGGAAGGCGGGGCAGCAATTATGGAATTTCTGATGTGAAAATAAATCCACCCCTGGATAAAGACTTCTTCTCTACTATCGAGGTGAATGTCGGTGAAGTGAAGATCGGAGAAGGAGCGCTGAGCGGAAATATCATCGAATCTAGTTTCAGGCGAAACATGCTTCAGATGTCAACCAACTGGACAGACGAATGCATAAAAGGAGCTGGATTTAAATCAAAAGACAAATTGATTCTTCAGATGGGAGATAAGGAGATTGAAATAGATTTTTATGAATCCTTCCCGCCAAGAGAAACAATTGGCCCGGGATCAAAATTCCTGGTGCCGAACCGCAGAAGCGAAAATTATATCATTTACCTTATATCTCCCGAATACAAGCAACTTTTAGAAGAAATAGAGCCCCTATTGCCTATTCAGGTTAAAAAAAGCAAATGAAAAAAGGAGAAAATAATGTCCTGTAGGGTCTTGATTTATCAAGCCCACCTCTTAGTAAAAAAAATTCTAAATAAATAGAGGAGGAAATTATGGCAAACGTAAGTAGGCGTAATTTTTTTAAGGCTTTGACATCTGGAGTATTAGGCATCAGCCTTGCAAAAAACGCAAGGCCAAGCTTAAAGGATACAGGGGCTGCCCAAAGCGGATCCTCTCTTCTTAAGATTCAGAAATATAATACTCTGGGAAAAACTGGAATAAAAGTTCCCGATGTTAGCTGTGGTGCAATATCTTTCTTTGAGCCGAATGTTTTAAGGTATGCTTATGAATTAGGAGTTACCTATTTTGACACAGCAGAAGGCTATATGCGTACCAAGAGTGAAACGTTTATCGGCCAGGCTCTCAAAGAAGTGAGAGATAAGATAACGATTACAACCAAACATCCTTATTCTCCCCGGATGCAAATCACAAAAGAAAATGTCATCAAAAGGTTGGAGGCAAGCTTAAAGCGCATGCAGACAGATTATATCGATATTGCCATGGTTCATCAGGCAAATGACCTTGCCATTCTCGAAAATGAAGAAATCCAGGCTGCTTATTCTCAAATGAAAAAAGAAGGAAAAATTCGCTTTACGGGTTTTTCCACACACAATCCGACACTCACCATGAAGCAGGCTCTTGACAATGATTTTACTCAGGTTGTTCTCTTCATTTACAATCATATGGAAGGCAAAGAGATCGAACCTCTTATCAAACAGGTTCGCCAGAAAGGGATCGGAACTGTTGCCATGAAGATCTTTGCAGGAGGAAAGCAAGGAAATCTGAAATCTCTCACCTCCCAGGAAGTTAGCTATCCTCAGGCAGCAATTCGCTGGGTTATGAGCAATCCTAACATTGACTGTTGTATCCCCACCATGAGCAGTTATTCTCATGTCGAGGAATATGTGGCTGCATCAGGGAAACCGTTAAGCAGAGACGACTTAAAAATGATTGCTGCCTATCAACGTCAGGCCAATAATCAATACTGCAGGGTGAGCTGTCAGGAATGTCTTTCTTCCTGCCCGGATAATGTTGCCGTAAATGATATTCTTCGTTATAAAATGTATTTTGAAGACTACCGGATGGAAAGGGAAGCCATGCGCTATTATGCTGAACTGGAGGAGAGCACGAAGCCCCTTAATTGCAGCAATTGCTCCGGATACTGCGAAAAAGCTTGTCCATTCGGCCTTAAAGTAAAAAGCAAGCTCGTTCATGCCCATGAAATTTTATCTGGGTGATATGCAGAGCAAATTTCATAATTTGTGAAAAAACAAATTAAAGATCCTGATTAAGGAGAGAAATCATGCGTAAATTTTCTCTTTTCATGATTGCTTTAATGTTTATTTTTGTGGCGACAGTAGCTGCTCAAAAGGAATTTGAAGAAGATATTATCACTACCTCCAAAGGAGATCTGAAGATTACGTTCATAGGCCACGGAACGTTGATGTTCACCTTTGCCGGCAAGGTTATTCATGTGGACCCTGTCAGCAGAGAAGCTGATTATTCTCAGCTTCCCAAGGCAGACCTTATTCTTGTAACCCATGAGCACGGCGATCACCTCGATACCAAGGCTATTGACATCATCCGCCAAGAAAAAACAGATTTAGTCCTGACAGAAAAATGCACAGATAAGGTTGAAGGTGGCATTATCATGGAAAACGGAGATGTTAAAACCGTTCAGGGATTTAAGATCGAAGCTGTCCCCGCCTACAACATCGTCCACAAGCGAGGAAGTGGTGTTCCCTACCACCCGAAAGGACATGGCAACGGCTATGTGATAGCGTTTGCTGATAAGAGAGTTTATGTGGCTGGCGATACAGAGAATACTCCAGAGATGAAAGCGTTGAAGAATATCGATATTGCTTTCTTGCCCATGAATCTTCCTTACACCATGACTCCGGAAATGGTGGCTGATGCAGCAAAAGCTTTTAAGCCAAAAATACTATATCCTTATCACTACGGCAATACAGATACATCAAGGATTGTAGCTTTGCTGAAAGATGTCAAAGAAATCGAGGTCCGCATACGAAAGATGAGATAAGGATTCGCCTACAACAGAACAGGAGTAATCATCCAAGCAATTTTCCAAGTATCGGTATACTCCAAACAAACAACTCCAGAATTCTTAAAAGAAATAAACTGATTTGTCTCTGACCCAGAGAGAAGCAGGGATGCTAATTTCTGCAAAAAGGGCAGATGCCCTACAATCATCAAGTTTTTGTCTAAGGATTTTATTTCTTCAGGAAAATTTTCTACAAAATTTAAAGGGTTTAAATCGTTTCTTTCTTTAGTTTCTGAACAAAAAATGGAATTTGAAATTATTTGTGCCGTTTGCATCGCGCGCAGTTTTGAACTGTGCCATACAGCATCAACTTTTATATTTTTTATCTTCAGGAATTCTGCTGTCCTTTGAGTTTCTTCTTTTCCCTCCGGGCTTAGAGATTTTTCAGGGTCTTTCTCTTCAGGTAATGATATTCCGTGCTGAATCAAATAGAGTTTCATGCAATCACCTTCCCGGCCTTAATAGAGCAAATAAGATTTCCTCAGCTCTGAAAAGTTATCTAAATCCTTTTGATAGCTTCTTATTATATCTTTGACATCACTCCCCTTTTCAAGTGCTTGTCTTACTTTTGAAGTTCCCATTATTTTATCGATGTATTCATTGTGAAATTTAAAATGACTGGGGTACATATTCTTCACTGTTTTTATTATGTGCAGAGAGGATTCAAATGGTCTGTACTGATCTCTGTCGATGACATGTATTTGAGCGCCGCCGCAGAGCTCTCCTTTATACTTTGAAAAGGTAGGCGAAAACCAGGCTTCCCTGAACTTTATTCCTGGAAGGTTGAGTTCATTGAGTTTTCTTACTAATTCATAGCCATCGATCCAGGGGGCTCCAAAAATCTCGAATGGCTTTGTCGTTCCTCTCCCTTCAGATATATTCGTTCCTTCCAAAAAAACCTGTCCCGGGTATACAGTTGCTGTATCAAGAGTAGGCATGTTTGGCGAGGGAATAACCCAGGGAAGGGATGTCTCGTCATACCACATCTCCCTTTCCCAGCCTTGCATGGGAATAACTGTAAGATTGACCTTTTTCTCCAAGAATTTATCATTAAAAAGCTCTGCGAATTCCCCTGTGGTCATCCCATGTCTTACAGGTATGGGATAGAGGCCAATAAAGGAGCTGTACTCCGGATACTCCAGAAGTGGGCCCTCCAAATCTTCGCCGTTTATTGGATTTGGTCTATCTAAAACTATAAAATCAACGCCGTTCTCAGCGCAGGCCTGCATACAGTAGGCCATTGTCGCAAGGTAAGTATAAATTCTTGTCCCCACATCCTGAATATCAAATATCAATACATCTGCACTCTCAACCATCGGGGCTTCAGGAATTTTCCCAGCTTCGATAGTATCGAACGAACGCATGTACTCATCGATGTTTTTTAACATTCCTGCTTCGGGTTTCCTCGATTGCCCATAAAGGCTGAAGACAGGGATGTTATATTTATCATCAATATAAAAGGAAACATACTCACCGGCCTGGGCATTTCCTCTCACTCCATGCTCAGGTCCATACAAAGCGACAAGGTTAATTTCTTGGTTATTATAAAAAAGATCAATGGCGCTCTCTAAATTGCTGGCCACCCCAGTCGGATTTGTTATTAAGCCCACTCTTTTCCCTTTTACCAGATATAGGTGGCTTTTAAGGAAGACCTCAATCCCTGGTTTCACAATATTTTGCTTATAGGGCAGAACAACATCTTTTCTGTTCTTACAGGCAGGCGTAAAGGTTATGATTGCTAAAACCAGAATAGAAATGATTGCTGTGGATTTTGGAGTCCTTATGATAAATTTTTCATTCCTGATTTCTCTCATTTTACTTCCCTCGCTATTAAATTTATCCCATCTATTTGATAACATAATGAAACATAAGAAACTATACAATAAGAATTTTATTAATTTTTGCGGCTCAAATAATTATTCTCATCTATTTTTTCCCTTTTTGTCAGCAAAGAAAGATCCTATACTTTAGCAGCAGAATATGGATGTTTGGCTGTTTATAATTTTATGAGGAAAAGTCGGGCGGAAAGAGCGTTTCAAAACTACCTGAAGGAGAAAGAATTCCAGAATAGGTTAGAGTTCCACCTGGATATTTTGCCTTATGGCGGGGTAAAGATTGGGTTTATGTACTTCTTTTGATGAGCCTTTTTCTGGTCTTGAAGAATTTTTTCTATTAACTAAATTTTAATTCCTACTATTACTACAAGTGCCTTGGTTTTTAGTGATTCACCTGTAGCCGGGTCTTTTAGTATGTTAGCAACCCCGAGATGGTACCTTCCTTCAAAAAATAGCGAGGCACCTGGCATTGACATCTCGTAACCTGCGCCAAAGACAAGTCCGTAATCAAAACTTTTAGTCTCGTTTTTTATATCTGTCTCGTCTAATTTATGAGTAAGGATATATGAAAATTCGCCGCCTCCAAGAACATAAGGCGATGGACCAGGCAAAAACTTAACTCTGACCAGTGGTGTAATACTAATTACATCCAAAGTATAATCCAATTCCTCAGTTGCAGATTTAAACTTGCTGCCCTTTTGGAAATAAAATCCATCAATATCAAGAGATATAAATGGAACTGAAAAAAGTTCAATTCCTCCGCCCACAAGAAATCCCGTTTTATTTTTCCATTCAATTCCAGCTCCTTCAGGCTCCACAGCATACTTTGAAAGATGACCTCCTGCCATGAATTTAAACCCATAGGCGTGGGTTGTAGAGACTAGAATAATAGTCAGAAAGATTAGCAAAAATTTTTTCATCGTTACCTCCAGCTTTTTTCTATACGAAAATAAGCCTTTTTAATCTCTGGATTAATCAACCTTTACATTGAGAACATAATGCCAACTGTGTAGGAGTTCCATTTTCCGATATTATAATCAGCATTAATGTTGAACAAGAGCAATTTTACGCTTAGGCCAAGTATTATGCGGCTCTTATTTTCTCCTTCGAAATGAAGGGCTATGTCTATGTTTTGGGGTGAGCCCAAAAGGCTTTCAACCTCATAGGTATAAGCAATGTCTATTGTTGATTTTTCAAGCATGAATCCGGCATAAGGAGTTATGTTTATAGGTCCTATTCCTAGTTTTTTGCTCGCGTTTACTCCAAAGGCAGTGGTTTTAACCTTAAAGAATTCCTCCCCTATCTTAAATGTCTGGGTATAGAAAGCAACTGCAACATCTAGGGGAAGAGGAGTTGGAAGAAATACTCCTGGATTATGCTGTAATCCAAAACCAAAATAACTGATCTTGCCAAAATCCTCATCAAGGAAGAGGGAAGGACCAGGTATAGTTGAGAGATTAATTGTCGGTATATAGCGGATTGTTGCCCGTGTTCCTAAAACCGTGCCGACTGAAAGTTGAGGTGCTGCCAGCGGAACGAAGGATAAGTCTTCTAGAAAACCTAAGCCACCAACACCAAGGGCCCATGTGTCTGCACCGAGTGTTTCTGTTCGCTCTAGTAAAGTGTTGGGGTCAATAAAAGTAACATCTGCTCCGCTGAAATCAATTTCTATCTCATCGTCTGAAGCGCCCATGATATTTGGACCATGTATGCTTACACTGAAATTCTGGTCTTTAATTTGATCAAACAAAGCTTGTTCTACGGTTGCGTCCCCAATACCTATAGCCGTTACTAAATCCCATGCCTGCTGGTCGCCAAACTGGAACGTTGTATCCGTTACGCTAAAAGTTCTAACTACATCATCTGGAACGGTTGTAAGCATTCCTACAAGTCCTAACTCTAGACTCAAACCAAACATTTTTGCAGGGGGCGCCTTATGAAACCAGCCACCGTTTAAATCTATGCCAATCGGCGTAATAATTGGCGCAAGATACCCAGTTGCAGCTTGTTGCGTTAGCTGTTTTAGTGTTTCCTCGATTTCACCTTCCTCATCTTGAGCCGCTGCGGGTGAAGCAACGGCGAAAAGAAACGCTGCCAGTGTAAGCATGGCCATCCATCCAGGAAAAGAAGCTAAAATTCGTTTCATTTTAATTCCTCCATTTTGTTTTTTTTATTTCTTCCTAAGTCCTAAAATATATAGATATCTTATTTCTTGTCAAACACTTTTTGTTATATATAGGGCCTCGCGCCATGAAAATAAGAGGGCATTTTTTAATCTTCAATGCTTATTAATAAAAAGCAATGCCTTCATGTATTTATTATAGTAAGTGAAAAGAATAAACAATATTAGATAAAAAAGTATATAACCTTGTGCGGTGGTTTATGAGGTGATTTTTTATCACCCCTTAAAGCTAATAAAAAAATGAAATTAGAAAAATGAGCAGTTGTAATCTATGGAAAATTTCTTTCTTAAGTTTCTGCTTCGGATGAGCAAGTAGTGCAGTTCCTGCCGCTTTTCTTGGAACGGTAGAGACAGTTATCTGCAGCTTCGATAAAATCTTCATAGCTTCCGAAGAAGTTATTCTCATCTAAAGTGGCAATCCCAATACTTACGGTAATGTTTATTTCCTCACCTTCAAACATAAAAGGCGTTTGAGCAATTTTCTCCCTTATCCTTTCTGCGCACATGACAGCGCCTTCTTCGCTGCTTCGAGGGAGAATCGCAACAAATTCTTCCCCTCCATAGCGAGCGACAATGTCTTCGTCCCTGGTTATGCTGGAAAAAACCTCTGAGAGTTTCCCGAGGATAAAGTCTCCTGCCAGATGACCATAAGTATCGTTAATTTTCTTGAAGAAGTCTAAGTCAATCATTATTAAAGAAAGTCCGGTTTTGTTACGCTTAGCAAGGCTGAATTCTTGTTTCAAACGTTCTGTGAAATATCTTTTATTATAGATATTGGTTACTGGATCCATGACTCCCATACGGTATAGCTCATCATGAAATACCTTTTCACTTTCATCAGACAGTATGAATTTAAAGACAGTCGAAGAGCTTATCTGGATCTTGTCGCCATCTTTGAGAGTATGTCTGGCGATACGTTTGTTGTTGACAAAAGTACCGTTTGTACTTCCCAAATCCTTAATAGTTGCGTTTTCACCGTCTACTTTGATTTCTGAGTGTTCGCGGGAAACACCAGAATCCTTGAGTGGGATGTCAGCCTGGGAGCTCCGACCGATGACTGTTTTTCCTTTTTCCAAAGTGCAGAGTTTGCCTAACAGGTGTCCCTTCAAAAAAAGGATGTAGGCAGTTTTGGACTGCTGTTCTACTATTTTAAATATGGGTTTTGTAATTGTTTCATCAATACTTCTAAGCTTGTCTTTTTTCTTTTTAGCCACCATGGTTTACATTATGAGAGTTGATAATGATATCAGTCGGTAATTGATAGAATAGAAATTTGTTTTTTTCGTTGAAGAAAGATCTTGCTTTTTATTGTTGATTTTCTTCATCTGTATTCCTCATAACTCTTAGCATAGAGATGAATAGTTGTCAATTGAGAGTAAAAAATTTTGTAAATTAAGAATGATATAAACATTAAAAAGAAAAAGATGCATGTCTTTCACCATCTCAAATGTTCAGACAGATTTTGTTTGAACTCGCTTAATTCTGGTTAATGACGCTTAAAGGAAGGACAAGGCTTACTCTTGCAAGTAGTGGCTCCACGGCATGCAAACTAAGGATGTTTGGCTGCCACGCGCCTTAATTATTTTTGTATGAATTAAAATTGTCTTATTTATATATCTCAATGCTTCTTGCGCTTGTTCCGACTCTTGCTCTTCTAAAAAAACCAGGTTCGTAGATCCAGGCTGCTTTGACCTTTCCAGTTATTTGCTTAACCTTTGCCGGTTTTCTAATCGTCATAGTAACAATAAACTCATTTTTAATGCCATCTTCTTTAAGGTACCATTCAGGCGTTGAGGTTAATCCACCGCTGAAATCAATGTTTACTTTTCTTAAGCTTCCAAGCTTAAACTCCCAAGGACCAAGTTCAATCTCAAGAGGTTCTACTACTCCAGGCGGTATTACAGGAATAAACTTAAAATATTTGCTTATTGCTACTTTTACTTTTCCTTTTACTATTTCTTTTTCTTCAATCACATCTTTTGGAAATCCATCAATTGCTACAACTCTATAGTCTGCGATTAAATTTACTTTAAACCTCATCTCAGCAATTTTTCCTTGTGGAACGATAATATTCATTCCCATTTCTGAACGCAGATAATCATATTTCTCATCAGATTTAATCTTTTCAGTTTGCGAGGCTTCTGCAATTTCAACCCGAACGCTCTTTATCCATTTAGTCCACTCCTTTAAGTCCTTTTTATAGTCTGGTGATTGTTGTTTCCTTTGCTTGGCGAATACTGGATCAGTCCAATATTTTCTTGATAAATGTATTTCTGCATAGGATGATATTCCATCTGGAAGACCAGACATTCCTTTACGGTGTTTCCAGTCTTCATCAAGAAAATATCTCGGTTCAAGTGGGATATTTTCAAAATCAACCATAATTCAACTCCTTGAATACAAAAAATTACTGACTCTTCAGTTCAGCCACCCTCGCTCTGGCATCCCTAACCTCAGCAATATCGGAGTTAGCGTCTTTCCGGAGGGAGGGGAATTTCTGGTAATGCTCGATGGCTTTAGCTTTCCAGCCTTTCTGCTTTTTATGCTGATCATTGTAGCTCCGGGAGGTTCATCCGCCGTAGCAGATCCTTGAAGCGCGGGTCGTTGCGCAGGGGCTCGAACGCCGGAAACAATTTGATATAAATCATGTTGGGATCACGTTCCTCAAAGCCCCGCTCCAGCCATTCGAAGGCTTGGTCGTACTTCCCGGCAAAGGCATACGTTCTCGCCATACTCCAGCCCGAGACATAGGTTGTACGTGAGCGCGCTGCCCACAACTCCGCCGACAGGTTCATCGCTCCAGGAAAGCCCCCTTCCTTGTAACCGCGTGCCAGGACGTCTTCAGCTTCACGATCGCCTTCCGCAAAAAAACGCTCCTCTGCCAGTGCCTCATCATACATTCTTTTCGCATAGAATGCTTCCAAGAGTCCCGAATGCGCCACGGGGTGGTTTGGCACCGTTCTTAGCACATTCTGGAACTGCGCGATGGCGTCGTCATACTGGCGCACAAACAGCAAGTGCATACCATAAAATGCTTGGAACTTGGCGTTGAACGGGTCCAATTCCAGGGCGCGCTCGATCTGCGCCGACGCCTCATCCGCATTTCCCATGATGATCAGAAAATGCGAGTAACCTACTCGCACATCCGGATGGCTGGGATTGAGCGCGATAGCCCGCCGGAACGCCGTTTCCGCTCCCTCCCAGTTCCATTCTCCCCAGGCTCTGACTGACGCCAATGCGTGCTGAGCTTCCGCGAGCGTACTGTCCAACTCCACGGCTTTCTCCGCCGCTGCCTTTGGTTGTGGCACTGCCTCACGGGGTGGCAGGTGCCCCCATACTGAGCGTGCGGTCCAGATTCTGGCGATACCCGCATAGGCCCGGGCGAAGTTCGGATCTTTCTCCAGCGCTAGTTCGAAGTACTGCAATCCGGTCTCGAGATCCGGTGGAGTCATCTTGTCCCTGTGGATCTGGACCTTGAGATATGCCTCGTAGGCCTAGGGATTAACCTGGCGCGCGGTGGCAAAGCGTGTCTCTTCTTCCGCGGTCAGCTTGACCTGAATCTCGCCTACAATGGCGCGGGCCATCTCACCATACATCGCCAACACATCGGTCATAGCCCGGTCGTACGTCTGGGCCCAAAGGTTCCGCTCCTCGGGGAGCCCATCGATCAACTGCACCCTGATGCGCACGCTTTCTCCGACCTGATGCACCGTCCCCTCTACCACAGCATCTACGTTCAACTCTCGTGCAATCTCCGGTAAGGACTTATCTGATTCCTTGTACTTCATCACTGACCGGCGCGAAATTACCCGCAACGCACTGATCTGAGCCAGCTGTCCAATCAACTCATCGGTAACCCCGTCGACGAAATATTCCTGCTCAACGTCACCCGTGAGGTTTTCAAGCGGTAGCACTGCAATCGAATCTATGGCCTCTCCACGTCCCGTGAAAAGACTTAGTCCTATCACAGTCATGATGATGAGAAAACCAGCGATACCTGCATAAAGAATCGCTCTCTTTCTCCTGAGCAGCTTTGCTTTCCTCAGTCTTGCCCTAACTCCCTCTGGCACTATTCCCTCTGATATGGATTTCAGATCATCTATCAGCTCCTCTACGTGCTGGTATCGCTCATCAGTATTTTTCTCAAGAGCCTTGCTTACAACCTGTTCTATGGCCATTGGAATGTCAGGACGTAAATTAGTGATTGGCTTTAGTCTTGCGTTCAAAATGGAATACACAACAGCCTGCTCATGCTCCCCCTTGAAAGGCAATTGACCGGTGAATATCTCATACAGAACTACACCCAGAGACCAGATATCCGTACGATGATCAACCTCTTCACCACGCGCCTGTTCGGGGGACATGTAGGCGATCGTCCCCATCGTCATCCCTTCCTTTGTTAACAGAGTCCCTCCTGTCATCCTGGCCA